>JAFGQB010000233.1 GCA_016935915.1 Spirochaetota bacterium
AAAAAAAAATATAAAGAGATAGTTTATTCAAAAGAAATAAAATTATTAAAAGAATGGGAAAATAACTTTTTAAAAGATATTAAAAAATTTCTTGTGTTTTATGGGTATTTGAAGGAAGAGGAATCTATTAAAAAATTGTCTGATCTTTGGCCAGATTTTTCTAAAAAAGAATTAAATGGTAAGCCTCCTACAAAAGAATTCTATAAAAAATGGAATGGTTTGTTGGGTGCTATAAATATTGCAGCAAATGCACAAGATCAATTTAAAAGACCGTATATTTTAAGAGCATTAAAAAAACATGTTTCAAAAGATTTTGAGGGAAAAATATTAGATTACGGTTGTGGTACTGCTTCTATTTCATTAAGTTATCAAAAAAAATACGCTCCAAAATCACAATTAATTTTAGCAGATGTGAATAATTTAGCAAAAGAATTTATTAAAAATTACATTAAAAATAATCCCCAGTTAAATATAAAAATACAAAATATATATTTATCAGAAATCTTAGACAATTCGATTGATGTAATACTTTGTATTGATGTTTTAGAACATTTGAAAAACCCCTCAGAAGTATTTTTTTTGTTAGATAAAAAACTTAAACGTGGAGGGATTTTAATATTAAAGGCTCCTTGGAGGGGACATCCAGAACATCTTGAGGAATCACCTATTGATTGGAAGAATAATAATGGTCAAAAATATATCAAAAGTAAATACTTAATTTTAAAAAGGTTTAACCCATTTGTATCTCCATCGGGAGTTTACATGAAAAAATGAAAAAAGTACTAATAACGGGTTCGGGAGGATTAATTGGTTCAGAATCTGCAAAGTTCTTTTCAGATAAAGGATTTTTAGTTTTCGGCATAGATAATAATCTTAGAAAATATTTTTTTGGGGAGGAGGGAGATACTAGCTGGAATGTTAAAAATTTAAAAAAAAATATTCCAAATTATATTCATTTTAATATTGATATTCGAGACAATCAAAAAATAGAGGAACTATTTCAAAATAATAAATTTGATTTAATAATTCATTGCGCTGCTCAACCTTCTCACGATTGGGCTGCAAAAGAGCCTCATACTGATTTTTCAGTTAATGCTCTGGGTACATTAAACATTTTAGAAAATTTTAGAAAATATTGCCCTGAGGCAGTTTTTATTTTTACATCTACTAATAAAGTATATGGAGATACTCCAAATTATCTCCCTTTAATTGAACTAGAAACAAGATATGAAGTAGATAAAAATCATAAATATGCTGAAAAAGGAATTGATGAATCAATGTCTATTGATCAATCAAAACATAGTATTTTTGGAGCATCAAAGATTGCAGCGGACGTTTTAGTTCAAGAATATGGTAAATATTTTGATCTAAAAACTGCTTGTTTTAGGGGGGGTTGTTTGACTGGTCCTGCCCACAGTGCTGCAGAACTACATGGTTTTTTAGCTTATTTAATAAAATGTATTGCAACAGGAAAGGAATATAAAATTTTTGGATATAAAGGTAAACAAGTAAGAGATAATATACATTCTTATGATTTAGTAAATGCTTTTTATCATTTTTATCAAAATCCTCGTTCAGGAGAAGTTTATAATATGGGAGGATCAAGACACTCTAATATTTCAATGATGGAAGCAATTCAAAAAATAGAGAAAATTTTGAATAAAAAAGCAAATATAATTTATTTAGATGCAAATCGTTCTGGAGATCATATATGGTATATTTCAGATGTTAGTAAATTTCAAAAACATTATCCTAAATGGAAATACAAATATGATATTGATACAATACTTCAAGATATTTGTTCAGTTTTCAAAGAATAAAAATGTTTAATAAAATTATTATAACCGGTGGAGCAGGCTTTATAGGATCAAATCTTGCAATTAATATAAAAAAAGATAATCCTTTAGTTGAAATTATTTGCTTGGATAATTTAAAAAGAAGAGGATCAGAATTTAATATTTTAAGATTAAAAAAAAATAATATTAAATTTATTCATGGAGACATAAGAAATATTGAAGATTTTAATGAAGTAGGTCAATTTGATTTAATGATAGAATGTTCTGCTGAACCTTCAGTTATGGCTGGTGTTGATAGCTCTCCAGATTATCTTTTAAAAACTAATTTAAGTGGAACAATAAATTGTTTAAAAATATGTAGAAAAAATAAGGCAAAAATAATTTTTCTATCAACAAGCAGGGTTTATCCAATAGATAATATTAATAATAAAGAATTTATAGAAAATGGTACTAGATTTATTTTGAAAGAAAATTCATTAGGAATAACCAAAGAAGGAATATCGGAAGAATTTCCTATTGAAATAGAAAAACCAAGATCATTATATGGCTTTACTAAATTATCTTCAGAAATGTTAATTCATGAGTATAGTCAAAATTATAATTTAAATTTTATTATAAATAGATGTGGTGTAATTGCGGGTCCTTGGCAAATGGGAAAAGTTGACCAAGGAGTTATTGTTTTATGGGTTTTACGCCATTATTTTAAAAAAGAACTTTCCTATATAGGATTTGGTGGAAAAGGAAAACAAGTTAGAGATTTTTTGCATATAGATGACTTATATGATTTAATTAAAATGCAAATAAATAATTTTCAAAATTTTAATGGAAAAACATTTAATGTTAGTGGGGGAAATAATAATTCAGTTTCATTATTAGAATTAACTTCCATGTGCGAAAAAATAACAAAAAATAAAATAAAAATAAATAGTGTTTTGGAAAATAGAAAAGGGGATATAAAATGGGTCATTTTGGATTCCTCAAAAATAAATAAATTATGTAATTGGTATCCAAAAAGAAATCTTAAAAAAACAATAAATGATATTTATAATTGGATTAAAGAAAATGAAAAAGATTTGATTAATTTAGATTAAATTAATAAATTTTTTTAATTTATTAATAAAATATCCTGCTCCTTGATTAAAAGAAGATCTTATTTGGAAAAATATTTGTCTTCTTAACCACTTAAAATCATTTTTTTTATGTTTTAACCAATTTTGTTTTGCATGTGAACAAAAATCTTCTATTTCTTTATTTGAAAGAGTTCCAAAATCAACTATCGATTTATTTGATCCATCATAATCTTCCCAATTTTTTGAAAGAATTTTTCCTTCTTGATCCATCTTATCAAAATATCTTGTCCCTGGAAATGGAATAGTTATAGAAAACTGTACTGAATCTACATCGATATTTTTGGCATAATCTAAAGTTTTTTGCATAGTTTCTTTTGTTTCCCCCATAATTCCAAAAGTGAATGTAGCATGAGTTTTAATTTTTCTTTTAGAACACTCTTGTAAAAATATTTTAACTTTATTAAAATCTAAAGGTTTTCCTATTTCATTAAGAATTTTCTTACTTGAAGATTCTACACCAAATTTAATTCCAATACATCCTGCCTTGTGCATAAAATTAATCATTTCTTTATCTGTAATCATAGCATCACCCATACAAGACCATTTAATTTTTAGTTTTCTTCTAATTACTTCCTTACAAAAATCAATTACATGATTTTTATTTCCTGTAAAAGTATCATCATCAAAATATATTTCCTTTGCATTAAATTTTTTTACACAAAATTCCATTTCATCTACAATTTTTTTTACATTAAATGGTCTATATTGTTTATTACAATACATTACTTGATTCCAAAGACAAAAATTGCATCTAAATGGACATCCTCTAGAAGCATGCATTTGAATACAAGGTTTTAGCTGACAAAATCCGTCCCAATAAACAGATAAATTAGGTTTATCAGATAATGGAAAAGAAAATCTATCTGGAAAAGGTAATTTTTCAATATTTAAAAGTTCAGCATCATTCATAATTATTTTTTTATTATCCCTAAAAGCTATTCCTTTTATTTTTTTAAGTTTTTTTATATTAAAATTAGATTTTATAACTTCCAAACAAGGAATTTCATATTCTCTTAATAAAATTATATTAATAAAAGAGTTATCTTTTAATAATTGATTATAAAATGTTGTAGGATGCGGTCCAGCAAGAAGAATTTTTAGTGAAGGATTTATTTTTTTCATTTTTTTTAACATTTTAAGATCGTAACTTATGGTGGGTGTTTGACTTTCAATTAAAATAATATCCGGCATTATTTTTTTGAATTTATTAAAATATTGAGATTCGGAAAAATTAGCCCCAACACCATCCAAAACAAAAACATCAAAACCTTCTTTTTTTAATAGTGAAGAAGTGTAAGCTAAATAAAAAGGAAAAGGAATATAACAAGATTTTTCTTCTCTTTTTTTTATTACGGAAAATGGCCATCTACTTCCAGATTTAATAAAATATTTTTCATTTATATCAGAAATGGAAATTTGTGTTGGAATATTTGCAATTAGTATTTTCATTAAAAAGAAAAAGTTTATTCATTTTTAAATTTTTATATACTTCCAAAAGGTTTATTTATAATAATTATATTTTTTAAATATGAAGAAAATAAAAATATTATTACAATATCCTTGGAAAATATCTGATTCTCAATATTATAAATCTTTAATAGAAAATCCACCAAAAAATATAGAATATTTATCTGAAACTAAAAAAGTAGGTATGATAACTTCAAAATATAAATTTCTTATTTTAAATAGCATAAAAAAATATATTCGATTATTATTTGAAAAATTAAATTTATCAATTCCTAATTCGCATAATGTGTCTACTAAAAAAAATTATGATATTGTACATTTTGCACATTGTTTGGGAAGCAAAAATACAAAAAAACCATGGGTTGCGGATTTTGAATCTTTATGGCAAATGTGGATATCTGGAAAAAATAATCAAAAAGGGGTAAATAAAGTTAGAGATATTTTAAAACAAAAAGAATGCAAAAAAATAATGTGTTGGACAGAAACAGCAAGAAAAGAAATTATATCAAAATTTCCTGAAATAAAAGAAAAAACCGAAACAGTCAGTTTTGCAATTCCTTCACCTAAATTTAAAAAACAAAAAAAAGATAATATAAATCTTCTATTTATAAGTAGATACTTTTATGAAAAAGGAGGTTTACATGCTATTGAAGCAATTGATCAAATATGCAAAAAATACTCTTTTGTTAATGCTATAATAGTTTCAACCGTTCCTAAAGAAATTTTAAAAAAATATAAATCAAATAAAAAAATAAAGTTTTTTGAACTTATGCCACATGAAAAGATAATAAAAAAAATTTATCCTTTTTCAGATATATTAATTTATCCTGGCTATAGTGATAGTTTTGGTTTTGTATTCATAGAATCTATGTCATTTGGGATTCCTATAATTACTGTTGATGGATTTGCTAGAAAAGATATTATTGAAAATGGAAAAACAGGATTTGTTATAAAAAGGCCAGATAATTTTGATTTTGAAAAAGAAATAAAAGACTTAAATTCAAATACTATTAAGTTATTAATTGAAAAAGCTTCTATTTTAATAGAAAATAAAAAATTAAGGAATAAAATGTCAAAAAATTGTATCAAAGAAGTTAAAAATGGTAAATTCTCTATAAAAGAAAGAAATAAAAAATTAGAAAAAATCTACAAAGAATCAATTATTAATTAAAATAATTTATTTTTCCAAGTTTCAGGAGTTTTTTCATTAATTATCTCTAATGCAAAAGTATATCTAAAAGGCCTAGTTTTTCTTTCTTTAATATAATCTATCATTTGCTTTAAACCTTCTTTTAATGTTGTTTTGGTTTTATATCCCAAAAGTCTTCTAGCCTTATCTGCAGAGCATGTAGCTAATTTTACTTCTCTTGGTCTATCTGGAAAATATCTAGGTTTTAAATCAAAATTTAATAAATCTGAAAGAGTTTCTGCTAATTCCTTAATTGTTACAAATTCCTCATCTGGACCTATATTTATTATCTCTCCGGCAACATTATCTTGAAACCCTAATTTAATCAAACAATCAATATCATCCTGAACAAAAGAAAAACACCTTTTCTGTTGCCCATCTCCATAAATAATTGGCTGTTTTCCTTGTAACATCAAATTAATCATAATTGAGGCTACATTTCTATATGGATCATCATATTTTTGTCTTGGACCTATTATATTATGTGGAACTGCTATAACATACTCCATTCCATGAGTTTCAGCCAAATTCTTTAATACTTTCTCAGCAGCTAATTTAGAAATTCCATAAGGATCTTGAGGTTTTGGCTCCATGTCTTCAGTAAATGGTAATGTTGGTTGAGCCCCATATCTTGCCATACTTGAGCAATAAACAAATCTTTTGACTTTGTTATGTATTGCAGCAGTAATCATAGTAACTGAAATCTGATAAGTATTTTCACAAACAAGATGAGGAGAAAAAACGCTTAATCCTTCATAAGCGGTGCAAGCACAATGATAGACTATATCTACTCCATTTAAAAGTTCTTTCATAGTATTAAGATATTTACAATCTACTTGATGAAAATCTACTCCCTCTGGAACATTATCAATATATCCTCCAATAAGATTATCACATCCCACTACTTTATGACCTTCTTTAATCAATGCTTCTGCAAGATGACTTCCTAAAAAACCAGCAACTCCAGAGACAAATATTTTTGCCATAATTTTAGTTATACAAAGCTTTTTATAAAGATTTCTCTTGTAAAATAATAAAATGAATAAAAAAAATATTTCAATAGTAATTCCTTCATACAAACCAAATAGAAAATACCTAAATAGATTACTTAAATATCTAAAAAAGAGTAAGCCAGAAAAAACGGAAATATTGATAATAGATGGTAAGAATGGTTTGGCTAATGCATATAATGAAGGAATAAAAAAAGCAAGAGCAGAAATAATTGTAACAATTCATACTGACTGTCTACCTATGGATAAAAATGCTTTACAAAAATTAATTAATCCTTTTAAAGATAAAAAGGTTGTTTTAACTTATGCTTGGATAAAGGAGGAAGACAGAAAAGATAGATATTATCCAGAAATTCCAGATGGAAAATTTAATGCTTTTAGGAAAAGTGCTTTAAAAAAAGTAGGATTATTTGATGGTAAAACATTCTATACTGGAGGAGAAGATGTAGATATTTGGTTAAAATTAAAAAAAATTGGAAAAATAGTTAAAATAAATACGGGAGTTTTGCATTCCCATTTAAATTATAGAGGAAATAAAACTTTAGAAAAAAGAAAACAAAATGGTAGTATAAATGGAACATTATTTAGAATTTGGGGGGTAAAAAATCCAAAATGGTTGAGAGCATTGATTATGTGTTTAAGGTATCCTACTTCATATGGTAAAGAATTTATAAAAGCATTTATTAAATCAAAACAAAATTATAGAAGAAATGATTAACTTTATTAAAAATATTAGAAGAAAATACATTAAGAACGCAAAACCTCTTCCAAAATATTATAAGATTGCAGAGATTGTTGATAATAAAAGTAAGGTTCTTGATTTTGGCTGTGGGCAAGGAGAATTATCTAAAATAATAATAGAAAAAAAAGGTTCCAAAATTATTGGATGTGATTTGATTAATAAACCTAAATTTAAACATAAAAATTTTAAGTATGAAAAAATAACAAAAGAAAATAATTTTCCTTTCAAAGAGAAATTTGATTATATTATTTTTGCGGATGTTTTAGAACATTTAAAAAATCCTAAAGAAATTTTAAAAGAGGCATTTAAACATACAAATAAATGTATTATTTCTATCCCTAATCTTAATTTTTTTTTATATAGATTATTTCCCAAGTTAGAAGAACCACCTATTGAACTAACCCCTCACTTACATCATTGGACTCTTAAAACGTTTACTAAAATATTACCTCAAGGAACTAAAATAAAAAAAATAAAATATTGCTCAGATTTTCCAGAATTACGTTGGACGCATAAATTATTCCCAAAAAATAATTTTTTCAATCAAACATTAATTATGGAAATTGATAAGAAATGAAAATTTATATACATATGATAATTGGGTAGGAGATATTACTCAAAAAGATTTATTAGGGTGCAAACTATGAAATTAGCTCTTTTAATCAAAAAATTTCCACGCCAATCTTTATTTGCACTTTCTGTTCTCTCAAAAGGAGATGTTTGTTTATGGGGTTATAGAATTCTTCGTACATTTAATGATGAATTATCTATGGGCAATATAAAAGATTTAAAACTTAAGGAAATTCTTAAATCAAAAAAATTTAAAAAATTAATAAAAAAATTTTTTTAATAAATATTTTTTTATATTATAATTGAAATATGAGTAAATAAAATGAGATTTAAAATAATTGCAATAAATATTTTATTTGTTTTGATTAATATGAACATAAATTCTTCGCAGGAGATGAAAAACAATATGACAATTTCTGTTTCTTTTGCCGAGATGATCATTAAAAAATGGCCTGATCCGACAACCATAACACAAAAAGGCTGGGAATACAACAACAGTATAGTTCTTCACGGAATAGAAAAAGTTTACAAAAAAACAGGTAATAAAAAGTATCTGGACTATATCAAAAAATGGGTGGATTATTATATAGATGAAAGCGGTAATATAAATTTTGACAAATCTGCGAACAATCTTGATCACATTCATCCGGGACTGCTTCTTTTATTTTTATATGAGGAAACAGGATTGGAAAAATATAAAAAAGCGGCTATTGCTTTAAAAAATGAACTGGTCAACCAGCCCAGAAATAAGGAGGGCGGTTTTTGGCATAAGGATATTTACAAAAATGAAATGTGGCTTGACGGCATTTATATGGCGGAACCGTTCTTAATAAAATTCGGTTATTTGTTCAATGATTCTGATTATTGCAACGATGAATCAACTTTTCAAGCCATTTTAATAGCCAATCATGCGCAGGATCAAAATACGGGTTTATTGTATCACGGATGGGATGAAGATAAGGATAAAAGCTGGGCAGATGAAAAAACAGGGGTTTCAGGTTTCGTCTGGTCAAGAGGCATGGGCTGGTATATGATGGCTCTGGTTGATATGCTTGATTATCTTCCAAAAGAGCATAAAAATTATAAAAAAATTATTGATATTCTCTCCAGAGCCTGTGAAGGCTTAAAAAGATATCAGGATCAAAAAACGGGTTTATGGTTTCAGGTTATAGATAAAAAAAATGAGAAAGCAAACTGGATAGAAACATCTGGAAGTGCAATGTTCATATATACTATAAAAAAGGCAGTTGTAAACAATTACATTGGAAAAGAATACCTGCAAGTTGCAGAAAAAGGTTTTAAAGGGTTAAAATCTTTTATTACTTATACAAAAACAGGCGATCCTGTTATAAATCAGGCTGTTGAAGGAATGGGAGTTCAAATATCTTATAAAAGTTATATTTATAAAGCAAAATTATCCAATTCAAGCCATGGATTATGCGGAATATTAATGGCAGGGTCAGTGATGGGGACGGATCTTTGACTCATAAAACATTGCTGCAGATGAAGCGTTTTTTATTGGCGATTAAGTCCATCCGGAAGCAGACGGTTTTCTTGATCGATGTTTTACCTGTAAATTTTTTTTAAAAATTGTCTTTTTTATACGATTTTAATATTTTAATGTTATATGTGCTAATTTATACACATATGTGCAGATTATGTGAATTCATATCTCTTTTATGTGTCTGTTCGGACATTAAGAAAACAACATTACAGTTCAATCAAACAACATTAAAACCGGTCGTTTCCGGTCTGCCTTTACGCCAAAAAAAAAATGAAGTAAAAAACGCAGCGCCGGCGATCTAAAATGTATCCTTATGCATAGATAAAATTTTTCTGAATTCTTCAATATTGTCCAGAAGAATATCGGTCATAACAGGGTCAAACTGTCTGCCTCTTTCATTTTCGAAAAAATGAACAATATCATCAATTTTCCATGCTTTTTTATAACAGCGGTCGCATGCTAAGGCATCAAAGACATCAACTATTGCCACGATTCTCCCGTAAACATGTATCTGTTCTCCTTTTAGTCCATATGGATATCCGCTGCCGTCAAATCTTTCATGATGCTGATGTGCAATTAAGGCAGCCGAGGTCAATACTTCTCTTCCTGAATTTTTCAATATATTATACCCAATCGTTGTATGGCTTTTAATAATTTCAAATTCTTCAGAAGTCAGGCGATCTGTTTTGTTAAGGATGTCATCTGAAATTCCCATTTTACCAATGTCATGCATTGGAGATGCAAGTTCAATAATTTCAAGCTCTTTTCCTGATAAACCGTATTTTTCGGCGATTAAACGTGAATATTCTGCAACTCTTTTTACATGATTACCAGTTTCCTTTGATCTGGTTTCTGCAATTTCACTGAGCCTGTAAACGATTTCCCTCTGGGAATATTCAAGCTCAACTGACAACTCTTTGAGTTCTCTGTTTGCAATATAAAGCCTGTCCCTCTGAAGCTTGTTTTTTATAGCTCCGGCGATCTGTGCTGCAATTGCTTCATATATGAGTCCGTTATGATCAATATAATCCATAGTAATAAATCCAAGTTGTTCATCCTGGTAAAAAAGCGGTTCTACGATTAATGTATAACGTTCTTCGGGAAGCATATTTTCAGGTATAAGCTCAGTTGTTTTAAACATGGCATTGTCTTTGCCCACAAGAAGCAATCTGCCGTTTTTTTGTGCCTGTAACATTTCGGAATATTCATATTCTGCAGCACCTGAGTGATAGATAGAAAGGTAGCAGTGTTTTATCCCAAGACGTATTTTCAGCATGGAAAAAAGTTCCGTTAAATTAAAATCAGTTATTACCTTAAAACCGAACTGTCGGAAAAAATGAAGGTATGCTGAAAGGTTGTTCTGTTCTGCAGGTAATTCATTGTTTATTTTCTGTCCGAAAGAATTCTTTTTGCCTTTATGATTTAATCCGCAGCCGCAGCTTTCTCGATAGCTGTTAAGAGCACCATAAAAAAAAGTCTTTGGTTCATATCCAGATTCGATCTGTTTGATAAGAATATCAAGCGCTTTATAACCCAGCTCTTCGACATTCTGTTCTATAGTGGTAAGCGAAGGTTTTGAAAAAAGACCTTCGGGACTTCCGGAAGATCCGCATATAATTATATCATTCGGTATCACAAGTCCGCATTCCTGCAATCTCTGCATAACCTCTAAAGCTGTACCGTCTCCGCTGCAGAGAATCGCAAAACGAAATTTTTTATATAATTTTGATTTAATGATTTCATCGGCAAACCTGCGGGCTTCTTGAACATTGGTGTCTCTAGCATAGATGAACAGATTTTTCTCATCGGTTTTAAGCTCCTTAAATGCCTTGCGTATACCTTTTTCCCTGTAATTGGAAACAATGTGAGACTTTGGTCCTCTTAAAAAAGCTATTGCATTGCATTTATGAACATCAATAAGATGATAGGTAAGACGGTAAAACCCGCTGATATGATCAGAGTTGATACATATAAAATCAGGTTCATCCGCGCCGATAAGAACACATGGTTTTTGAAAAATAGGTTTTAAAAATTCCCTGAATTTATTGTACCCGGCATACTGCCCCAATGAAGAATAAGGAATTATAAAACCGTCAAAAAGTTTTGGATTTATGAAATTATAAAGAATGTTGCGCATTCTTATTTCTTTTTCAGGAGTATTCAATGAGCCGCATGTAATGCCTATAATATCAACATTAAGTTCTCTGGCGGCTTTGGCAACACCTTTAAAAAGAAGAGGATGATGCGGATAGTTAAAACTTGAAGATAGAGCTGCAATTTTATAACGCATTCAAGGAATAATATTCAAACTTATCGATTATGTCAATAAAAAATTAATAATATCTAATCTACAAATTCTTTATCATATTTAATAGAGAAAAACTAAAAAATCAAAGCATTTTTCCAGATGGATTTTAAATCTCTTAAATTATCTTCCAGAATAACTTTATTATTAGATCTAACTATTAATTTTTCATTTTCAATTACTTCACCAAGATAATATATGTCTTTATTATTGAATAATTTTAATATTGCATCTTCATTTTCACTGCTCACTGTAATAAGTATTCTTGAAGGAGTTTCTGAAAAAAGCTTTTCTTCATCAGTAAGATTGCCGAGATTATCAAGAATAATATCAGCACCAAAACTGCCTGAAAAAGCTGCTTCAGTTAATGCCACAATCATGCCTCCGTCAGACAAATCATGAGCTGACTTTATCAGCCTATTCTTAATTGCGCCATGAATTTTTTTATACAGTTGAACAGCTTTTTTTGAATCAACCTTCGGGACAAAACCGCCTTCAACGTTCAATATTGAATAATATTCGCTGGCGCCGAGTTCCGCTTTTGTTTCCCCTAAAATATATATTTTATCTTTTTTATCCTTAAAATAAAAGGATGTCATTAATGATACATCATTGATTTTTCCGACTGCCGTAAATAATAATGTAGGCAGTACGGAAATTTTAATATTATCCTTTCTAAAGTCATTTTTCATGCTGTCTTTTCCCGAAATGCAGGGACAGTTATAATCAATGGTAGTTTGATAAACAGCTTCACATGCTCTGACCAGCTGAGCCAATTTAAATCTTCCGTCCGGTGTATGTTCACTTTCAACAGGATCAGGCCAGCAGAAATTATCAAGACCAACTATTTTATCGGGATCAGCGCCTAAAATAACTGCCTGCCTGAAGGCTTCATCAACGGCATTACCTGCCATATGATAGGAATCGATTTTTGAATATCTCGGCACTATGCCATGGGTAACGACAAGGCCTTCATTTGAATCTTTAAATATTTTTAAAATAGCCCCGTCGCTTGGTCCGTCATTTTCCCTGCCGCTGAAAGGTTTATTTATTGTCCTTGCCTGAACCTCATGATCATATATCCTTACCCAATACTCTTTGCTGGCAATATTTGGACTTTTCAATAATTCCCTTAAATTGTTTTTATAATCCATAGAAACGGTTTTTAGTTTTGTTTCTTTTGGTTCTATCCATTCCGCATTTAAATTGTACTTCGGATCACCTTTATGAAGCATATTTAAATCTATTGAACAGATTAATTCACCGTTGAAACTGCATTCAAAATACCCGCTTTCATTGAATTCTCCGATTACCGTTGATTCAACATCCCTGCTTTTGCTTAGTTTTAAGAACTTATCTATTTTATCTTTAGGAACAGCAATACTCATTCTTTCCTGGGCTTCAGACAAAAGTATTTCCCATGGTTTTAAGCCTCTGTATTTTAAAGGGCACTTTTCAAGCTCCAGAGAGGCTCCTTGAGTAAAAACTGCCATTTCTCCGATCGAGCTGGATAATCCTCCGGCTCCGTTATCTGTAATGCCGTTATACAATCCCAGATCTCGAGCTTCGATCAAAAAATCAAGCATCTTCTTTTGAGTTATGGGATCGCCTATCTGTACGGCGCTGGTCGGACTGTCCTCTGTCAAATGAGCAGATGAAAACGTTGCTCCATGGATACCATCCTTGCCGATGCGTCCCCCGCTCATTACAATAAGGTCTCCTGGTTTTATATATTTTTTATAACTTTCTCTTTCTCCGATCATTATAGGCATCAATCCACCTGTACCGCAAAACACTAAAGGTTTCCCTATAAAAGACTTATCAAATACAATTGAGCCATTAATGGTAGGTATTCCGGATTCATTTCCTCCGTCTTTTATTCCTCTGTGTACACCTCTGAAAATTCTTCTTGGATGGAGCAGGCCTTTGATAATTTCTGTTTCTTTAGTAAAAGGACTTCCAAAACAAAAAATATCCGTATTAAAGATCGGATAGGAACCTAATCCTGTTCCAATAATATCTCTGTTAACTCCCACAATACCGGTCATGGCTCCCCCGTAAGGATCAAGAGCTGAAGGGGAGTTGTGTGTTTCTACTTTGACACAAAATGCATGTTCATCATTAAATCTTACTACTCCAGCATTGTCAATAAATAAAGACAACAGGTCATCCCTGTTTTTTTTAATAATTTCAGCTGACTTTTTAATATATGTTTTAAACAATGAATCTATTTTTTTCTCTTGTTTACCGAATTTATAATTTATTGATGCGGCAAAAATCTTATGTTTGCAGTGTTCCGACCATGTTTGTGCAAAAATTTCAAGCTCTATATCGGTCGGCATTAATGGAAGATTTTTACTTTTTCGGTATTGGGTGACTTTTTTATCTTTATAGTAATTATTTATTGCTTTCATTTCATCTAGAGACAAAGACAGTACATTATCATTTGATATTTTAATCAGTTTTTCATCGGAAACATCCAGATCAATAATATTGTAATAAGGAGGTTTGATTGACTTTTGTTCAGGTCTTGAATAATCTATTTTTTTGCCATTTAATACTTCATTTTTAGATAATATTATATAGTTTTCAATTAATTCATTGCAGAGAATATTTTTTGCAACACTTATAATAATATTTTTATTAAAGTTTGTTTTAAACAAATATAATTTTGATGATCTGACATCATTATCATCAACTTTTCTGCCCAATAAATATTCTATACCTCTGGCGCTTGTTCTGCCTATATTATCAGTAACTCCCTGCAGGTATGAAATTTCTATCAAATAATCATATTCTTCTTCTTTAGCATATTTGAAACCTATTTTGCCTGTCTGATAAACAGGATCAAGAAAAAGTTTATCCTTTAAAAGCTCCAGCTCATCATTTGAAAAATCACCGAATAAATTATAGACATCAATTATTGTTATTTTATCAATCCTTACCTTTAAATCTTCAAGGATCATCTTAATGAGACTCTTTTCTCTGCCGTCTGTAAGATCATCTTTATGTTTAATTTCAATCCTGTTAGACAAAATGTTCTCCTTTAATTGTTAGAAATGAAAAAATTTTAAAGATGTTTGTGATCATCCTGATTTTAAATTAAATTGAAAAATCAAATATCTTATATCATATTTTTTTTAAAATAACCAATGTTATATCGTCTCTTTGAATATTTTTAAAAACATTTATATCATTTATAATATTATTCAAAATTGTCTCTGCATCAAAATCGCCATTTTTTTCAAAAATCGATTCCAATCTTTCCAGTCCATAAAGATCTTTTAACTCATTAGTAATTTCAGTTACTCCATCGGTATAAAACAAGGCGGCATCATTTTTTTCAAGTTTAAAATTATTTAATGTAATAAAGTTTGAAATATCATCAACAACAGCAAGCCACATTCCTGTTGTTTTTATTTCTTCGACTTTTTTAGATTTTGCCCTGTATATAAGGATCTTTTCATGCGCTCCTGAAAAATTAAAAAAACCATCATTATCAAATTTCAAAAAGCATGATGTTACAAACTGATCAAGTTTTAATCTGTTTTTCAAATTATAATTAATGGTTTTATTCGCTAAAATTATCAGTTCATCAGGCATTATGTCGGGATTTATTAATATATTGTTAAGATTGCACATTTGAAGCATCATCATTATAAGACCGGCTGTTACTCCATGCCCTGAAACATCTCCTATTGTCAACCAGTATTTATCATCTCTGCCCTTTATCAAATCAAAAAAATCACCTCCAATTTCTGACGCTGACTTAATATATGTTTTTACATCATATCCGGGTATATTTAAATTTGAAGGCAAAAAACTGATTTGAATATTTTTTGCAACATCAATTTCATTCCATAATGCATTTAATGCCTTATTTAACTGATCATTCTTAAACTCTAATTCATTAAATAATTCTTCTCTTTTGGTTTCTGATTCTTTTAATTCAATAATATTGAATATCTGCTGTAATGCAGTGCTGATCTGATTTTTCATCATGGTATAAATTTGCCCGTCATCAGTTCCCATTCTGAAAACAACATAGCCAAGAGTTTTTTCTTTAAAATAGAGAGGCATTATAATTATATTGTTGACATTATTTTTATCAAAAATAATGTCAGGAATAAAACTTGAATTGCTTTCAAAGTTATTATCTTTATTTGTTTTTTTTAATCTGTTATCAAATACAATTAATTTTTTGATGCTGGATAAATTTATATTATTATCAAGTTTAAAAATATAGCATGCATCAACTTTTAGCTTCGGACATATGTTATAAATTACATCTTTTAAATCAACCAGTTCTACAGTAGTTACAATCTGCTGGCTAGTATTTAAAACAGTATTTATCATATACTGCTCATCAATGATATATTTTGATTGAAAATAATCAAAAATCGATAGAATTAAAATCCTGGATTGGTGAAAAATTTTCTCTATATAATAAAAAACACTGCTGTCAAAGCATGAATAATTAATAATTTCCTTATTAAATTCTGTTATTAAATCATGCCAGTAATTATAATTTTCTATATCATCCTTTGTATTCAATAATAAATTTTTTAGAAAGTTAATAAAAACATCTTGTTCTTTATTTTTTAAATCTTTAATAAAGTTATTAAAAATTTCTGATGCAATCATGTTTGCTTCTTCAGAATTATAAATATTATCCAAAAAAATTTTTAAATTTTCAATAATTTTGTTTTTATACTTTATCAAATCATCAGGAAAATTATCTTTGTTAACTTTGGTTTTAATAAAGTTAAATACTGAATTATTTATTATTCTGTTTTTACATCCGCATGATTCTCTATATATTACTTTACAATGTGAAATTTCAATTTCTTTTCCCTTATTTCCATTAACTAGATCAAATAATTTTTTAACAGCCAATTTTCCTGCATTTGAATAAAATATATCTATTGTTGTTATTGGACTTTTTTGAGCCAGTGCTGATAAAACATTATCAAAACCTGCTATAGCAATATCTTGAGGTATTTTATATCCTCTTTTTTCCAATTCTTCAACGGCCGAAATTATGAATTCATCACTAGAAGCTATAATGGCTTCAATATCTTTTTTTATTTTTAATTTATTTGTATCAAAAAACCTAACAATAGCATCATACCCGCCGTTATTAACCAATTCTCTTGGAGGAGTTACCAAATCTTTTTTATAAGCAATTTTATTTTCTTTTAATGCATCTTTATATGCTCTAAACCTTTCCTCTGCATAAAATGAATTAATAAGCCCCTGAATGAATCCGATTTTTTTATATCCATGTACTTTGATCATATGATTTACTTCTTCCTTCATGCTGTTGTAGCTGTCAAGTAAAATTACAGGGTGATCATCGATCTTTTTGCCGATAGTTACGACAGGAACAGGAAAATAATAATCATGAAATTTTTTTATCTCTTCATCACTTATTACCTGACAAACATTTGAAGTCCAAATCAATAAACCGTCTATCTTATTTTTATCAACCATGCTATAAACTTCATTCTCTTTAGCTTTTAAACCTTTTTGACTCTCAAGCCTTTCTCCTACATATAAAACGATATTGATATTTAACTCTTTAGCTTTCTCAAATGCTCCTTTACAAAGGTCGTTTGTAATTGGAGAATTAATTATATGAGGTAATATAAAACCAAAAGTTAATCTTTTATCATTAAACATATTATTATCCGCTTATACTATTATTCCTTTTTTAAAAGCACTAATGCGATATCATCGGTTTGAATATTTTTAAACTCATACAGCTCTTCCACGATTTTAGCAATTATAAAATCAGGCTCATTGCTTGAATAATTTTTAAGTAATTCTTTTAACTGATCCATCGATTTTTTTTTATCTTGGTCTTCTTTCATTAAGATCAAACCTTTAGTATACAAAAGAATTAAATCATTTTTGTTTAATTTAAAATTATCAACTGAAATAAAATCAAAAATATCCTCTCTTACACCAACGGCTGCTCCGAAAGTATTAATTTCTTCCACTTCATTTTTATCTGCTCTAAATATTAATATTTTTTCATGAAGTCCTGAATGATAAAAGTCTCCATTTTTATTAAATTTTATATAGCAGGAAGTTAAGCTGTTATTTAATTTTAATCTGTCATTTATGCTATAATACAACACTTTATTGATTGTATTAAGCATATCATCAGGATTTATTTCAGGATTATGCATTATAGTATTAATATTGCATGTCTGGATCATCATCAAGATCAAGCCTACAGTTACACCTTTACCTGTAACATCACCGATATTAATCCAATAACTATCCTCATTTATATCAATAATATCATAGAAAGCACCTTTAATTTCTTCTGCAGGAATTAAAAAAGCATCAATCTTATATCCTGGAATATTAATTCTTTCCGGTAATATTGTTGTTTGTAATTTTTTTGCCAATTCCATCTCGCCCCATAAAGCTTTCATGGTTTCATTTAACTGATTGTTTTTTTCTTTAATATTTTCATACAGGTCAATTCTATTTTTTTGGGATTCCCTTAATTTATTAATTGTTATAATACTTTCAAGACAACTGCTTATCTGTCCTTTTAAAGAATGATAAAAAGTACTGTTTGCAGATGTATGTTTATATATTATATAACCGATATTTCTGGTTTTAAAATAAAGTGACATAACCACTAAACTTAAGGATTCTTTCATTTTTAAAAGTTTTTCCGGAATATATTCTCCTTTTTTCATTTTAAAGACTCTGTTATTTCTATTGCTTTTTGAATCATAAGCGAAAACATTATTAATTTTTTTTAATAAATTTTTTTCATCTTCATAAATAAAAATGTAGCATCCCTCAATATTTAAATTCTGTAAACCATTGTTCAGTGTTTTTACAAGATCATTTATTTCAAGATTAGTTGTTACATACTGTCCCAAATCAAGCAGTTTGTAAGTTTTATTTTGATTATCTATTTTTTCTTTAATAAAATAATAATCAATAACAATCTGTATCGTTATTCTCGATTGATGTATAATTTGCTGGAAATAAAGCATATCGTGACAATCTGAAATCTTTAATGAATTTATTAAATTATAAAATTTTGTAATTATACTTTCCCAGTTAAAAAAATCAAATCTAATATTTGAGTGAGAAATTAATAATTTCCTGAAATAATTAATAAAAATATCATTGTTTTTATTTTTAATATCTTCAAAAAATTTATCAATAAACTCTATTGATAATATTTGAGAAGTATCATCCGGGAAAAAATTTAAAAAAACTTCTTTTATCTCTGAAATAAAATATTCTCTGTTTGATAAAAAATCATTGATTATATTTTCTTTTCTGTTTTTTTCATTAAAATCATAATTTATTTCCGTATATGCTTTATTGACGCATCCGCATGATTCCCTATAGTAAATTTTACTTGGAACTACCGTGATGTCATCGATTGTATTACCGTTTATTAATTCTATTAATTTTTCCACAGCAATTTTTCCTAAATTATGAAAATAGATATCAATTGAGGTTAAAGCGGGATTTACTGTTTTACAGTTTAAGTTATTATTAAAACCTACCAAAGCTATTTCTTGAGGAATTTTTATTCCTCTATTTTGCAGTTCTTTTAATGTAATAATAGCAATTTCATCACTGACACCTACTATTGCATCAATATCCTTTTTTGGTTTTAATTTCAACTCATCAATAAAATAACTGACAGCTTTAATGCCTGTGTTTACGTTAAACAAACTCGGTTCTGTAATCAATTCTTCTTCTATGTTAATACCATTTTCAGATAATGCATCTTTATACGCTCTTAGCCTTTCTTCTGCATAATAATAATTTTCAGGTCCTCTGATAAATCCTATTTTTTTATAACCATGATCCTTTACCAAATGAGTAATCTGATTTTTCATACTGTTATAATTATCAACCAATATTGAAGGATATCCGTCAATTATTATACTTAATGTAATAGTAGGAATAGGTTTATATGAATCATGAAATGCTTTTAATTCATCTTTGCTTATATATGTGCCTATTGATGATGCCCAGGTAATTATACCATCTATATTTGTTTTATTTATGAATTTATATAATATATTGCTGTTGTAATTAAAATCAACATTATCTCCAATTCTTTCTCCGTTTATGGTTATTAAATTAACATTTAATTCTTTTGCTCTGTCAGCTATACCGTTCCATAAACTTGTGGATGTTGGTTGAAACATTGAAGTTGTTAAAAATGCTATATTATATTTTTTTTTCTTTTTTTATCAGACAAAATTAACCTCAAATTTTATTCTTCTTTATATCTGTTATTTATGGCTTTAAATTCATCAATACAATCAAAAAATATGTCTACAATTTCGGGATCAAATTTTTTTGCTCTCAGTTTCACTATTTCATTATAAACATCATTTTCATTCCAAGCGTCTTTATATACTCTTTTTGATGAAAGTGCATCATATACATCAGCTATTGCAACAATTCTTCCGAATATCGGTATTTCTTCTCCTTTTTTAGGCTTTGCATTCCCATTATTATCCTTAATTAAAGGATCACCTGTTAAAAAATCAATATGCCCGGGATAACCTGTTCCATCCCAATTTTCATGATGATTTAATACAACTATTTTAGCTATTTCATCAAAATTAGAATGCTGATCATAGAACAGTTTAGCGCCCATATATGTGTGTTTTTTCATAATTTCATACTCGTCTGTATCCAGTTTGCCTGGTTTTTTTAATATGGTATCAGGTATGGCGATTTTCCCGACATCGTGCAGCATTGCCGCCATTCTAAGCATATCTCTGTTTTTTTCAATTTCTCTTTCATCAATGTTTCTTCTTCTTGCCCAGTGCTCATATATTTCCACTGCATAGCTTGCCACTCTGTTTACATGAGCTCCCGTTTCTTTAGGGTCCCTTAGTTCAGCCATCTGGATCATTCTCATAAGAAGAATTCTTGTCATCTGTGCTCTTTCGAGTACTAAACTGGCTGTATTAGCGAAATGAATTATAAAAGGCTCATCATCTTTTGAAAATTCAATTATTTCACTGTTTTCATTTTTGGCATTAATGATCTGTAAAACTCCGCAAATTTCATTTACATTTGTTTTTAAAGGAACAGTCAAAATGGATATGGTTTTATACCTTGAAACTTTATCAAAGTCGTCATTAAAATGATAAGGTGTGTTTTTTGGAATTTTATAAACATCAGGTATATTTAAAACTTTTCCCGTTTCGGCACAATAACCGCTCAAGGATTTTTTATTTATAGGTATTCTGAAAAAATTGTAAGGAAGTTTTTTGCCTTTAGGCAGCCTGTTTTGAAGAGTCTGGTTTTGTGTGTGTCTGAAAATAAGGTCATTGCCTTCCTTAATATAAATAGTGCCTGCATCGGCATTGACAATTCTTCTTGCACTGATTAAAATTTTCTCAAGTAAAATATCAAAATCCTGTATGATATTTAACTCATTACTCAATTTAACGATTTCATTAAATCTTTCATTATATTTTTTAAACAAATCACTGCTGTCATTCATAATTATTAACCTATTAATATTAAAATATCACAATTTTTAAAAAAATGTTTAAACATAGTAAAAGAAAATCACAATTAATAGTATTATTTATATGTTGAAAATTTTTCAGCATATCTACTTAAAAGTCATTGCCCATTATTTTATTTTTGGGCACAATAAGTCAACTCGTTATTAATCAAAGAGTTGGTCAATATAACTTTTAAGTTGCATACTGATAATTTAAACAATTATCAGTATAATGATTTTCCAAACAATTTTAATTATAAAAAAAAAGAGGGAAAAATGTCAAATCATATAAAATTTTATTTATTATTTTCTATATTAATATCCTGTAGAATAAGATCAAATTTTTATGATATTGAAGGACCTGTTTTAGAATTTTATAAACTCAACAAAGAATCAATTTTTTTTCAATTTAATGAGCCAATTAAATATCTTAAATTAATGACTGATGAAGAGAAGTTTATTTATAATGACTTTTATACGGCAAATTTACATATTCCATATGATTTTTTTTTAAATCTTAATAACACATCCATAAAAATGGTTTCAGTTGATACATTTGACAATAAATCAGAAACAGAAATAGCTATGCCAATAATCAACAATAATCCTGCAAAATTAATAATTAAAGAAGCAAGAATAAAATATTCCTCAAAAAAAAGTCAGCAGCTGATAATTAAAGCAATAAAAGGCGGCAGTATTAATGGATTTAGATTAATGCTTTTTATTAAAAATAACAAAATAATAATACCGTTTTCCGATGAAAATTTATTGAAAAATCAAATTTTGGAGATAAATGTCGCAAGAGAAAAGAATATCCAAAATATTAATTATAATTTGAGTTTTAAAAAAAAGGAGAGGGTTTTAATATTTCAGTACAGATTGTCTCAAATATATTCATGTATAATGATATTGGACAATAAAGATGAAATTATTGACTATCTGATATATTATGATCTTAAAGAGCATGACAAGTCATATTATCTAAATAATAAATTTTTTAATAATTATAAAAATGAAATTTTAAAAAGGAATATAGAACCTGAAATCATAGATATTTCAGAGATAACATTGAAAAAAACTATTAAAAAATATAATAATAATTTTATTATTAATTAAGTTGATTTTTTATTTAATTAGACATATATTATAATTGATGATATTAATTGTTTAACCATTCATAAATTATTTCCAATGTTAATTAGATGATTTGTTGAATTTAGAGTAAAATAAAAATAAGGAAAAAAATATATATTTTATAAAAGGATTTGATAGATGATCAAAGAATTAATTTTTAAAAACAGAAGTTATAGAAGATTTGATGAATCCCATGAAATTACTGAGGCTTTTTTAAAAGATATTATAGAACTTGCCAGATTATCGGGCTCTGCTGCAAACAGACAGCCGTTAAAATACAAGATAGTAACAAAGGAAGAAGAACGGAATTTATTATTCAACAATATCAAATGGGCAGGTTATTTGACTGACTGGGATGGACCACAGGTAGGTGAACGTCCATCAGGTTATATAATAATTTTATATGACAGAAATATTGAGGCAAATAAGGAATTTTTATATTGCGACCTTGGTCTTGCATCTCAAAATATACTGCTTGGACTTGTAGAAAAAAATCTGGGCGGCTGTATGATAGGCTCCATTAATAAAGAAAATATAATAAATAAATTTAAAATTAGGAAGCAATATGAAATTCTTTTAATTATAGCTATAGGTAAGCCAAAGGAAACAATAATATTGGATGATGTTAAAAATGATGATATCAAATATTACAGGGATAAAAATGATTGTCATCATGTACCTAAGAGAAAATTATCAGATATTATAATTTAATGAAATATAATGTAATCTAAAAAGAGAGCAAAATGAATAATAACAGCAAAGATATTATAATCAGACTGCAGAAAGAGATTAAACTTAGAGAATCTAAATTTGAAAAATATATCAATGTAATCTCACATGATTTTAAAAGCCCTATTATTACAATTAAAGGATTTATTGAACTGTTAGAAAAAGACATTAAAAATAATAAAACGAATAATTTAGATGATTATATTAAATTTATAAAAGAATCAGCTGATAAATTGTTATTTCAATTAAACGGTTTATTAAAACTTTCAAGATTTAAAAAAATAACAGGCAAAATTCAAAAAATTGACCTTAATATGGCCGTAAAAGAAACAATAAATTCTTTCAATATTTTAGAGAAAACAAACGGAGTTAAATTTGAAATAGTGAATAAACTCCCGGTCATCTATGCAAATAAAGACCTGATCTCAGAGTTGTTTCATATATTGATCGATAATTCTATAAAATTCATGGATAAACAGAGGGATCAACTGATAACCATAGGATCTAAAAAAAAGCAAAATGAAGATTTAATTTATGTTAATGATAAAGGTATTGGTATTGACCCTAAATATTTTGAAAAAATTTTCAATGTATTTGAAAAAGTAGATAATAAAAATACAGATGCTGGTGTCGGATTGACAATCGCAAAAGAAATAATCGATTTTCATAACGGCAGGATTTGGGTAGAATCAGATGGAATAGGTAAAGGTTCTACTTTTTATTTTACAATACCAAAATGCCATGAATAATTCTACTTAAAATTGTTTTAATACAATCTCAAAATTACTATGATTTTATCCTTTTTAAGATTTTTATGTACTCCCATAATCCAGTCTTTGTACTTTTCATAATAGAAGCAGGACTTCTGTCCGTCATGGATTTCCAGATAAGAATGTTCCTAAACGCATTCATCGAATTTAATTATCTTTTTTATAGATTGATTATCGAGGCAGCAGTCATAATAGATCCATTCATTACAATTATAGCTTTAAACTTGTCTTTGAAAGTGATTTAAATGTTTTTTGTTATATCTTGATAATGTTTGAGTATATGCATGTAAATATTATTCTTCCATATCTTCTCTTTTTTTGGCGCATAAGATTATCGCTTTTCCCATGAACTCTATTTTATTAATATTAATTGGATTTATTTTTTTTATTGAACAGGAATCTTTTTATAAATAATACGCCGAAAATTTTTGCAATTAATCTTTTGATTAAATATAATTTCCATACAGGCTGGTCAGGGAAAAATTTTGTAAATAAATATCTGAAAAAAAGAGGCAGCTTTGTTCTTTCATGGAAAAGCAGAATATTATGCTGTTTAAAAAATTCAATTTTTGTTAAAAAATTTATTTTATCCAAACTAATATTGTTTGGATTATATGAAAAAGGCTTAAAAAAGTTGTCATCCGTACAGCCGGGATTTTTCTTTTTTAAATCATTCGCAATAGGTGCTCCGTTATAGACTCTTATTCCGACTCCTATATTTATTAAATCCCAGGGTGAAGCTATCTTTTTTACATTTTTAAATGTTTCAAAAAGAGTTTGCTCTGTTTCTCCGGGAGCTCCCAGAAGGAGAAACCATTGAACAGGGATCCTCTTCCTATGCAAAATACCGGCTGTTCTAAAAATATTATCTACTTTAAAGTTTTTACCCAAAGTTTTCAAGGTTGTATCGGAACAGCTTTCAAGAGCAACACTGATACTCACAAAACCTGATTTTTTCAATAAATCGGCAAACTCTTCGTCTATAGCGCCTGGATTTATACCAAGAGTGGATAACTTCAACTTAAGCTTTTTCCTTATTATGATTTTTAAAATATTCTTTGCATGATCCAAAGGTATGTTAAAAGTACTGTCAACAAATTCAATTTTATTAATTCCTGTAATCGATACAAGTTTTTCTAATTCATTCACAATATTTTCAGGATCCTTCAGCCTATATTCATTACCTTCTATTCGGTTATAGGTGCAATAAGTGCATTTTAAAGCACAACCTCTTTTTGTCTGTATAAGCAAAGGTGATTTATATAATTTGTAAGGAGTTAGATCAAAATATTTTTGAGGATTACTAAAAGGAATACAATTTAAATCTTTTACGAATTTCGGAGCATTATCGGTAATAATTTTATTATTTTTTCTGATAACCAGACCCCCGGTCTTTGATAAACTTCTATTTGAATTAATATTATCTAGAAATTCTAAAAATGCTTCTTCTCCATCTCCTTTGATGGCATATCCAAGATCAAAGAAATTCAATATTTCTTCGGCATTAATGCCGATTGAAGGACCGCCTAAAACTATAGTTCCTTGATATATTTTTTTTAAAGGATTTATTATTTTATCTCTTACATCGTTTAAAAAAAAATTCAAATTATAACCGGATGCATCATCAATATTTCTTATGCCTAGTCCGACAACATCAGGCTTGAAACTTTCAATTACATTAGAAATTTCTTTTTCTGGTTTTAATGAAAAACACAGATCAAGAAATTTAACTTGATGTCCTGCTTTCTCTGTTGCTGCTGCAACAAAGCACATGCCAATGGGAATAACCGGAACCGGTTGTTTAAATCTGTTGGTATTGATAAGTAAAACTCTCATAATTATCAAATAAAATTATTTTTTTAACTTTTTAACAAAAAAAAAACAAATTAACAATGTAAATTATGCTGATTATAATAATTTTTATTTAATAAGCAAGGAACCGTGCCTGTTCCTTGCTATTTTAATTAAAATATTTTCTTCTTTAGTTGTTTATGATTTTAGATTATTGTAAAATTGAAGTTAAGTTAATATATAATGAATTTAATAATTATAAGATTTAATTTCATAATAACTTTGAGGATGATTGCATGCCGGACAGGTTTTTGGCGGTTCTTTGCCTTTATGAACATAACCGCATTCCCTGCAGACCCATTCAATTTCCTCATCTTTTTTAAAAACTTTATTTTTTTTAATATTATCCAAGAGTTTTAAATATCTCTCCTCATGATGCTTTTCAATTTTAGCAATAAGTTCAAATTTTGCTGCAACATCAATGAAACCTTCTTCCCTTGCTGTTTTTGATGCATCTGCATATAATATTTCCCATTCTTCATGTTCTCCTTCGGCAGCTGCTTTTAAATTTTCTTCTGTTGTACCTATAATCCCTGCAGGAAACTTGGCGGTAATTTCCACCATACCGCCTTTTAAAAATTTAAAAAACTGTTTAGCATGCTGTCTTTCATTTTCAGCAGTCTCCATAAAAAAGGCTGAAATCTGTTCATAACCTTCTTCTTTTGCTTTTTTTGCAAAAAAAGCATACCTGTTTCTTGCCTGGGATTCACCGGCAAAAGCTGCAAGCAGATTTTTTTCTGTCTTTGAACCTTTTAAATCCATAATTATTTCTCCTTATTTTTTACTTAAATTTTTTTAATCAGTGGAGTTTTCCCCTGCCCAAAGATTAATTATCTGATTGGCATTTTTTACAAATGCCTTTAAAATAACCGTAAACTTCATCTATTTGATACCCTTTAAATTCCTTTAATTCTGCTATTTTACAGCTTATTTCTATATCATAAATTTTTTTACATTTTTTACAGTAAAAATGATGATGCATTTTTTTATTATATTCATAATTAACAACATTTTCATCGGATATTTTGATTTTGTTGATCATTTTTATTTCTTCAAGCATTTCTAAAGTATTATAAACCGTTGCTAATGATATAGTAGGAAAATCTTTAATTAAATGATTATAAATTTGTTCTGCTGAAGAATGATCTTTATCATTTTCAAGATATTTAATAATGGCTAATCTTTGAGGAGTTACCTTAATGCCATTTTTTTTTAAAGAAATAATTATATCATTGATCAAAAAAAACCTTCAATATAATATTAAATAATAATTAAATGAATTTAATTATTATTTAAGAATTATTATAATATAGTTTTCGTTATAATGTCAAGAAGTTTTTTTTACTTTTTATAAGAAATTTCTCAAAGTAAAATCCTTATTGACATTAATTATTGATTTTTTTATTATAAGAATCTCTTCATCAGGAGAAAAAAATGACACAGTTAAAGCGATTATTGTTTATTTTAATATTTATTGCAGTAATTAAATCTTCCCTGTTCTGTCTTAATGATAATACAACCGATAAAAGAGGGGTAAAGAAATTAACCAAACTTGAAATTTTCACGATCTCATACTGGTCTTCGTATGGAGTTACAGGATTAACCGCATTAATAAATTCTTTTGCTCATCTAGGCAGCGCTTATGCCATCTCAAATGAACTAAACGACATCATCATGGATCTTAGAAAATATAATGCTGATCCGGGAATATTAGACAGTTTTTCGGCAAATTATCCAGGTATTCTCTTTGGAATGCATTTTATTACATCAGGACTTGCTTTTATTCCAGTAGCAGGCGGCATAGTATACGGTGCTTCTTTATACTTAGGTGCTATCACATTAAGCATTTTAAATGCAATGGAAATCGTTGATTTTGAAGTTGACTACGGTCATTCATATGATCTGTCTTCTTATGAAGATAAAGTTAAAAATGTTTATAGAAGAATTATGGATTCGACATCTTACTTTGTAGTAGGATCTATATCCATAATTTTCGGAATTGCTGATATTATTATGTGGTTCTATTATAATAAAGAGATAAAAAGGAACAAATTTCCTTATCAACAGAGAAGTTTTACTTTTTTACCTGGCAGTCTGACATTTAAAATAAATTTATAATTTTATATGAAAAAAATATTACTTTTTTATATATTAATTAACATTTTAATATTACATAATAAAATATTTTCGGAACAATTTTCATATAAGTTTGAAGAAGACAGTGTTTTGTATATTGAATCAGACATTAATTATAAACTTTTCCTTAATGGAAAATATTTAAATAAATTTTCTTCAAAAGAGATTTCAAGACATCAGATAATTTCTATAAATAAAAATAAAGCAAAAATTAAAACAGAATTATCTATAATCAATGATTCAGATGATCTTAGAATTTATAAAAAAAGTAAAACTTCAAAATTTTCATTTTATAAAACAGATAAAGGAAAAACCAGTGGTTTAAATACAGTTAAAGGGATGCATGACTTTCCTGTTTTTCCGGAAAAAGATATTAATATCGGAGATGCATGGATTATGCCGGCTTATTATGTAATGCCATTATTCAGCTCTTTATCTGGCATTAAACTTGAACTGCAAGTTCAATATAGAATGTTGGGATATGAAAAAAACAACAATGATGATATTGTTATCATCTCAGCAAATGCAGTTTTTGCCAAAGACAGAATAGCGGACTTACTGGCAATTAATAAAATTTTTACTCTTTCTGGTTATTGTAATTTTCTGATCAAGTTTAATATCACAAAGGGTATTGTTCAATCGATCGAAGAAATATTTAATTATTATTATGTACTTTACGATTGTTCAGTAATAGAGATCGCCGGCATATCAAATAGCTTGTTCATAATGCCGGAAAAAACAATCGAAAAAAAAGATATTATTGATCAATCAGATGATATAAATATAGTATTTGAAAAAGATAATTTCGTTATTATTACTTTACTCAATGTTCAATTTTTATCCGACAGCAAAATATTACTTGATATCGAAAAATCCCGAATTGATAAAGTTGCTAATTTATTAAAAGAAAAATATAAGAATAATAATATAATAATAATAGGACATGCGGCAAGCATAGGAAAGCCGAAAGCCGAGATGGATCTATCCGAAGAACGGGCAAAAGCAGTTTTGGATTACCTGGTTAAACAGCATAAGCTTAATACCTCTTTATTAAGTTATGAAGGCAGAGGTTCTACAGAACCTATAGCTGACAATAAAACCGAAGAAGGTAAAGCCATGAATCGAAGGGTTGAGATAAGAATTTTTCCAAATTTATGAAAAAAAAACTGGTTATAGTTATTGTTTTTATTTATATATTATCATTAAGTTTTTCCACGCCAAAAATCGAATTCAGATTATCAGCGGATTTTTATTCGAATCCTTATTTTTATGAATGCATAGAAAAAATGCATTGCAGATCATTAAACGGATCAATTATGCTGGGTGTAGCAATAAATAAATTTACAATAGGACTTGAAGTTTTTGAAAATTATTATTCATTGAATTCATCCGGAAGCGATCTGAAAGGTGCATGGAATATTATAAGAGGCACTATTGATTTATATTATAAACCTATCAATTGGTTTGAATTAAAATGGGGATTTGGAGGAGCATGGTATCGTTCTTCATTTAATGAAAATTCAACAGGGATCACAGTAAAAAATGAAGGTGGATTATCAATTATACTAAACGCTGCTTTTTTCCCTCCATTTCAATATATTCATCCCGAACTTATAAACCGGCTTGATTTATTTTTTTTTAAAAATTATGTTACACCCTATTATTACGGAGCAATAAAATGTGTATTTCACCCCTTTATCAAATGGATAAACATCTACATAGAAGCCGGCGGAATGACATGGATAAATAATGATATGCCTTATGATATAAAAACAGGCATGTTTATCTGGTCTGCAGGGATATATATTGATCTAAGTATAATGAGCTCAATAAATAAAATGAAAAATGACATTAGAAGAATTCAATATTATAAAAAAGAAAAAAATGGAATAATTCCAGAAAAAGAAATACAAACAGAGAGAGAAAAAAAATTGATATTATCAAAAGAAGAAATGTATGATTTTAATTTATTAAAAAACGGCAAAGTCGGAGATATAATAATTTTTAACAGCATAAAATTCAGTACAGATTCATCTGTCATAAAAGAGCAGTCATTTATAATTCTTGATAAGATAGCAGAACTTTTGAATTCGGATAATAATTTTGAAATTGAAATAAGAGGACATTCTGGAAAACTTGAAAATCTGGAAGAGGAGCTTTTACTCTCACAGGAACGAGCCGACAAAGTAAGAGAATATCTTATAAAAAAAGGTATAAACAAATATACAATTATTGCCAACGGTTACGGCAGTCTTTATACCGATAAATTAACAAAAGAGGAATTAGATGAATATCTTGAAATAAAAATCATTAAAAAGTATTGATATTTATGTACTTGGTGATATAATTAATAAAGAGATATTATTAACCGGCTGATATATCTTAAAAATACAAAAACTGCAACCATTAAAAATAATAATTATGTTAAAGAAAAATATTAAGGGTACCAAGCACAAAAAAAAACATGTTATTGGAATTGCCCTTTATTTTATTATTTATTTATTCATCATATCCTGTGACTTTAATAATCCGTTTCTTACACAAAGCTCCAATACAAGCTCTCCTGATCTTCTTCCTCAATATTTCGTTTATAAAGACAGGTATTATATACAAAATGTATATCCCAATGACGCGGTAATGGGTGATGACGGAAATTTTATCTATGCATCAGTCATTTATGGCGTAGTAAAACTGGCAGTTGATCAAATAACAGGAGAACTGAGTTTTATCGGTTTTTGCGATTTAAATTCCCCATTAATGGCAACCAATTTTTCTTTATTAAGGATCTGCGGAAATTATTTATATGTGACATATAACAGCTTTGCAAGAATTGCATTGGTAACATTGGATAACTTTCAATACAGTTCAAATCAGGCTTTCAGTACTACAAACGGATGGACTGGTAAAAATTTTTTTGCATCATCTGACGGGCAAAACATGTATTCATTATATTCTAATAATATATCACAATATAAAATTGAAAGTACCGGAATATTAACTCTTGAAACAACATATAATACCGGTGTAACTGTAGATTCAATGAATATATCTCCAGATGGAAATAATATTTATTTCAATGATAAAACCAATAATACTATAAAATGGTACACCCGTGATTTAAGCGGAGATCTTTCCTGCTTAAAAAGTCTTGATGATACAGATCCGGCAAACAGTATCATTTCAAACGGCAGAAATATTATTATTTCCGGCGATAATACTCTATTAAGCTTAATTGAAGGAAATAGTATTTCAATTTTTAACATAAGCATCGGCGGAGATATTACATTAAAACAAAAAATTTATAATTCCGACAGTTTTTATAGAATAGCTTATTCACAAAACCAAAATATAATATACTCTACCTCAATGATATCCGGGCTATGGATCGATAGTTTTAATATGTACAGAGAAAATAATTCCGACGGATTGTTTCATTTAATAAAAGAAAATGTTATTGATGTTTATGAAAATGTGACATCAATTTTTGATTCTCCCGACGGTAATAATATTTATTATACTGAAAGTGCGGTACACCGATTGAGATATATGGAATGGCCCAATTAAAATATAAGGATAATGAAGTGATAAAGAATTTATATATTTTTTTTATTATTTTTTTTATACTTTTAACCTGCAGCCAGACAGATGATCCGCTAAATTCAGGAAAGCCCAGACCCATTCCTGAATATTTTGCAACTAAAATACAATATTCAATAAATGATTTTGGACTTGATCCTGTTACATATAACTTAAGGGATGCAGTAATGAGTTCTGACGAAAATTTCATATACGTATCAGTTTATGGTTTAGGTATAGTGAAACTTCAAAGAAATACAACAACAGGCTTTTTAAGTTATGTAGGTTATTGCGATCTTGTCACGCCCACTGCGACAGACGGTTTCGATAAAATAAAATTATCGCCTGATAATGAATATCTCTATATCACATGCAGATTATATGCAGGACAAAATTTAATAGCATGGGTATCGCTTGATAATCTGACTTATGTTAGTAATATTTTATCCAGCTCTTCATCTTCCCGAGATATATGTATATCTTCCGATGGGAATTCTTTTTATTTTTTATTTTCCAATTCTATTTATCAGTATGATATAAATAAAACCACAGGAGTATTGTCCAACAGTAAGACTTATTCTCCGGGGGGATCTTTTACATCCATGAATATTTCGCCTGACGGTAATTATTTATATTTTATTGATGCATGGCCCGGCGGTGATACTGTTAAATGGTATACACGTGATCCTGGCACAGGTGATTTATATTTTTTAAAAAGCCTTAGAGAAACAGACAAGCTGAATTCTTATATAAATTACGGTGATAATTTGCTGGTATCAAATGATAATAATTTTGTTTATCTGACGGAAACAGCTGGCAATCCTTATTATATACTCTGTCTAAATAAGGCGGCGAACGGGGATTTGACTTTTTTCTGTAAAATGTTCCCTTACTCTTCCATAATCTTCGGAATAGGACTATCCTCTGACGGAAATAATATATATACAGATGAACAGGATTCAATATCATGGTATTCAAGGGATAATTCAACTGAAAGTTTCAGTTTTAAAAAAAACAATACTCTGGAAGATACGCTTACTGCATGTCAGATAATCACCTCTCAGGACGGCAGCCATATTTATTATTTTTACGGAGAATCTATCGTTTTTGTAAAATATATAGACTGGCCAGATTAGCCAATAATAATAATTTATACCGTTTTACATGAATATTAATAAAGTATGATTCCGGACAGACTTTGCGCAAAAAAAAAAAAAATAAAATTGACATAAATTGAAAAATAATAAAATATATGGATTATTCTGACAAAAAGTTATAAAACTACAAAATTAACGGATATAAAATGGACATTAATAAAACATGGAAAATTCAAAATGAAAAATCTGTTTTAAAGACCAGAATATACGAAGTTTTTGATTTGAAATGTTATCTGCCCTCAAAAAAAATCAAGCATAATTTTTATTCAATCCGTATGCCTGACTGGGTAAATGTTTTTTCGGTTACTACTGACAAAAAAATTATATTTGTTAAACAGCATAGGATCGGCAAGAATATTATTACGCTTGAAGCTCCTGCAGGCGCAATCGACAAAGGAGAAGCGCCAAAAAATGCCGCCTTGAGAGAACTTGAAGAAGAAACAGGATATGTGCCTGATAAATTGATATTGCTAAAAAAAATTTCTGTCAATCCTGCAATTCAAAATAATACATGTTACATTTTTTTAGCATTGGACTGCAGAAAAACAAAAGAAACAAAGTTTGATCATTCAGAAGAATTGGACATAGTATTTCACGCATTAAACGAATTAAATAAAATAATAAATTCCGATATGATCGATAATTCATTGGCATATATGGCATGTTTGCTGGCAAAAAATTATTTTAAATTATAGAGTAGGTTATGAAGAAGTTTTTAATTGTTCTTGTTTTTTTTAATTTAAATTTTATATACTCGCAGTCATTAAGACTTTTATGGTGGAACATCGAGAATTTTTTTGACACAAAGGATGATCCCAAAAAGGATGATACTATTTTAACAATCTATCAGTATGAAAATAAATTAAATGATATTTCGGAAAAATTAAGAAAAATAAATGCGGACATAGCCGGTATAGCAGAAATAGAAAATATTGAGATTTTAAAAGAACTTGCTTACGAATCCGGCTATCCTTTTTATTATCTTATTGAAGGTAATGATCCAAGAGGTATTGACATTGCTTTAATATCAAAATGGGAAATAGATTATAAAACTCATAAAGATCAGCCGACTCCCTATAAAGAAAACTTCTATTATAAATTCAGCAGAGACTGCCCTGAAGGAAGTTTTTATTTTAACGGTGAAAAAATATTTTTGCTGCTTAATCATTTAAAGGCAAATTATAAGGAAGATTCGATATCTAATAAGAAAAGAACGGCGCAAATAAAAGGAATACTTGATATAATTTCAGTTATTTATAAAAACAATAATAATAAGCCGAATATAATTGTCATGGGAGATTTAAACAGCTTAAGATACACCGATCAGTTGAATATACTTGAAAAAAGCGGTTTGATCATTTTAAATTATCTTTATCCTGAAGAAAAAATATATACCATTAAAATCAATAATAAAAAAAGGGATATTGATTATTTTATAATGAATAAACCCCTTTTTGATAAAATAAAAATAAAGAAATTACAGAGTTACAACAAAGATGATTTTAACAAAATAAGCGATCATTATCCAATATGTCTTGAATTTGATTTTAAAAAAAAATAAAATTGCTTTAATTCAAATTTAAATAGTAGTTCAATTCATTGACTGTATAGAGCTTGCTTCCTTCTGCTTTTATGATATTCAAAAACAGCATAAGTGAAAGCATTTTTTCGATAATTCCTAAAAACCTCCCCTCATCAATTTTGATAAAAAAAGGCTGATCCTTAAATTTCATCATATTGTCAAAAAAATATTTTATTACTTCCTCAAAATCAGTACCGGGATTATTATTAATGTAAAACTCTGCTGATGGTATCAAGGTATTAATTAAGATTGATTCCGGATTATTTTCAAGCTTTTTTATTTTTTTTAATAAAGCGTTGATATTTTCTTCATTATTGATCAATTTATCTCCATGACCTGGATAAATAACAGCAGGTTTAAATGTGAGTAATTTTTCATAACTTGATTTTAATTCACTTAAAGATTTTTCCAGATCCTGATAATAATCAAGCTGTGTAATTACTTTATTGTATATTAAATCTCCTGTAAAAAAAATATTTTTATTCTCTAAATATATTACAACAGAATCAATTGTATGTCCCGGTGTATAAAATAATTTCAGTTTGATATCCGTTAAATCAATTTCAAACTTATCATCGATTAAATAATCCGGGAAATATTTGGTGAATTCAATTTCGGCGCCTTTCAACACTTTAACTTTTTCCCTGATTTCATTGTAATCTTTATACTTTTTATGAGCGGCAATTTTGATTTTTGTATTTTTTTCCTTTAAAAAGGCGTTAGCGCCGTTATGATCGCCATGAGAATGAGTATTTATAATATAATCTATTTCGGCAAGATCAATACCGTTTTGCTTAAAAAAATTTATATTTTTTTCTGCTTCCAAGGGATGACCGGTATCAATAATTGCCTTTTTTTTAAAATCGAGATAATATATATTACAGCTGTTAATCCCTTTCAGCATAAATATTTTATCTTCTATCTTGTAAAATCGATCCATAATTGTCCTAAAATCATTTAAAAAAAATATGATAATCCTTTAATTTAATTTATCATAAGCATACATTATGTACTCTTCTGTTTCCTTCCATCCGATGCATTCATCCGTTATTGAAACTCCGTATTTGATATCTTTAACATTTTCACCTATCTTTTGACTTCCGCAGTATAAATTGCTTTCTATCATAAAACCTATTATTGATTCAGTTCCATTGATCCTTTGATTAATTAAAGATTTTAATACTCTGAACTGTTTATTGGCTTTTTTGCCTGAATTTTCATGACTGCAGTCGACCATAATTACAGGTTCCAAATTTACATTTTTCATTAATTCCTCTGTTTCTTCTATATTTTCCTCATGATAATTTGGACCTGATTTGCCGCCCCTTAAAATAACATGGGTCATTTTATTACCGTTGGTATTAATTATGCAGGTCATGCCATTCTGATCAATGCCGATGAAACAATGATGATGACGGGCTGATTCCATGGCGTCAACAGCAAGTTTTATATTGCCGCTTGTGCCGTTTTTAAAACCTATGGGCATTGATAGACCGCTTGTCATTTCTCTATGTGTCTGACTTTCAGTTGTTCTTGCACCTATAGCAGCCCATGAAATTTGATCTGAAATATATTGTGGAATAATCGGATCCAGCATTTCTGAACCTGCAGGAAGCCCCATAGAATTAATCCGGAATAAAATCTTTCTTGCGATCTTTAAACCTTCCTCAATGTTATAACTACCGTTGATAAAAGGATCAGTTATGATACCTTTCCATCCAATTGTAGTCCTTGGCTTTTCAAAATAAACCCTCATTACAATAAAAATTTTATCCGATACTTTTTTGCTTAATTTATATAATTTTTCGGCATAATCCATTGCGCTTTTTTCATCATGAATGGAGCATGGACCGATTACAGCCAATAATCTTTTATCTTTTTTTTGAATTATTTCCCTTATTACCCTTCTGCTCTCCGAAACTATTTTATTTGTCTCTTCAGTCATGGGATAGAGTTTTTTTAATTCAAAGGGAGTAATAATAGGCTTTAGACTGGAAATATTGATATCATCTATCTTTTTCATAGCTAATGATTATAATTAAGAAAAATTTTTAAGTCAATAATATTTAATAAGATTTATGTAATTTTTATTATATATACAATTATCAAAAAAATTAAGTTTTTAAACAATTAACAAGGGGCTTTAAACCCCTTGTTAATCATCATAATTAATTAGGTTCAATACCGACTAGCTCTACTTCAAAAATTAATACACTATTCGGCGGTATGACTCCCTGACTTCCCATTTCTCCATATCCCAATTCTGATGGTATGAATATCTCCCATTTGGAACCGACACTCATAAGCTGTAATGCTTCCTGCCATCCTTTAATCACTCCTGAAACAGGATATGCAGCAGGTCTGCCAAGATTGTAAGAACTTTCAAATTCTGTTCCGTCTATTAATTTTCCGATATAATTTACTTTTACAACTTCGGATAATTTTGGCTTATTGCCTTTGCCTTCTTTTAAAATCTTATATTGTACACCGCTGGGTAAAACTATAATGTTTGCATCACTTTTGTTTTTTTCTAGATATTCCATTCCAGCTTTCTTGTTGAAATCAGCTTCGTCCTGTTTTTTTTCCGTCAATACTTTCTCCATATCCATCATTATCATTTTTATCTCATCAGATGAATATTTTGATTTGCTTCCTGACATACCTTCTCTAAATCCGTCTAAAAAAATTTTCTCGTCAATCTCAATTAAACTTCTTGAAATACTATTACCAATATTATGACCTATTGAATAGCTTACCTTTCCTTTTAAATCAGAACTAAAATACGATTTCTTTTCATCTGCAGTTTTATTATCTGATGATTTTTTGCAATTTATGACGTTTGTTAATAATAAAATGACAGATAAAATAACTAAAAAATAATTAATTTTCATATATTTTTCCTTTCTTAATAAAATTAAACTTGTTTATAATTATTATTTTTTAATAAAATAATAAAGAGAGTCTTTTATACAGAAAAATTAAAAGCAGTTAATTATGTTAAAAGGATAATTAATCTAACTTTTAAAATACACTTATGTTTATAATCCTTTAAAAAAAAAATGTCAATTCGTAAATTTTTCTTTTTTAATCATTTGGCTTGCCATTTCATACGGTTCCTGCATTGTCACATAACATGCAATTTCTTTTACATCCGGCAAGATTTGATCTTTTAGCCATGGATATTCTTTTTCGATTGGAAAATACCCGCCAGATTTTGATTTATAATATGATCTTGATAAAGTTACTTCCCCAAGAATCGTTAAGAATTTTTTTTTAAATGATCATGAAAACGATAATCTTTTTGATTTTCTTCTTTTATTTTTGTCCCCTTATAACCGTTTCCTATTTCTTCTGTAAACCAATTTTCATAAATTTTATCATATATTATTGTGTAATTATAATATTTTTTTACCCAAAAAATAAAATTACACCCGTTATTTATTAAATTTATTTTAAACACATTTATAAATTGTTTTCTTAATCTGTCATCCTGAGCTTCCCTTTGTCATTTATTTGAACGAAGAGACCGCAGAGGGGAGAGGGAGTGTCGTAGAGAGCTGTGGCTTTTTGAGAGTTGCAGCCTTAAATGTTAAAAAAATAATAATTCTTTTTAAGTTAAAACCATTGATATAAACCAACAATTTATTTATAATTTGAATTACTAAAACATAGTTAAGGACTTCCGTTTATGACAATAAATGAAGGAAAATTATTGATTGAACAAAAAGTTGAAGATTTCAATAAAAACGAAAAACAGTATTTATCTAAAACATTTCAGGAAACTGAAGTAAGGACACGGTTCATTGATCCTTTTTTTCAGGCTCTTGGATGGGATTTTAATCAGACAAATATATCAAAACATCTCTGGGATGTTCACAGGGAGTATTCTCAAAAAGACAACTCCAATACAAAAAAGCCCGATTATGCATTTAATATAAGCGGCAAATTAAAGTTCTTTGTTGAAGCTAAGGCACCCTGGGTTCTGCTTACGGATAAGGTTCCTGTTTTTCAGGCAAAAAGATATGCCTATTCGACAAACGGCAAGGCTCCTGTTGTTATAATAACCGACTTTCAGGAATTCAGGGTATTTAATGCAATTGAAAGACCAATTTTTGATAATCCTCTGCAGGGACTTATAAAAGAACTTGATCTAAAGTATAATAATTATCTCACCAAATGGGATTTGATATACGGCAATTTTTCCAAAGAAGCAGTGATGTCCGGCAGTATTGATAAACTCATCGGAAAAATCACAAAAGAGACAAAAACTCTTGATAAAGAGTTTCTATCCGATTTAATTATTTTCAGGGAATTACTTGCCAAAAATATTGCAATAAGGAACAAGGAACTTTCAGTTGATATTATCAATGAATGTGTTCAGAGAATTCTAGACAGGATAATTTTCATAAGAAACATCGAAGACAGGGATATCGAAAATGAAATCTTATTTAAAATATCGGAAAGCAAAGACAATGTATATAAAAGCCTGCTTCCGGTCTTTTCCAAACTCAATGACGATTATAACGGATTATTGTTCAAGCCGGATATAAGTGATAAGGTCATTATTGATGATGATATAATAAGGAAAATTATAAAAAACCTTTATCCTCCTCATTCTCCTTTTCAATTTGATATTATAGAACCTGAAATTCTAGGACGAATTTATGAAAAGTTTTTAGGCAGTAAAATAAGATTAACAGAATCTCATCAGGCAAAAGTCGAAGAAAAACCTGAAGTCCGACACGCAGGCGGTGTTTTTTATACGCCTCAATTCATAGTGGAAAACATAGTTTTTAATACAGTGGGTAAAATACTTACTGAAAATAAAATGACTCCGGAAGATGTCGAAAAGATCAAGATCCTTGATCCCGCCTGCGGATCAGGCAGTTTTTTACTCGGAGCTTTCGATTACTTAATAAAATACCATGAAAACTGGTACAGAAACAATAAATCATCCAGGAAATATAAAGATGACTTTTTTGAAACACAGGAAGGAGAAATCAGACTTTCAGTAAAGAAAAAAAGCGACATACTCAAAAATAATTTATTCGGAGCTGACATTGACAGGGAAGCAACCGAAGTTGCAATAATGTCCTTGTATTTAAAGCTTCTTGATCAGGGATTTGATAAAGGACAGGGGCTATTATTTTTAAGAGGTCATATACTGCCGGAAATGAGC
>JAFGQB010000234.1 GCA_016935915.1 Spirochaetota bacterium
AATTTTCTCAGGATATCCCCTGTAGTTAAAGGAGTCTTTAACTCTCCGGAAGAAGGTTACAATCCTTCAAAACACTGGGTGGGTATCAACTGTACCATCGCAAGTTCGCTTATCAATGATTTTCAAAAAGAAGTAAGCGTTGAAAGGATCACCAGACCTTTGAACTGGCCTGATATTACTGCAATTTATAACTGTGAAACCAAAGAAAATGTCATTTATACAGATTTTGCAAATCATATTGCAGGGGACAATCTCATAATGGCAAACTATGAGATAAACGGAATAATCATTGCATTAAAATCAGATATAAACCAGTCAATTCTAATTGGAACAAACAATCTTGGTGTTGTATCACACAAAACAAAAGAGCTGACTTTTACTATTAGAAAAAACTTTGCATCTCCTGTCTGGCTTGTCAAAGATGAAGAAGTACTGATTAAAATCCGTTATAAAAATCCTGAAGGTTATACCAGGGAAACTGACAGCCTTGAAACCAGATGGGGCGGCTAAAAAAAAAATCAACAAGGGGCTTTTATTAGCTCCTTGTTGATCATTTAAAAAATTTAAAAAGTAAAAATATGAATATAAAATTTAAACAATCATTTAATAAGGATATCAAGAAAATTAAAAATAAAGTATTAAACAAAAAGATCATAAATATCATTCAAAAGATCAAACAGGCAGGTAATATTTATCAGCTCAGGAATATAAGAAACATGGAAGGATTTAAGGATTTTTACAGGATAAGAACAGGCGAATATCGGATAGGAATAAAGCTTGAAAATAATTCTATTATTTTGATCAAATGTCTGCATAGAAAGGATATGTACAGATCGTTGCCATGATTTTACAAAAATAAATATACATTTAAAGATATCAAATATTCCTCTGCTATATTTAAAAACAATTGTTTTAGATCATGCAATATGTGTTAAAAGTAACAGGATTAATCTAAAGGTATCCACTGAAAATTATCAAGTAAAAGGGTCGTATCATATATTCCATCATGAGTATCCCATACAGCAAAAATTATCTCTATTTGTTCTTTAGATTTAAATTTCATATCATCTGTAGTCAGTTCTGCAGTGATCCATCTTGTTGCACCGTAGGATTCAAAACCAGTTCCTATAAGTTCCGTATTTCCATATGGACAACCGTCATAAACGGTAATTGCAGATGAACTTGTCAATAACGGATTGCCCGATTCATCAAAAAGTATATTTTCATGGGTCGAAGCAGAATCCGCAATAAGTATTGCGCAACATTGATCCACAAATTCTGTTTTGATATAATCGGGATATTCACGAGTGTAATATTTATAATCTATACTGAAACCTTTTACTCCGGATGGAATTTTCAGAATGACCCTTAAAGCTATCCCGTCATGTCCATCACCTGGTAAGAGTGAACCCTCTTCATAAATAGGATATCCTGAGGGAGAACTGTTTGTATAACCCTTGTCAAAAGAGGGTGCTGCAAAACCCGGATCTGTCGGTCTTCTTGCTGTCCCTGATGATATGGCAAGAAGTCTTACCCCTTCCCGTATAGCGATATTCGGTCCGAAATCAGGAAGAATGCCATGCCCCAGCTCAAAATTAGGATTTTCAGGTTTATCTGAACCGTCAGGAAGTACCCATTGTGCAGCAATAAGCCCGTCGCAAATTCCAATTGCATGGGCAGCATCAACAGGATCAATCGAATCAATTGAAAGATCCATATCGCACGGACCTGAATTTACATATTTCACATCATCATTTAAATCATTTAAATCAGTTTCCAAAAAAGGATTATTGAAACAACTGCAGATCAATAAAATTAAGAAAAAACAATTATACTTTTTCATTTTTTCTCTCCTATAATAACTTTTAGCAAATAATTATGTCATAAAATATTAATTTATAGTTATTAATAAAAGCCCTTAATAAATAAACAGTGAAAATATACTGATACCGCTTAAAAATAATTATTTAATATAAAATATAGCCCCGAATTTTGATTTTGTCAAATAAATTTATATGAAAGCATTAGTTCAGGCAAATATAAATCTATTTTTCTTAATTATATAAGCTGAAAATTAACTGGCGGATGAATTTTTATCATTTCTAATAAAATTTTTATATTGCCAACATATGATTATTGTAGTATTTAATTTAAAAATACAATTTAACAATCAAGGTGATTATATGGATTGTGTGATCATTACAGGAGCATCAAAGGGGCTTGGTGAAGCTATTGTAAAACAATTAATAGGCACTGATTCATTATTATTCTGTATCTCAAGAAAAAAAAACGAGGAACTGACCCGATCATTGGGAAACAGCAATACAAAATTTTTTTATAAGGAATTTGATCTTGTGGATATAAAAAAAATTGAATCTTTAATGAATGACATTTTTAAAAATATCAATAAAAAAACAATTAAAAAAATAGTATTGATAAACAATACTGCTGCCGTGACCCCGATAACATCAATTGAAAATGCTTCAACTGAAGAAATTAAAAATCATTTCAATTTAAATCTTATAGCACCTGTATTATTGACATCAATATTTATAAAATTAACCGAAGATATGAATATTGAAAAAAAGATAATCAATATTACAAGCGGCGCAGCGTCAAATCCTTATTTCGGATGGAGCTGTTACTGCAGTTCAAAGGCCGGATTGAATATGTTTTCAAGATGTGTTGTATTGGAACAAAAAAACAAGATGTATCCTGTTAAAATCATATTATATGATCCCGGAGCCATGGATACAGATATGCAAAAACAGATAAGGTCCACACCAAAAAAAGATTTTCCCGAAGTGGAAAGATTCATTAATAATAAAAATGAAAACAGACTCGGATCTCCTGATCTTTCGGCTTCAAAAATGATAAAACATATTCTTAATAATGATGCTCCTGTCAATGAAGTTATTCATATTAAGGATTTAAAAAATATACCTGATTAGAGTTCATTCATTGGTAAGTCATCTTAAGTTTTAAATGAAAATTTTATATCATTAACTTACTTGAAAATTTAAGAAAAAAATCCATAAAAAGCTGTTGGAATAAACAATAAAAAACTGTATTATACTGCTTGAGCGGTTTTAAAAGAAGAATATTATATACAATTTAAAGGAACAGATAAATAAAGCTTAATATATGGAAAAATATATAATTACCGGGTTTTCAGGTTTTGTTGCCAGACATTTTCTGGAATATTTAGAAAATAATAAAATAAACGCCAATATATTAGGAATCGATATAGTTCCATTTAATATTAAGAACAATGAATACAAACATATAAAATGGAATTTCATTGAGCTTGATCTGCTGGATAAAGACAAAATTCAATATTATATTTATCAATTTCATCCGGATTATATTCTGCATCTTGCTTCCTCCAGCAGTGTAGCATACAGTTGGCAAAATCCGGTTATCAGTTTCCAGAACAACATTAATATTTATCTAAATTTATTGGAAGTAATCAGACTGTCAAATATAAAATGCAGAGTTCTGTCCATTGGATCATCGGAGCAATATGGAAATATAAATCAGACTCATTTACCGTTGAAAGAAGATTATTTGCTGGAACCTTTAAGTCCATATGCCGTAGCAAGAGTCTCCCAAGAACAGCTATCCAAAGTATATGCAAACAGTTTCGGGCTGGACATTGTTATGACACGGTCTTTTAATCATATAGGTCCAGGTCAGAAGGATAATTTTGTCATTTCTTCTTTTGCAAAGCAATTGGTTCAGGTTAAGAAAAAATTAAAAAATGATATCGAAGTCGGTGATTTATCCATTATCAGAGATTTCCTGGATGTCAGGGATGTGGTGTCTGCTTATTATAAATTATTACAAAAAGGTATAAGCGGGAATGTCTATAATGTATGCAGCGGGAAAGGGTATTCTTTAAAGGAAATGATTGAAAAAATGATGGGGATACTGAAAATAAATGTAAAGTTGAAAAAAAATCCCAATTTAATTCGTCCAAACGATAATAAGATTATTATAGGTTCAAATCAAAAAATTAAAGATGAAACCATGTGGAATATTTCCTACTCCATCGATATGACCTTGCATGATATAATAAATGAATATCTTGATATAATTAAATAATTTTATTATATTTCTTTTAATATTTAATTAGTTCCTGGTGAATAATTACTTTAAGTAAGAATTATTAATGAATTACTTGTCATTTAGAGAGCTTTTAAGACAGGGAAATCTTTATTTTTAATTGTTTAAAAGATTTCTCACCTTGTTTGCAATCGGGTTAGAAGTGATAAAAATTTATTTATTGAATTATTAACCAAGAACTAATTTATAATTATATTTTTCTTCCATTAAAAAATATCTATGGAGTTTAAAATATGAATACCAATGAACAAAATATCACAGTTGAACAGATAATGGAAAATATAAGAGAAGAAATTGAAAAAAGAAAAAATGAGAGCAATAAAAAAAATGAACTCCAAAAACCGGCAAATGATATAACTTCTGATAATGACACTAAGCAAATAACTTCGTTAAGATACCAGGATTTTGCCGTTGAAAATAAAATCCCTTTACAGCAATCCTATCATGTTAATCAATTTCTAATCTTTAATGACAGAGATTTTGTTATAAATGCATTTATTGGCATATTGAAGAGGCATCCGGAATTAAAAGAAATTGAATATTACCTTGGGCTTTTAAGATCATTTTCATTAAATAAAATTGAAATTTTATGGAAACTCCGCACCTCAAATGAAGGATTAATAAGATGTGTTTCTATAAGGCATATTACTAGAAAATATTATTTAACCAGGTTTTTTAAAATATTTAAAAACAAAATACCAATAATTAAAAATCTGGCAGTATGGTTTATTGCTTTTGTTCGTCTGCCTAAAATCCTCAAATACATTGAAACAGTAGACAGGACTAATAATATCAGATATTATGAAAACATAGATGTTATTAATACAATGTTTAGAAAATATACTTTGGATATAAATCAAAACTTATCAATGCTTCAGGAAAACTCTAAAAATATTTTTTTAAGTATGGAAAATATGAAAAATGAATTATCTGCTTTAGATCGTTTTCTCAAAACTGATATTGAAAATAAATTCACTATTTTATCAGAACAAATTAAAAATATCATAAACGAATCATCAGATTTAAAGAACTATGTTCAAGAAATTCAGGAAAATAAAATTAATAAAATAAAACTGGAAATTGAAAGTAATATTTCAAACATGGATAAATCCATACAAAATCAGTTAAAAGATATAGAAAATGGACTAAATAAATTTAATCTTGAAATAACTGATAAAACAAACGAATCTTTGAAATATTACAATGAAATTAATAAACAATTGACCAAAATAATAAATCAGAATCAATTGCAGAATGATATATATCTGTCTTTTGAAAATAGATTCCGCGGCACAAGGGAAGTTACTAAAAAAAAATTAAAAGCATATCTTCCTTATATAAAAAAAGCTAATTCAAAAACTAATTTTAATATACTGGATATTGGCTGCGGAAGGGGGGAATGGATTGAATTAATGAAGGAAAACGGTTATCAGGCAATAGGAGTTGATATAAACAGAGCAATGGTTGAAGAATGTAAAAAATATGAACTTGATGTTATTGAATCTGATGCTCTCGAATATTTAAAAGCGCAAAAAGATAATTCCATATCAATTATTACAGGTTTTCAAATTGCTGAACATCTGAGGTTTGATAAATTAATTTCTTTATTTGACGAATCGTTCAGAGTATTAAAGTCTAATGGAATGATTATCTTTGAAACTCCAAACCCTGAAAATATTATTGTAGGCAGCAATACATTTTATCTTGATCCAACTCATGAAAAACCATTACCATCTGATACTTTGATTTTTTTTGCAGAGACCAGCGGTTTTAGAAATATAAAAATTATAAAATCCTCTCCTTTGGATTTAATTGATGATTACAATGGCAACAATTTAAAAGAATTAATTGAAAAATTTAATGTAGGACAGGATTATTCTATAATTGGATATAAAGAATAAAAATATGAAACTGAAAAGTATTGCAGTATTGGCGGCAATTTCAGCATCAGGAGAAACCGGAGGAGCTGAAAAACTTTATCAAGGATTAACAGATGCATTAAATAAACAGGGTATAAATACGGATCTGATCAAAATAACAACCGATGAAAAAAATTTTGATTCTATCAAGAAATCTTATCTGGAATTTTATGATCTTGACTTAAAAATATATAATGGCATAATTTCAACGAAAGCTCCAAGCTTTATTATTAATCATAAAAATCATATATGCTATTTACTTCATACAATGAGAGTTTTTTATGATATGTTTGAATTTGAATTTAAAAGTCCTACTGAAGAAAATTATAGACAAAAAAAATTCATTCAGGATCTGGATACCCTGGCGCTGAAATACCCAAGAACAAAAAAAATTTTCGTAATAGGCAATGAAGTAAAAAACAGATTAAAAAAATATAATAATCTGGATTCAAAAGTCTTATACCTGGCATTATTAAACGAAAATTACTTATGTAAAAATTATGAATATATATATTTACCGGGAAGGCTCCATAGATGGAAAAGAGTTGACCTGGTTATTGAGGCAATGAAACATGTAAAAAGTCCTGTAAAACTTAAAATTGCCGGGAAAGGTGAAGATGAAACTTTTTTTAAATCATTAGCAAAGAAACTTAAAAATGTTGAATTTCTAGGATATCTTTCAGATGAAGAGATGAAAAATAAATATGCTGATGCATTGGCTGTTGTATTTCCTCCGATAAGAGAGGATTTTGGACTAATAACATTAGAAGCATTTAAAAGCAAAAAACCAGTCATAACTTGCAGTGATTCAGGAGAACCGAAATATATTGTAAAGAATGACTTTTCCGGTTTTATATGCAATCCTGAGCCGAAAGAATTAGCATCCAAATTTGATCAATTATATAATAATAAAGAATTATCTAAAAATATGGGTATAAATGGATATAATTCAATAATTGGTATCAAGTGGGAAAATACTGCATATGAATTAATAAAAGCATTGGAAGAGTCATTATGAATAAAAATAAAATAAAAGTATTGATACTTGATATGCAGCCTATAGATCCTCCAATCGGAGGAGGAAGAATAAGACTAATTGGACTTTATCATAATCTTGGTAATAATGTTGAAGCCACATATATAGGTTCTTATGATTGGCCTGGAGAAAAATATCGTGATCATAAATTATCAAACAGTTTAAGAGAAATAAACATTCCATTATCCAAAGAACATTTTGAAGAAATAGATAGAATAACCAAAATGCTTAACGGCAAAAACATTATTGATCTGACATTTCATCAGCTTGTTCATATGTCTCCTGAATATTTATCAAAAGCAGATGAATTTTTATCAGATGCTGATGTTATAATTTTTTCTCATCCCTGGGTATATCCGGCAGTAAAAGAAAAAATTAATAATATAAAACAGCTTATAATATATGATTCTCAAAATGTTGAAGGATATCTTAGATATTCAATATTTAATGATGATAAAGGATATATTAAAGACATAGTTAAAGAAGTAATAAAAATTGAATGTGAATTATGTAGTAACGCTGATATTATTTTAGCATGTTCCCATGAAGATAAAGAATTATTCAATAGATTATACGGAACAAATTTAAATAAAATAAAAATAGTTCCAAACGGAGTTTTTACTGATAAAATCAAACCTATAACTGCCTTGGAAAAAAACAAATTGAAAAAAGTTTTAAAATTAAAAAAAAATACTGCAATTTTTATCGGAAGCAATTACGCCCCTAATAGTGAAGCTGCGAAATTTATAATTGAAAATATTGCAGATAATTTTCCCGATATATCATTCATCATTGCAGGAGGAATAGGAGAGAGTTTAATAAATATAAATAAACCGGAAAATGTTTTAATTACCGGTATTATAAACGATGATGAAAAAATATCATATTTAAATGCAAGTGACATTGCGTTAAATCCAATGTTCAGCGGATCAGGAACTAATATCAAAATGTTTGATTTTATGGCAGCAGGTATTCCAATAATTTCGACAGATAAAGGAAGAAGAGGAATAATCGAATTATCATATGATGCATTTATAATATCAGATATAAATCATATGAATGACAGTATTAAAAAGTTATTTAGTGATAAAAAATTATATGATAGAATATCAATTAATTGCAGAAAATTAGCCGAAGAGTTTTATTCCTGGAAAAATATCAGTAGTCAACTTGGATTTATTATCAATCAAGCTGTAACTTATAAAGCAAAAAATCATCCCTATTTTTCAGTAATAATACCGACTTATGAAAGACATAAAAATCTGGAAATACTATTAACTAAATTGAAAGATCAAACTTTTAAAAATTTTGAAGTTATAATTATTGATCAAAGTAAAGATGAATTTGATTTTAAAAAATATGATCTTAATATTTTGTATTATTATACAAATATAAAAGGTGCAGTTAAAGCAAGAAATACAGGTGGATTTTTCGCCTTTGGTGATGTAATCGCTTTTATAGATGATGACTGTATACCGGATGAAGCATGGTTAAAAAATGCAAAAAATTATTTTGATAAAGACAAAAATATAATCGGAATTGAAGGATTAATAAAATCAGATATTAAATACAGTAATGAAGAATACAGAGTAGTGACAAATATAAATTTTAAAAGTACCGGGTTTATGACTGCAAATTTATTTATAAAAAGAGAAATTTTTAATAAATTAAACGGGTTTGATTTAAGATTTGATAATCCACATTTTAGAGAGGATACAGATTTTGGCTGGAGGGCTTTAGAATATGGAAACATACCATTTGCAGATGATGTTGTTGTTCTGCATCCTGCTCAAAAAAGAAAAAAAAACAGAGAATCTTTAACTTTAAGAAGTAAGTTTTTTATAAAAGATGCTTTATTGTTAAAAAAACACCCAGAGAGATATGAAAAATTATTTTTTGAAGAAGAACAATGGAAATATAATGAATACTTTTGGGAATATTTTTTTGAAGGAATAAAAATTTATAATATCAATATTGATGATTATAAATTTGTTAAAGATTTATTTATGCTTAAAAAAGGTTACTTTTTTCAATAAATTTTAAACATGAATATTTTAAAAAACTTTATTCAAGTTATGGGAGATTTTAATGAAATATAAATTATTAATATATGACAACCTCAAAAATAAATTTAAAGGGGCCAATGAATTTATTTTAAAAAATCCTTTCTCAGTAATTTTAATAAGTTATTTTATTTTTACAATAATTCGTTTTATTATTTCATTATTAATTGAAGAGCCTACAATTATGGGTGATGAACTCGCTTATAAATCAATGGCATATAATTTTTTTTGGTACAAAAATTTTTATAAAATTGATTATGGCTTTTATATTAATTTTCCAAATTATTTATATCAATTAGTCATATCTGTGAGCTTTTTCTTTAAAAACAATTTTTATATTATAATTAAATTAATTAATTCTTTGATAATGAATTTATCTATTTTCCCAATATATTTATTATCAAAAAAATTTAACAATCAAAAACATTCTGTATTTATATCAATATTTTCTCTTTTATTACCTTCTTATAATTATATAAATTTTGTTATGCCTGATGCATTTTATTTTACGATGTTTTTATTTGCTTTTTATTTCACAATTGAATATTTTTATAATTTCAATCTTAAATATTCTTTTTCATCCGGTATTTCATTAATTTTACTTTTTTTTATAAAACCACACGCAATTTCTTTTATAATATCGACTTTTTTAATATTGTTTATCATTGTTCTTTTAAATTTTAAAAAAAAAGAAAATTTAAAAAAAATAATTATTACAATACCTGTTTTTTTATCAACAATAATAATCAGTTTTATAATTTTAAAAACATTAAATTACAATAAACTCAATTCTCTTTTAGGTATATATAATATCCATACTAAAAATTTCTTTAATCTGAAAAATATTCCTTTTAAAGATTTACTTATTCTTATCTTAAATCATTTTTCATCATTCTTATATATTTATTTCTTGCCGTGTTTGATTTCGTTAATTGCATTAATAAATTTTATTATACAAAAAAAACATAAAGAAATAATATTTTTATCTTTACTTTTTTTATCTGCAATTATTATCTTTTTAATGGTTTTTAAATTTACAATAAATACATATTTTTTAGATGAAACTCACATAAAAAGAATACACAGCAGGTTTTATTTTATAATATACCCATTATTAATATTATCTTTTATATCATTTCATAAAACTTTAAATTTTAATTTTTTACAAAAAATAATAATCTTATTAACATTTATTTTTATTTCATTTTATTATATTTATTTTACCAAGCATTTAAATAATTTCCACTGGGGATATGTTGCGGATAACATTGATTTATCCTGGACATTTATTTTTCAATTAAAATTTCTAATCGCTGTAACAGTTATATATATTTTAGCACTTATTTCTTATTTCTTTAGAAACAAAATCAAATTAAAACTATTAATTATTTTTTCAATATTCTTTTTTTTATTATTAAATTTCGGACAGATATATTTTTTATATAATTATCATAATAAAGAAAAATTAAGCTATCAGCCTTTAAGATGTTTTATTAAATCCAATATTTTACACAAAGATTCAAATGTTTTAATGATAGATTCTGGTTATGAAAAAAGAATGAATATTAATTTCTGGATGATTTATAATTATAAGGGAATACTAGAAATTCCTCAAAACTCTTTATTAAATGAAAATATAATACCAGCAGATGTTGATTATATAATATTATTAGATGAATATAAAATAAATTTTAATTATAAATCAATTATTAATTTTGAGAAAAATAAAATAATTGTTTTATAAGAATATCCGTGAAGATATAATTTAATTTTGGAAATAATATGAAAAAAATTTTAGTAATGAATTTTTTCCCTGCATTTACACCTCCTGCCAGTGGAGGAGAGCTTAGATATTATAATATATATAACGAATTAAGCAAATATTACGATATAACTTTGTTATCGCCAACTTATTCAAACCATAAGCATGAAATCATTAGTCATTCAGAAAATTTTCGTGAATATAGAATTCCAAAATCTGCAGATATTCATGATAAATTGCATTGGTTATTGTATTGTGAAGGGATAAATACCGAGTGTTCTGCATTAGTTTGTTCATTAAGTGCAAGTTATCCAAACAATTATCACGACTTTTATCTGAAATTATACCCTGACTCGGATATAATTATTCATGACTGTCCATTTATGCTTGACTATGACTTGTTTTTAGGTTTTGACAACAAGCCTAGAATTTATAATAGCTATAATTATGAATATAAATTAATGAAGCAAATTTTTAAAGGAGAAAATACTTATAAATATTTAAATCATATATATAATTTAGAAAATAGGATTATGACTCAATCTGATTTAATATTTGCTGTTTCGGAAGATGAAAAAAAAAAGTTTATGGCTGATTTTCATGTCCCGGATAAAAAAATTAAGATCGCTCCAAATGGTATTGATCCAAAATATTATAATAAAATAAGAGATAATCATAAAAATAATGAAGTAAAAAAAGCTTTCTTTATCGGAAGTGCACATCCGCCAAATAATGAAGCTGTTGATTTCATTATTAATGAACTGGCAGATAAATGTTCATCAATTCAATTTTTAATAGCTGGCTTGTGCTGTAATAACTTTAAAGATGTAAAAAAAAATAATGTAAATTTATTAGGCGTAATTGATGAAAAAACAAAAAAAGATTTATTTTCTAAAGTAGATATTGCCATAAATCCCATGTTTTCTGGCGGAGGCACCAATCTTAAGACCCTGGAGTTTCTCTCTGCCGGAATACCAATGGTTGCAACAGATATCGGTGCAAGAGGTTTGGATTTAGAAAACAATAATCATTTTTTACTGGCAGACAAAAATAATTTTTTTGAAAAAATTATTTTTTTAGCTGAAAATAAAAAAATTTACAATCAGCTGTCAATAAACTCAAAAAATTATATCAACAACAAATTTTCATGGAAGAGTATTGCCCTGTCTATAAAAAATGAAATAGACACATTAAGTGAAATTAATAAAAAAAAGAGAAGCAGACTGCTTCTTCTAAATGATTTCAAAGTTTCCAATCCTTCACATGGCGGTGAAATACGAATTAATAAATTATATTCGGATTTATCAAATTATTTTGAAATTGTTTTATTATGCTTAAATAACGATCAGAAATTTTTAATAACTGAAATTACTGATCATTATAAGGAAATTTCCATACCAAAGACAATTAAACATATAAACACTACTCTACAGAATAATAAAAAATTTTGGGTAGAAACCAGTGATATTACAACCTCTGATATGATAACTGAAAATGATTTTTTTTGTAAAATTTTTAAAGTATATTATAATATATCAGATTTAATAATATTTATTCATCCTTATATGATTAATGTTCTTGATACAATCGAAAATCCGAAAAAACCCATTATTCATGAAAGCCTTAATATAGAAACTAATTTAAAAAAAAATATTTTGCTGGGGCATCCAGACTATAAAAAATTAATAAAAACTGTTAAAATGATTGAGGATAAATCTTTTTTAAAGAGTGATCTGATTATTTCCGTTTCCGAAGAAGAAAAAAAAATATTTTCTGGTATGTACAACAAAAAAATAAATACAATACAAAACGGTGTAGAGCTAAAATCTAACGATTATTATCATAAACCATTCATTAATATTAAAAAAATGTTTAATGATAAACCAATTGCTGTTTTTATAGGAAGCGGACATAAACCTAATATTTATTCATTAAAGTTTATTATTGATGTTTTGTCAATTAATATGCCTGATTTTGTTTTTTTAATTATTGGTTCTGTCTGCGATGATAAATTTGTAACATTAAATGTTACAAAAAATATTTTCTTATTCGGTAAAATTGATTCAGAATATAAGGATGCTTTATTGTCTATTGCTGATATTGCATTAAATCCTATGTATGAAGGTGCGGGTTCCAATCTTAAACTGCCAGAATATTTTTCTGCAAAAATTCCTGTTGTTACAACACCTTTCGGAGCAAGAGGCTATGATATAACTGATCATGAAGAGGTTATTATATCAGAGTTAGAAAACTTTGAAAAAAATATTAGATATTTATATAATAATAAATTACTAAAAAACAAGCTTGCAGAGAATGCATTTAAATATGTAAAAAAAAATCTGGATTGGAAATTTCTAGCGAAGAAATATGCAGACATCATAAATGAAAATTTTTATGATAAAAATAAAAAAAAGTTGTTAATAATCACTTATAGATTTACTAATCCTCCGCTTGGTGGGGCAGAAGTACATCTAAAACGATTAGCAGACGAATTGGAAAAAATCAATGAATTTAAAATAACTATTATAACACTTAATATTTATGAAATTTATAATAAATATCATTTTTCAATGGCTTATACTTTTAAAGATGATTTTGAAACTGATATTACATATCAAAATATAAACATAATTAAACTGGATATTGATAAGATTGACGATAATTTGTTATTTAACAATTCAAAGAAAATATTCTCTTTTTGGATGAAGGAATGGATTGATACTTCAAATAAATTTTTAAAATATTATACCCAACCCCTTTTAATGGGCGGATGGTATTATCCTGAAAATTGTGAATCAAATTATGAAATTTGGTCAAGTTCAAAATCATTAATTTTTTTAAATAAAGCTGATTTTATCAGTATTAAAGGATATACTCCTAAAAAACAAAATTGCATAATTTTATCAGATAATGAGGAGATATATAATAAATCTATAGAGAAAGAAGTTAATATTTCTCTTAATTTAAATAAATGTAAAGTACTTACTATTAAAACAAGCGGTTTTTATTCGGATAAAGACCCAAAGCTATTAGGAATAAAAATATTTAAAATTCAATATAAAGCTGATAATAATTTGAATTCTTTAAGATTAGATTATGATTATAAAAACTTTTTAAAGGAATATTATCTTGAAGAATATATTAATGAATTAATTAGAATAGCAAATAACCGCAAAAAAGAAGATGATGAATTATTTTTGGCGACAAGAGGTCCTGCTTCAGTTCAACTATCTGATTGGCTTGATAATAATATTAAAAAATATGATATTGTAATCAGTCATAATATACCATTTTATACTTCTCTTTTAGCCGGCAATTATTCAAAAAAGTTTAACAAATCGTTTGTATTTTTACCTCATTTTCATTTTGAAGACGAATTTTATCATTGGAAATCTTGTTATAATATTATTAAAAATGCTGATTGCATACTTTCATCAACTAAAACAGCAATTGAACTGTTTTTTAATAAAATCTGTTCAAAAACAATTTATATAAAAGGCGGAATAGATCCTAATGAGTTTGAACATTTTATTGAATTTGATTTTAAACAAATATATTCCGATAATTTGCCTTTTATACTTATATTGGGAAGAAAATCAGGAGCAAAAAATTATAAATGGGTTATTAATTCTATAGAAAAATTAAATAAAGACAGAAAAAAATGTAATTTATTGATAATCGGAAAAGATGAGGATAAAGTAAGAATTGATGAAAATAATGCTTTATATATCGGGGAACAGTCAAGAGAAATTGTCTTTTCTTTTCTGAAAAACTGTTTTTGTCTTGTAAATATGAGTGAGAGTGAAAGTTTCGGTCTGGTAATACTTGAAGCATGGATGTTTAAGAAAGCTGTTATCGTCAATGAAAATTGTAATCCTTTTACAGAATTAGTTGAAGATAATATCAATGGTATTTATGCAAATAAAGATAATCTGTCAATGAAGATAGATTATTTATTAAATAATCCTGACATAGCAATTAAATTAGGGAATAAAGGTTATGAAAAAACCATAAATAATTTTACTTGGGAAAAAACAGGATTAGAATTAAATACCATATTAAAAGATTTAATTAATAAAAAAATGGTTAAATGAAAAATTTCAATAGTCTATCATTATAAAAATTTAAAAAATTTTGCTTCAATAAATTTTATCTCTTTTATTGACTGCAAAATATCAAATCTTATAATTAAAAAGTTACCAAGATTATTTAACTTCTTTGGAAAATACCTTTCAAAGAACGGCTTAAAAATATTGGAAAGAATAAAGGAAGTAAATGTACTTGTGGAAAATCCCGTAAGAGCCTGTATATACGTACCGGATTCATATAAAATTGGCGAAAAGCTCTCCGATGGTATGAGAACAATACTTTATCCGGAATATCACAGCAGTTGATCTTGATACGATTTAAATTATGATTATCATATTTTAATTGTTCCAGTCTTTCCGGATGACTTTTCATCACAAGATCATATAATTTAGTTTTAGGATATGGTGTAACTGTAAAAAATGCTGCTGAATGCAGATCAGATGAACAAGCCACATCAATTGTTTTTTTCATATCATCTTCTGTTTCAGTTGGAAAACCCAGCATATTAAATCCATAGGTAAAAATGCCTCGTCTTGTTACCATCTTTACTGCATTAAGAAATTTTGGTATATTAAGATTTTTCCCGATAATTTTCTGAACTCGAGGACTTCCTGATTCCAATGCCATGGCGGAAAAATACGTCCCTGCATCACTAAGAGCATCCACACACTCCTGATCTAGAATATCGGCACGAAGCCCGCTTGGGAAGGCAATTTTTATTTTAATATTATTTTTATTAATTAGATCATTAAACTCAAGAAGACGTCTTCGATCAAAGTTAAAAATATCATCAAGAAATTCTATATCATTTATTTCAAATGTTTTTATATAGTACTTAATCTCATCAACTATTCTTTGAGCAGAATGGGATCTAAATCGTTTTCCAAATATTGCATGGCAATAAATACAGTTATACGGGCATCCTCTGCTACTTGTAAGTGAAATATATTTTCTTCTGGGTATAGGAGGTATTGACTGAAGTTTCCAATATTTTCGGATATCCAGCAAGTCATAGGCAGGAAACGGAAGCTTATCAAGATCTTCAATTAATGATATCTTAACTGGATTTTCTACTATAATGTTATCCTTATTACGCCAGAAAATGTTTGGAATTTTATCAAATCCTGCATTATTTAAATATGCATTGATAATATTTTCAAAAGTTAACTCACCCTCACCACTTACAGCAATATCTGCTTTTGTTTTTTCGAGTGTTTTTGCACCTATAGCCGATATATGAGGCCCCCCCAAAACAATAAGAGCTTTAGGCAAAAAAATCCTGATACCATCTGTAAGTTTTTCCAAAAGGTATGCAGATGAAGTCATACATCCAAAACCAACTATGTCCGCTGAAAAAAAAACTGCTCTTCGTATAACCTCATCACAACTATAGTTTTCTTCACGCTGATTAATGATCTGAATAGATAAATTAAATTTAGTTCTCAAGTAAGCTGCAAGATAAAGAATACCCATTGGTGGAGTAACCAGGGGAAAGTCAATTGTACGAAAACCAACATTCACTAAAAAAAGTCGCAAACTTTTCAATATATTTGCTCCTAAAACAAATATTAATTTATACATTATCAAATTATCAAATTATCAAATTAT
>JAFGQB010000235.1 GCA_016935915.1 Spirochaetota bacterium
CTCAAAAAAATGTAGGTCCTTCAGGATTAGCTATTGTAATAATTAGAAAGGATCTATGTATTGACAAGAATAACAATATACCCAGTATGCTGAGATATACTACTCATGCTGAAAATAATTCATTATTCAATACTCCATCTACATTTACAATTTATATGGTTAATCTAAATCTAAAATGGCTAAAATCAAAAGGTGGGGTTGAAGGCATTGCAAAAATCAATCAGGAAAAGGCAAAACTAATTTATGATGTGATCGATAACAGTGATGGTTACTATAAAGGTCATGCGCAGATGGATTCAAGGTCTTTAATGAATATTACCTTTAATCTAAAATCAAAAGAACTAGAAGAGAAATTCGCTAAAGAAGGGGAAAAAACTGGATTAATCGGATTAAAAGGGCATAGATCAGTCGGTGGTATAAGAGCAAGTACTTATAATGCAATGTCTATAGAGGGTTGTAAAAAATTAGCAGAATATATGAAAAATTTTATGAAAGATAATAAATAGTATAGATTGTTTGATATTGAGGGCGCTTCTCAGCGCCCCTTTCTTTTATTCAATTCCTTCTGCTTCAACTACTTCAATTTCAACTCTTCTGTTTTTATATTTCATATTACCCGAAGCTTCAGGTATTGCAGGTTCAGTACTTCCATATCCAACTGTTTTATAAATAAAATTTTTTCCTGCCAGGTTATCTTCAAAAATTTTTTTAACATATTCCGAACGTTTTATGCTAAGATTCATTTCGTTTTGTTCTAAACCAATTGATTGAGTATGTCCGTTTATTATTAAATGTAATTTATTATAGTTTATTAAATAATTATAAATATTTTCTATTTTTGTTTCTTCTCCATCCAAGAATTCTGCCTGATCAACAATGAAATAAATAGGGCTGTTATCATTTATTATTTTTAAGAGAGTATCTTTTGTATATTTTTTAACTAATTCTTCTTTTTTTATTTCTTCTGCTTCTGTCTTTTTATCTTCAATTATTTCTTCCTTTTTTTCTATTGGTTTTTCAGTAGTACTGGTAAATAGATTGCCACTAAAAGATTTTACTCTATCAAAGTTCATTATTAATAAAACCAATAAAAAAATAATTATAAAGAATAGAGCCGCTAATCCAGATGCTTTATAAAAATTTTTACTTTTAAATAGTTTAGATATATCAGAAAACAATTCTTTTCGTTGTTCTGCCTTTTTTGTTTTAGCTATTTTTGCCATTTCTTTTTTATAATCTTCTTCATGTTTTTTGAATTTTAAATCATGTTTTTCTATTTTATTGTTTAAACCTTTATATTTTATAGAAATATGTCCTTCTTCAACCAGCTCAATTTTTACAGGAAGATTTAAAACTCTTGCTTTTGCAGGAGGTAAATTCTTAAATAATAGAGTATCAATTCTTTTATCTTCAGCAAAAAATTCGACTTCTGCTTCTTTTTGATTGTCTTTGACAGGAGTTAATATGACCTCTTTCTTTTTATCTTTTTTTGTATCAAAAACCTTAATCATTGAGCCATTATAAATTTTGACGGATATATTCATATTGACCTCCAGTATTATTATATTGAAAAATTTGTAAAAAACAAAACTTTTTATTTAATGTATTAAAAAAAATATTTTTTTTATTTCATTAAAATTTTTTTTAATATCTTATCGATTATATTTATTTCAACTGGTTTTGATAATACATCTTTTGCTCCATACTTAATACAATTGTTTTTACTTGTTTCATCTGTTAAAGCAGTTAATACCAGGATCGGTATTTTTTTACTTATTGATTTAATAACGTCAAAACCATTCATTTCGGGCATCATCAAGTCTAATATCATAATATTATTAATATCATGATGAACTATATTTACTGCTTCTTCGCCATTAGAAGCAGTATTTACTGTGTAACCAAGAAGTTCAAGGTTTAATTTAAGTAAATTAAGATTATCCTTATCATCATCAACTATTAAAACTCTGATCTTGTTTGATTCTATTTTTTTATTTGTATAAATTTGTAATAGTTTTTCAGTCTCTTTTTTAATAATTTCTCTGTAAGTCGGGATATTGTTTTTTTCAAATTCTTCTTCTATTTTATATTTTAATTTTCTTGAATAATCTTTAATTTTTTTTTCTTCTTCATAGGAAGAGGATAAGTCTAATAGAGCAAGATATTCTGTATGTCTGTCTATTAAGAAACCATAATCGTTTTGATCATTTGCTTCCAGAAGAACAAGCTTTAAAAAAGGGTATTTTTCTGAACCAAGCTGGATTGAATATTTCTTTTTTTTTATAGAATTATCATATGATATTATACTTTCTTCTAATATTGATAATATATCAGATAAACTTTTAGCATTTTTGAATTTATTAATATTATTATAGCAGAAGCTTTTTTCTTTTATACCATTAGGATAAGCATTTTCTAAATAAATGTTTATTGCATTTTTGTAAATATCAAAAGTAAAATTTTTAAAATTCATTTTTTTTAGATTACCATATTAATTAAAATATTCTAATAAAATTTTATAAAAAAATTTTTAATATTTCAATAATTTATTTAATTATTTTTAACAAGATCAATAATAAAAAAAGCTATCTGAAATTACAGATAGCTTTTTTATATTTAAATAATTTTTATTACATCATTCCGCCCATTCCACCCATTCCGCCGTGCGGCATTGCTGGAGGAGCAGGATTTTCTTCTTTTTCATCAGCAACAAGTGTTTCTGTTGTAACTATCATACTTGCTATACTTACAGCGTTTTCTAACGCAGATCTAACTACTTTTGCAGGATCAATAACGCCGTCATCAATTAAATTAGATATTTTTAATGTTGCTGCATTAAATCCCATACCCCATTTTTCTTTGCTTAATTGATGTATAATTACAGATCCGTCAACGCCGGCATTATCTGCTATCTGTTTTAAAGGAGAATTAACGGCGCTTAGTACTATTTTTGCTCCTAATACTTCATCAGGATCATTTGCTTTGAAGTTTTTTAAGACTTCAGCAGCATGTATTAATGTAATACCGCCACCCGGTACAATGCCTTCTTCAACTGCTGCTCTTGTTGCAGATAAAGCATCTTCAACTCTGTGTTTTTTTTCTTTTAATTCAACTTCAGTAGCAGCACCGATGTTTAGCACTACAACTCCGCCAGATAATTTTGCCAATCTTTCCTGTAATTTTTCTTTATCATAATCGCTAGTTGTTTCTTCGATCTGTTTCTTAATTGATTTTATCCTGTTTTCTCTGTCTTTTTCATTACCAGAACCTTCTACGATGGTTGTATTTTCTTTATCAATAGTTATTTTTTTAGCTTTTCCAAGTTGTTCAATAGTTGTTTTTTCGATTGACATACCGAGTTCATCTGATATAACAGTTCCGCCTGTTAAAATAGCGATATCTTCAAGCATTGCTTTTCTTCTGTCACCAAAGCCTGGAGCTTTTACTGCGCACACTTTCAATCCTGTTTGTAATAAGTTAACAATCAAAGCGGTTAATGCTTCACCTTCAACTTCTTCTGCAATAATTAATAATGGTCTTTGAGATTGTAAAACTTTTTCTAAAATAGGTATTAATGGTTTCATAGCAGAGATTTTTTTATCATGTATTAAAATGTAGCAGTCTTCAAAATTTATTACACCGTCTTCGGATCTCATTGCAAAATAAGGTGAAATATAACCTCTGTCAAATTGCATACCTTTTACATGTTCAAGTGAGTTTTCAATACTTTTTGATTCTTCAACTGTGATAACACCTTCTGTACCTACAATCTTCATTGCATCTGAAATTAATTGCCCAATTACATCATCATTGTTTGCGCTGATAGCTGCGACTTTTGAAATATATTCATTTTTAACAGGAACTGAATTTTTCTTTATTTCTTCAACAACTTCTTTGCAAGCTTTATCCATGCCTCTTTTTAATGACATGGGATTTGCTCCAGCTGTAACATTTTTTAAGCCTTCATTAATCAAAGCTTGTGCCAAAACTGTAGCTGTTGTAGTTCCATCACCGGCAACATCATTTGTTTTTGTGGATACTTCTTTAACTAATTGAGCACCCATATTTTCAAATGGGTCGGATAGTTCGATTTCCTTAGCTATTGTTACACCGTCATTGGTAACTGTCGGAGCACCGAATTTCTTGTCTAACACAACATTTCGCCCTCTTGGTCCTAAAGTAACTCTTACTGCATCAGCTACGGAATCAACTCCTTTTTTTAAAGCAGCTCTAGCTTCTAAAGAATATAAAATTTTTTTTGCCATAATTAACCTCTCTTTTTCGTTTTATAATAATTTTTAATAAATACATGATTAAAGTGGTTGTAAAATATCAAAAAAAGAAAAATTTAGCAATTCTTTTTTTTCATGTTTTACAAATAAATAAAAAACAAACGAGTAAAATAAAAAAAATGACTAAAAACTCTAATTATTACTGACAAAAATATTAATTTATATTATATTAAATGCTGTAATATTTTACATATTATTTACACTAAAATATTAACAGATAATAAATTAAAATTTTTAATAATATTTTAACAGTGAAGGAGTAAAAAATGGTAAAAGATATAAACATAGGCGTAATAGGTGGAAGCGGCATTTATGAACTAGATAATATGAAGGTTGTTGATGAAATTGCAATTGATACTCCCTTTGGTGAACCTTCTTCAAAATATCTTATATGTGATCTGGAGGGTATTAAAATCGCTTTCTTGTCACGTCACAGCAAAGGTCACAGAATATTGCCTTCAGAGTTAAACAATAGGGCAAATATTTATGGATTTAAAAAACTAGGTGTTAAACATTTAATAGGCGTGAGTGCAGTGGGGAGTTTGAGAGAAGAGATA
>JAFGQB010000236.1 GCA_016935915.1 Spirochaetota bacterium
AAGCCTGAAGCAATGACTTGTAATTTCAATGAATGAGGCGGCATCTCATGAAATTTCTTAGGTTAATCCCTTATTCGACATTCGACCAGATATTTATTTGTTATGAATTTTTGCCTTTTAGAGGGACAAAACTTACTCCATAATATGTTTCTTTTTTTAAATTTTTACCATTTTTTTTTATCACATATATATTTCCGTAAGTTTCAGGATACAACAGTATGCCTTTATCATTCAGCTGATCCAATAATATATCAGTTTCAAAATTTTTTGAGGCAACTCCGGCAGAGATTAATATTCTGTCAAATGGAGCATGTTCGGTAAATCCTGCAGAACCATCTTCAGATAATATAGTAATATTGTCTATAAATTCGGCTAAATTAATCCTCATTGAATCGCATAAATCCGGAACGATTTCAGAGGCATAGACCATTCCTTCTGGCCCGGTTAATATGGACGCTATAGCAGCCGCATAGCCGCATCCTGCACCTATTTCTAAAATTTTATTGCCTTTTTCTATTTTTAGTTTATCAAGCATAAAAGCTACCATGCTTGGCTGAGAACATGTCTGTCCATAACCGATCAGTAAAGGCACATCTTCATAAGCAATTTTTTTAACGTTTGAAGGTAAAAAGTTTTTTCTGTCAACTTTAAGCATTGCATCTAAGACTTTTTCATCCCTTTCAATGTTATCCAAATATAGTGAGGATCTTAATCTTATATGCTGGATTAATACACTATTATCTCTCATAAAATTACTTTACTAAATCTCCATATAAATAACTGTTTAAATAATCAAAATCATTTCTTTTTATGTCAATAAACATAAATCCATAATAATATTTGCTTAAATTTTTAAATTTTCTTACTAATTTAGCCAATATCCTTATTGGTTTATTATCCATTTCAATTAGAAATTGAAAGTTGTTATTAACCAATAATTTATCTTCAAAAAAATTATTGTCATGACTAAAGCTCAATCCTCCGGGACTTAAATCAAATATAGGCACCATATATCTCTGGATGTTTCCCTCCTCCTCTTTAAAATAACCGTTTTCTTTTAAAATATATGATAAAACTCTGCAGAAATTATATGTATAATTAAGTATTTTAGGAGTAATAGGATGATTTATCAAAAAGCTGTTAAATAAACAGATCAGTCCTACTACATAATTTCTATATAGTATCGGAAAGATTGCTTCTGATGTAATATCATTTTCTGCCATTGATTTTAATTTTGTTGAAATTTCTTTATTAATTAAATAGGCTTGAGTTTTATTTTTAAGCATTTCATATTTGACCCAATCCGCTTTTAAGATTATATTAAACTCAGGTATTATCTGATTTTGGGGAAGATCAGCCCTTGTATCGGGAATGTATAAAACCTTTCCGTATTTTATAACAACCTGTTCTTCAAATGACTGGGGTTTATAATGTCTCAGCATTTTAATTTGACTTTTTGTTATATAACTTGATATTTTTTCTTCAAACTTCTTTAATATACTAGATATGGATACGTCATAAAAATCTGCAGTAAACGGCGGCTTGGTAGGATAATATGTTATTTCTGTTTCGGGATAGTTTAGTTTTATAAGGTCGCCCTTTATGGAAAATTTTAAATTCAATTTTCCGTTAATGGCAATACGGTCGAATTTTCTTTGAAGGTTTTTAAGCATTACTCTGGGATTTTCTATTATCACTAAGGACCCTTTTAATCTTAATACCTTTGATTTAAATGTATGATAGTTGTTTTGAAAATAAAAGAAAACTTCTATTTCAGCTTCCTTTTCAAGCATTTCTTCCAGAACAGAAACGCATTCAATTTTTAATTCATTAATATTATATTCTAATAAATTTGCAAAAGTAGAGTTTTTTCCTGATTTTATTTCAAAATTTATTTTATTTTGAATTAAAAATTTGAAAATGAATTCTTTCTCAATTCTGCTGATTACTGAACTCATAATGTTAAAACCATATTATAAATTAATAAAATAAGGATTAAATTTCCTTTCAATTTCCAAAGTTGTTGCCGGCCCCTGTCCAGGATATATAATTATATTATCTGTCAATGATAATATTTTATTTTTTATGATATTGAATTCGTATTTTGATGGTTCTTTTTTTTCGATGAATGAACTTAAAGAACCCGCTTGAAATATATCACCAATAAAAATCGCATCATTCGTTAGAATAGATATTGAATCATAGGTATGAACAGGAGTTTCGATGATTTTAAAATTCATTTCTTCCATATCTATTAAAGAATCATTTCTAACTGTTATAGTTTCATAATCTAAAATTATTTCATCATAAGCATAAATATCCGCATTGAAAATTTTCTTTATTAAAGGTATACCGTTGATTTGTTCAGGTCCATTGTGCGTTATAATAATTTTTTTTATATCAACAGAAGTATTTTTAATCATTTGATAAACATTTTGTGAAAATGAGCCGGGGTCTATTAAAACGCCGTAATTTTTGTTGTCACTTATGATAAGATAGATATTTGATAAACTTTCCGGATTTAAAGCAGTATATATCTTCATTCTATATATCCTTTTATTTTAGTGTCTCCGTTGCAGCAGTCTTTTAATATAGCTTCCTGATAGTTTGAAGTTTTGATGCTTAAATCGTCAAAATTCATGTTTTGAAAATAAGCCTTTTTTAAATTGCAGTTATAAAATGTTGTGTTTTTTATTTTTGCCCCGATAAATCTTGAATAGCTAAGGTCAGCATCTTTAAATTTTGTATTTTCAATTTGAGCTCCGATAAAATTACTCGAAAAAACATTTACTTCGGAAAAGTTTGTGTTGTTTAAATTGGCACCTCCGAAGACAACAAATCTTATTGAACTTGATGAAAAATCACTGTTTTCTAAATCTGTAAAATCAAAAAAAGAAGAGTAAAGTGATGTTTTTGAAAAATTGGCGTTTTTAAAACTGCATTTATAAAATCTTGAAAATATTATTTCTTTTTTTGAAAAGTCTATATTGTCAAATGGTACAAATGCGAAATTCAGGTTTTTGATAATTTTATTTTTTTTAATATAATCATGAATTTCATTGGTTAACTTTTCTTTGTTTTTAGTGTGAATAAAACAATAATTTTCCTTGAAGACGGTTTTATTTGTGCAGTCTTTTTGTCTGCATTTTAAAAATACCATAAATCCTCTTAATTTAATAAAAATTATTATTTGCCCTTAATCCAATTATAATCAGTAATATTTAATTATATTATAATATATAATTTCGTAATATTTTATAATTTTTTTAAAAAAAAACAAGATTTTTATTGCATATTTGTTAAAAATTATAATATTTATAATTATTCATATTTTATTCAGTAAGAAATTACTAAATTTAATTAATAAACGGGTAATTTTTATTTTTAAAAAAATAAATAATTATCAATATATAATTATTGACAAAATTTAAAATCTTAATTAATAATTGCTTAATTTATGTTAAATCTTAATAAAAAATTTAAAAAATTGGTTGTTTTTTATTCAAGAACAGGCAACACAAGTTTTTTGGCGCATTCCATAGCCGTAAGCATTGAAGCGGATTTATTGGAGATCAAAGTTGATTGTGAGGATAGATTTTTTGAGATTTTTAAAAATAGATATCTTAATTTACTGTCAATTTTTTCAAAACCGCCTAAATTGCTTCCTTATAATAAAAAATTAAAAGATTACGATCTGATTTTTTTAGGCACTCCGGTATGGTCGGGCAGCTACGCAATGCCATTTAAGACATTTTTAAAAGAGAATAAAATCAAAAAGAAAAAGATTGCATTGTTTTGCAGTTATTCCAATAAAATCGGCAAATGCTTATATAAATTAAAAAAAAGATTAAGCGGTAATGAAATCGTCGGTATAATTGGTTTTCAGGATCCATTGATGTTCAAAGAATCTCAGGAAATAATGAAAAATAAAATAATAGAATGGTCATCAAAAATTTCTGATGATATTAGAAAAAAAATAAATAATAAATAATCAGTATGTTTTTATTTTTTTTGGAAACCTTACAATCAAAAAATATAATGAAAAAAATATACTGAAATATCTATTTATCGATAGTCATTGCGCCAAAAAAATACGGCAGCAAAAGGGAGTGGTCTTTTAACTGTCACTGTCAGGGGTATTTTTAATAATTAAAAAATGAACCGCCGATAAACTCTCTTAAAAGAGATGTTGGAGGTACATCTCTTGACTGGATAGTTAAAAAATATGATAAAAATCTCAATAATCTTGCGGCTTCGGCATATTCTACATTAAACGGCTTGATCTGCATCAAAAGCGGTTCCGCAAAGGGACGTAGAAGCGCCAATTCATAATCCAGCGCAGAATTAAAATAACCGTCAGCATCATTTTGAAAAGGAAAAATATATTTTTCTTCGCCTTTTCTTACCGCAGGCCACATCTGTAATGTTTTAAGGGCGCTGTGTCCTCGATATTTAAAGTCCCTCACCATTCTTCTTATTATTCTGTTATCTGTAGTAGGGATCCTGTTATTGTCATCGATATTCATCTGCGTTAAAACCGATATGTATATTTTATATTTTTTTGATTTTGGTATGACATGGGTCAGCCTTTCATTTAAGCAATGTATACCTTCAATTATAATAATATCATCTTTATTAATTGAAAAAAAATTTTTGCTTAATAGTGATTTGCCGGTAAGAAAATTATAAGTCGGAAGCTTGATTTTTTTTCCATTGATTAATTTATCAAGATCATGATTGAATTGATCAATATTAATTGCATCGATTGTTTCATAATCAGGCTTGCCGTCCTCACCTAGAGGGGTTTTATCTCTCTCTATAAAGTAGTTATCAACTGAAATAGTTACTGGCTTAAATCCCAAAACCTGAAGCTGGATGGAAAGTCTTTTTGAAAATGTTGTCTTTCCGGATGACGAAGGTCCGGCAATACAGATAAGCTTTACTTCATCTTTTTTTGCATAGATCTCATTTGCCAATGATGTAATTTTTGATGCATGCAGTGCTTCACTGATCTGTATAAAATTTTTAATTCCGCTGTCTGTAATTATCTTGTTCAACCCGCCGACATTGTCAACTTTCAGAATTTTACCCCATTTTTTATACTCCTGATAAACTTCAAAAATTCTTTTTTGTTCATTAAGCTCAGCCGGAATGTTCGGAGATGATTTTTTTGGAAACTGCAGAATAAATCCCGGAGGATAATAAATTAATTTAAAAACCGCTAAAACACCTGTTCTGTTTACCAATGGCAGATCCACAACCTGGAAAAAATCATCGCATCTGTATATTGCAAATTTAGGCATATTTAAGGATGATATCAGTGTGTATTTATCCATTCTATTTGTTTTTTTAAAATACTCCAGTGCGTCTTCATAGCTTATTTTTTCACGTGTGATGTCTATATCTTCCTTTACTTCTCTCATCATCTCTTTTTCAATTTTATTTACATCATTTTCGGTTAATTTTTCACCTTCAAGATCAAAGTAGTATCCAGGACCTAAAGAATGCCCTATCAACAATCTTCTTTCAGGGAAAATTCTTTTTACGACCTTTTCAAGGAGAAATGACAAACTTCTTCTGTAAACTTCCATACCAAGATAATTGGTTTTTGTGAGAAATTCAACATCGCTGTTCACATGAATTTTATATGATAATGAAGTGACCTCGTTATTGACTTTTGCTGCAATGAATTCCTCTTCTGAACCGTCGATTTCCTTTAAAAGCTCACTTACAGTTGTTCCTGCCGCAAGGTATAGGCTTTTAAATGCTCCGTTATTTAGTGTGACTTTTAATTTGTTTTTCATGATCATATGTTATATTTTGTTATCAATTGATTTAATGAATCAATGGTTTTTTGTTCAGGTTCGCATAAAGGCAGCCTGTAAACTGATTCGATCTTACCTTTAAGAGCCAGTATTTTTTTTACTGGTATGGGATTTGTTTCCAGAAACAGACCGCTGAAGAACTCAGACAGCTCATAGTGAACTTTTCGCATTCGGCTGAAATCATTGTTAAAACCAAGATTGACAAACTCAACCATTTTTTTAGGTATTACATTTGATGCAACCGATATTACTCCGTGACCGCCTGCTGCCATCAGAGGCAGTACCAGGTTGTCATCTCCTGATAAAACTGAAAAATCATCGGGTGTGGAATTTATCACACTCATGATCTGAGGCAATGAACCTGACGCTTCCTTTACTCCCACTATATTTTTTATTTTTGAAAGTTCTTTTAATGTGGATGTTTCAAGGTTTATACCTGTCCTGCTTGCTATATTATAAATTACATTAGGAATATCAACTGCTTCCGCAATGGTTTTAAAATGCTGATATAATCCTTTTTGAGTGGGTTTATTATAATATGGTACAACTTGTAATGTAGCTGTAGCTCCTGCTTTTTTAGCATGTTCGGTCATCATGATTGCTTCATCGGTAGAGTTAGAGCCTGTTCCTGCGATAATTTCGCATTTGCCTTTAACCTGATCACAGACAATTTCTATTACAAGATCATGCTCTTCATAGGTGAGAGTAGGTGACTCACCTGTAGTGCCGCATGGAACTATACCTGATACACCGGCTGCTATCTGTTCATCTATAAGTTTTCTTAATGCTTTTTCATCTATCTTGTTCTCTTTTGTAAACGGTGTAATAATTGCTGTAAAAACCCCTTTTAACATAAAAACTCCTTGTATAAATATTTTGATTCCTGTCTTTGCTCAGAATGACAATTAAAAAAATCAATCGTAACAAATATAGAAACCATGAATGAAAAATAAAAAATTTTTAAATGATGAAAATGGATAACGGAATGCTGAATTTAGCAATCAGGTATTTCCTCTTTTTCATATTACATCATTCATGAAATCATCTATTGTAAAGAAACCTTTTTTGCCTTTAATCCATTGGACAGCCATTAATGCGCCTCTTGCCATTCCTTCTCTGCTTCGAGCAGAGTGTTTAAGTTCAACAGTATCATCCGGCGAATCAAATAATACTGTATGAATACCCGGGATATAGCCTCCTCTGATAGATGCTGAATGAATTTCATTGTCTTCTATTTTTCTATCCAGTTTTTCCTCGACAACTTTGGATTTTGAAGCAAGTTCTTCATTAAGAATTTTTGATATCATCTTTGATGTTCCCGATGGACTATCCTTTTTTTGTTTATGATGAAGTTCATACATTATCGGCTCGTATTCAATGAACTTATTAAAAATTTTAGCCGATTGTCTTACAATCCTGAAAAAAATATTTACGCCTAATGAGTAATTACCAGACCAAATAAATCCTATCCTATCATCAACAATTTTTTTGATCTCTTCGATTTTATCATACCAGCCTGTTGTCCCCATTACAACATTTATTTTATTTTCAACATAAATATTTACTCTTTCCATGATACCTTCGGCATTAGCGAACTCAATAGCTGTATCGCACCTTTTTAAAGAATCACTGTTAAGTTCTTTGAACATGCTCTCATCAGTAAAATTATCAATTGTTGATATTAAATCCATTTTTTTTTCTATTAATGACTTTTCAATGATCTTACCCATTTTGCCGTATCCAACTATAGCTATGTTCATATTATTCCTCTTAAATTTAATTTTTCAATTATACAAAAAATATTTTAATTTTAAAACATTTTTTTTTAAGTTGCGGGGACGGCTCTCTGACTCATTTAAAATGAATCAGAAAGCCGTCCCTGCAACTCATACTCCCCCGACTCAATATAATTGTAAATTTTATAATTTTATGCTTGATTTTAATCAATCTATAAGTTAATCTAAAAAAAAAAAATAACAGGAAAATATAATGTATAGAGAATATAATAGAAGTTATTACAATTCACGAAGCGACATAGGTGCAGTTGAAATAATTATAATCATCAATATAGTGTTCTTTTTACCCTACATATCATATAGATTGTTTCAAAATCCTATGCTCCTTAAACTCTTATACCAGTATTGTGCTTTAAATATAAATATAAAGGACACAATGAGCGTAGAAACTGGTGCTGTCTGGCAGTTTGTGACAGCAATGTTCACACATGGCGGTTTTTTTCATATTTTATTTAATATGTACGGTCTTTATATTTTTGGCAAACCTCTAGAGGCTTATTGGGGAACTAAACGATTCACGGCGTATTACCTTACAACAGGAATTCTTGCAAATATAGCTTCTTATTTTATATTTAAATTGAGTTATGCACCAGTTCTTCTTATGGGTGCATCAGGTGCTATTTTTGCGATTTTGCTTGCTTTTGCCGCATATAGTCCAGATACATTGCTCCTATTATTCTTTTTTATTCCAATGAAAGTCAAGTGGGCAATACTTCTCTTTGCCGGTATTGAGCTGATTTCCGAAATTTCAAATGCACCAAGCGGTATTGCTCATATTACTCATTTATTGGGATTTGTTTTTGGATTTCTTTACCTCTTAATATTTTTTAAGAAAAATGCAGTAAAAGAGATGTATTTCCCAAACAGAAACAATATTTATTACAGATAAATTTTGTTTTATTTATTTCAGTATTTTTTTGGCGTTCTTTCAGATGACCGGAAAATAACTTTTTTCAAAAAGTTTGGTTTAACTGTAGAGTTGTTTGTTAAATTAATATCATATAAGGTGGAAATGTAATCTTCAATTAAGTAATTTTATTAAAACGGCAGAAAATTTGTAGTCATAATGAACAATTAATTTAATTTTTGACGACAATTGTCTTACCTTCCCCCTTTTATGCCATAATTTTTTTTCTTCAACATTTTTCAATATCGTTAAAAATTCATTTAAACCATACATTTCCACTCCTCTTATAAAAATTTTTATTATATATCTTAATGTAGATGCAATAGAATATGTATTGTTATCTTTATGTATACTTTTTAGTTTATTATATAATCCCTCTTTACTTCTGTTAATATATACATGTAAATGACTGTTCCAGTTGACTTTATCATAAAAATTATTCTCTTCTTTATAAACCAGATGCATCTTGGTAAATAAAGGTGACATAATTTCAATTATAAAAATCACAGTTTTTGACAGTTTTAGTTTTAAGCAATTGCTTATTGTAAAAAGTTTATTTTTTAAAGTGTTATTAAGAACAAAATGATATTCAATAGTTTTCAAGCGGTTTATCATAAAAATCTCCTTGAAATATTAATATCCAAAAAGTAAATATTCTTTATTGTTTTTTTATTAACTTCGTTTAATTATTTTGAATGGTTAATACAGTCCTTTATATTGATTATAAAAGAATTACTAATAAGCAATAATACTTATATAAATAAAAAATAATTCATACAATATTAATAAAAAAGAGGCAATCTATTTGCCTCTTTGAATTTATTTGAATAAAATAAAAATTTATTTAAATAAAAAACAGAAAATTACACAACCTGGGCTTCTTCTTCGGTTTTTAATGCTTCCTGGAACTCTTCCATTGTGAATGGTTTAGGCAGAAAAACATTAGCGCCTGCATTGATTGCTTCATCTTTTTTACTAATGTCACCGCTTATTGCAATAATATGAATGCTTTTTAATTTCTCATTAGCTTTGATGTTTTTAATAACCTGAACTCCGTCAAAATCAGGCATTAAAATATCAACTATAATGATCCTCGGCGGTTCCTGACCTAAAGCAACTAAAGCTTCAGTGCCGGAATAAAAACTTCTTAAGTCATAACCTCTTAAAGCCTCAAAGATATTGGTAAACAGGTCATGAGTGACTTTTTCATCGTCAATAAGATAAACAAGTTTTTTGATCACAAGTTCAGGTGGTATCTCATAATTATGAGTTTCTAAGAATTTGATTAATTCTTTAAACGGAATTTTTCTATGCCCGCCCGGGGTTATAACTGCATTAATTTCGCCTGCATCAACCCAGTTGATAACCGAACCTACAGCTACATGCAGTATACCGGCAACATCGGAAGTTGTATAAAATTCTTTTTTCTTTATTTTTTTCATAATATTTATCCTTTTTTAAATTTTTTATAAATTTATTAAATAAAAAACATTACATTTCTATTTAAACTTTTTACAAATTTTATAGTTTATTTTAGTATTTTTTAAAAAAAAAATCAAGCATTTTTAGAAAAAATTTATTAATTTTATAAAATTTTATTAATTATTATAATATATTCACCTTTTTTAATATTTAATAATTTTATCTTTTTTTCGATTTCTTTGATATTTCCCCAGATTATAGTTTCATCTTCCATAGTTAAATTATATGCAATACAGATATCTCTTTGAGAATTAAGTTTTTTAATTGTTTCCAGAATATTTTTTAATCGGTATGGTGCTTCTATGAAAATTATAACTTCTTTTCTTTTTAATAGTTCTCTTAGTGATATTTCCCTTTCAGAATTATTTTTTGGCAAAAGTCCTGCATAAAAAAAACTTTCAATTTTAAATGGAGACAATGATATGGCTGTGGTCAGAGAGCTTGCGCCGGGCAGACTTGTCACTTTATAACCGTGTCCCCTGATTGAATTGATAAATTTATATCCCGGGTCTTCAAAAACAGGAGTTCCGCAGTCTGAAATGAGTGCACCTTTTTCCCCTATTTTTAAAAGCGGCAATACAAGCTCTATCGCTTCATTTTCATTATGTTCATTGCATAAGATGAATTTTTTTTCTTTTATCCCTAAAAGATAAAACAGTTTTTTATACTCTTTTTCACTTTCACAGACAATAAAATCAATAGAATTCAATATATCACGCGCTCGCGCTGTTATGTCGCCAATATTACCGATAGGAGTCGAAACCAAATAGAAATTATACAATTTTTCTTCCTTACTGTTAAAATTTTAATTTTCATTTAATTTTCGGCAAATAAAATGATATAATTCAAACATAAAGTATAAATTAACTTTTTTTAAAGAGGATTAATAAATGAATAGGAATTTTTTGATAACTTTACTTTTATTGACAATGTTATTAAATTTACGGGGACAGAGCAGGGATGAGATCAAAAAAAGAGCAGAGGAAATCAAAAATTATATTTCAAATGAAAATATTTTTTTTGCCCCGAAGATAACAGACAGAGAGGCATGGGGAAAAATAAGTAAATCTGCAGAAATAAATGCCTTGATAAGGAACGCTGAAAAACTCAGTAAAGAACCTCTTCCCAAATTGACCGAAGAGCTTTATCTGGATTATTCAAAGACAGGTAACAGGACAAAATGGGAAAGGATCGCACGCTTAAGAAATTCAAGGATAAAACATTTTATAATTGCAGAATGCATCGAGAATAAGGGGATGTATATCAAACCACTTGAAGAATTGATCAGCGAGATCTGCAGCTATAAAACATGGGTAAGACCCGCGCATGACAGAAATCTTGAAAATTATTATCAGTCTAAGATTGAAATTGACCTTGAGTCTGCCGAACTTGCATGGGAACTAGCGATCGCAGTTCACCTGTTGAGAGAGAAGCTGAATCTAAAGCTTATTAAAATTGTAAAAGAAAATTTATATAAAAGGATTTTTGTTCCATTTAAAAAAATGGTTAATGGAGAAATAAGGGAAAATCACTGGATGAGAGGCACAAACAACTGGAATGCAGTCTGTCTTGCCGGAGTCACAGGAAGCGCTTTAATTATGACAGATTCAAAAGAGGAAAAAGCTTTTTTCATATCTGCTGCAGAGTCGTATATCAGGAATTTTATTAAAGGTTTTTCCGATGACGGTTACTGCACCGAAGGTGTCGGCTATTGGAATTACGGTTTTGGCAATTTTATCTTGCTTTCAGAAATGATTAATATTAATACCGGTGGAAAAGTTGATTTATTCAATGATGACAAGATAAAAAAAATAATTGATTATGGATTTAATATTGAGATTACAGACGGGGTAAGTCCTGCATTTGCAGACTGCAGCATTAATGATGTTCCTGAACCGAGGATAATCTATTATTTGAGTAAAAAATTAAATGTATCGGTTAGAAAAAAAGAGAACCATAGTATAACATTGATGAATAAACTGTCACAATATGCATTGTTTTTCCTTTTTCAAAAACTTGATGAGAATAGAAATTTTGCTGTTAATAAAAGACCTATAAGGAGTTTTTTTAATTTGCATGGAGTGCTGATCTCAAGAAATTTAGACGACATTGAAAAGAATCTTTGTGCAGCATTTAAAGGAGGAAACAATGATGAGCACCATAATCATAATGATGTCGGTTCCTATGTTGTGACTGTCGGCAATGAAGCGGTTTTGGCTGATCCGGGAGCTGAGGTTTATACTGCCAGAACGTTCAGCGACAGAAGATATGAAAGCAAAGTGATTAATTCTTTTGGACATCCTGTGCCTGTTGTTGCAGGACAACTTCAGAAAACAGGGAAAAATGCAAAAGCGAATATAATAAAAACCGACTTTAGCGAAGAGGAGGATGTTTTCATCCTTGATATTAAAGATGCTTATCCTGTCACAGGTTTATTAAAGCTTGAGAGGGAATTTAAATTTTCAAGAATCGGGGACAGAGCTTTAACTGTTACGGATAATGTGGAATTTAAAACACCCAAGAGCTTTGAGACAGCTCTTATTACTATGGGAAATTATATGGTTTTGGATGAATATACTTTATTTGTGTTTAATAAGGATAAAGCGGTTTTATGCAGAATAGAGTGCGGCAATGAAAAATTTTTGATTAATTCTGAAATAATTAATGAGGAAGTAAGGGCAAAAACTCTTCCTGTACGCATAGGCATTAAACTTGCGAAACCGGTAAAAAGTGCAAGTATTAAAATACAAATCACTCCTTATATAACTGAAAGCAATAGTTTATTGATCAATGGAGATTTTGAAAAACTTGGATTCGGCTGGGACATGCCCAGGGATGGTATGGGCGTAATAACAAGCGATAAGTCATACAGCGGAAAATATTCACTCAAGATAACTGATGAAGAAAATAAAAAAGGGTCCAATGTCTCTTCTTTAAAAATTTATGTAAATGAAAAGGTAAAGTATGAACTGAACGGGAAATATTTGGTTCTTAATGGAGAGGGCTTAGGTATTTATGCAAGATTTTTTGATAAAAATGATAAATTGCTGAACCAGAGGGATGAAAAAGATAATATTTCTTCTTTATTAACATTGAATAAAGACTCGGAAAAATGGGAAGATTTTAATATAAAATTTGAAACACCTGAAAATTGTAAATATTTAATAATCTGGCTGCATTCATTTAATTCTGCAAAGATTAATGTATATTTGGATGATATAAATTTTAAAAAAAAATAAATTAAATTTTTATTGATATTTTATTAATTATTAAATTAGTAAAAAAATAATATTTATTTAAAAAATTTCAATTTTAATGTTATAAATTTAATTAATAGGACGAATATCGAATAATAAAAAAGCATGAAATGAAACCGCTTAAGAACACGAGCTCACAGAGATTTTATGTAAAATTAACAAAAAAATTATTAAAACTCTGTGGTAAAAATTTTTTAAATATAAGTAATTCGAAATTCGACCTAATAAATATAATAATTAAAATTGATATATTTATCAGAAGAAGCTTTTATGAAAAATTTGCCTATAAAAGTTATTAAAAGAAATTTAATTCACGCATCTTTTGATGTTAAAAAGATTAAAAATGCAGTAAAAAAAGCTGCCTTCAGCGTCAACAATAATCAGACAGAATCTGAAAATATCACAAAAAAAATAACAGAAAATGTGCTCAACGAAATATCTCTGCGTAATCATGAAAACATAATAAATATAGAAGAAATTCAGGATATTATTGAGAAATCATTAATGAAAAACGGATATGATGAAATCGCAAAAAGATACATTCTTTACAGAAATGATAGAAAACAGATCAGGGAAGCAAAAACAATTCTTGGTTTGAAAGATGATTCAAAATTTACCATAAATAGTATTGAAGTATTGAAAAAAAGATATTTATTAAAGGATGATAATAAGAATATAATTGAAACACCTGACATGATGTTCAAGAGAGTATCTTCCTGCATTGCTGCTGCAGAGGAAAATTATAAAACAAAAAATAAAAGGCAGGAAATCGAAGAAAAATTTTATAATATCATGAAAAATCTTGATTTTCTACCGAATTCACCTACTTTGATGAATGCAGGAACAATGATAGGTCAATTATCAGCTTGTTTTGTTCTACCTGTCAATGACAGCATTGAAAGTATATTTGATGCTTTAAAACAGACTGCAGTCATTCATAAGACCGGTGGAGGAACGGGATTTAATTTTTCACTCCTCAGGGCAAAGGATGATCTTGTAAATACCACAAAGGGAGAAGCATCAGGACCTCTTTCTTTTTTAGAAATATTTGACAAGGCTACCGAAGTGATTGTTCAGGGCGGTAAAAGAAGAGGTGCCAATATGGGGATTTTAAGATGCGATCATCCAGATATTATTGATTTTGTTCAGGCAAAAATAAAAAAGGACAGGTTTCAGAATTTTAATTTTTCAGTAGGGATTACTGATGAATTTATGGATGCTTATCGTGATAACAGGGATTTTAATCTGGTAAACCCAAGAACAAAAAAAAAGGCAGGCAAAATAAACTCAAGAGAACTTTTTGATATAATTGTCAATGCAGCATGGCAGTCCGGTGATCCCGGATTAATTTTTTTAGGCACGATTAATAAAAATAATCCATTAATCAAGCTGGGAGAAATAAATGCTACCAACCCCTGCGGGGAACTTCCGCTTTATCCTTATGAAAGCTGTAATCTTGGATCAATCAATCTTGTTAATATGTTCAATGAAATAGATAATGATATAAATTGGGAAAAGCTTAAAACAATCATACAATACGGGATCAGATTTCTGGACAATGTCATTGATGTAAACAATTTTCCGCTTAAAGAAATTGAAAGTATTACAAAAGCAAACAGAAAGATCGGTCTGGGAGTAATGGGATTTGCAGACCTTTTAATAAAATTAAAAATTCCTTACAATTCAAAAAAAGCCATTTTAACAGCCAATAAAATAATGAAATTTTTAAATCAAAATTCTATTTATTATTCAATGAAATTAGCGGAAGAAAGAGGAGTATTCCCTAATTATGATAAGTCAATTTTTTATAAAAAGGATTTGAAATTAAGAAATGCAACTTTAAATACAATAGCTCCGACAGGCACAATAAGCATTTTAGCTGGATGCTCAAGCGGAATTGAGCCGCTGTTCGGATTAATATATTTCAGAAATGTTCTATCAGGTTCAAAATTATTTGAGGCAAATAAAGATTTTGAAGAAAGTCTTGCTGAAAGAGGTATTAATGCTGCTGATATTTATAAACAGATCATTGAGCAAGGAAGCATAAAAAAAATAAAAGTAATTCCTGAAGATATTAAAGATTTGTTTGTTACTTCATTTGATATTTCACCATTGGATCATCTCAAAATTCAGGCTGAATTTCAGAAATTTACCGATAATTCTGTTTCTAAAACAATAAATTTGCCTCCAGATGCCTCTCTTGAAGATATTAAACATGTTTATTTATCAGCATATAAAATGAAATGTAAAGGTATAACAATTTATCGGTACGGATCAAAAGAAAATCAGGTTTTATCTTTTGGATTTAAAAAAGATCAAAATGGAAATTATTCATATAAAGATTTAAATATAGAGTCAGATTATTCCGGCGGTTGTATAGGCGGATATTGTACTATTTAAAATTAAATTAAATTTAAAAATATAAATATTGAAAATAAAGAATAAATAATATATATTTTATAACTTTAGAAATGCTTTATATAATATTGTAAGAAAATTTGTTTTTTTTTATATTATATGAAACCTTAAAATATCAGGATACGACAAATAGATTTATGTTAAAAAAATTTTTTTTAATAATATTTATTCTTTTAATATATAAGATCAAAATAAACTCGAGTGAAAATTTAGAATTAACAGTTGATAAGGCTTTAGACCTTGTTTTAAAGAATAATATCAATGTGAAATTGCAAAAATCAATAAAAAATGAAAGATTGATTTCTTTAATAGCGGTTTTCAATAAATTTTACCCTGAAAGTTCATATTCAGGGACATTATCCAAACCTCAGCATCTTTCAGGTCCCGAACCTGATCCTCTATATAAAAACAGCTTGTCTTTAAGCTATGGTATGACATTTTCTTTTAATGCAAAAATTATATTTGACATTTATCAGACAATCCTTGATTACAATGAAGGAAGGATTAATCTTGAAGCCGTTAATAAAAAAATGGCAATGGATGTTAAAAAAGTTTATTTTTTTATAATTTTATCTGAAAAAAAAATAAATTTAAAAAAAATCGAATATGAAAATGCAAAAGAAAAATATAATACTTCACTTAACGGATATAACAGAGGGGAAGTATCTGAACTGGATAAACTCAATGCTGAGCTTGCATATAAGAAATTGATACCAGAACTTTTAAAAATGCAGAATGATTATATTAATCAGATTAAACTTTTTAAAGCTGTTTTAGGACTGGATGATGGTATAAATTTAATATTAACAGAAGATTTGCCTGACTATTCTAATGTACAACTTGAAAAATTAAAAGGCATTGGACTTAATGATAACCTTCAATTAAAATTATTATTATTGGATATGGATAGAGAAAAAAATTTATTGTACATTGCTATTTCAGCTATGACTCCAACTTTTAGGATCGGCTATTCAATTAATTCTAATTTTTTGCTTGATCCATATCTTGATCGCTGGTTTAGCAGCATTAATGATGATTGGAGGAACACTCAATATTTCAATTTATCACTTTCGATACCGCTTGATCCTTATTTCCCATTATCAGGCAGACAGGTTGATGTTATTAAGGATTCTTTTCAGATTAAAAGGTCTAAAATGGAATATGATGATTACTTAAAAAATAAGAGGATTGAGCTTGATTATAAGATAAATAAAATTAAAGAGATATTGGAATCTCTGGAAAATCTTAAATTTAATATTGTAATAGCAGAAAAAGCTTATAAACTTACTGAAATAGAATATTATAATGCACAAAAAACATTTTTAGAATTAAAGGATGCCGAGAAGAATCTACTTCAGGCAAATATTGATTATTTAAATTCAAAGTATGAATTATATACAAGCATAATAGATATTGAAAATATAACCAATAAGGATATAAAAGATTTTTTTTAATGAGGTATATAAGATGGCTAAAAAATGTGTATTAATTTTTAATCTTTTATTTTTAATGAATTTCATTTACAGCCAAAATGAAGTGTTTGTTAAAACCGGCACTATTAAATATTCTGATATTTATGATTCCTCTTATTATGGGGGAAGGATAGAGCCATTAAATACTATAGTTCAATATTCTTCCATAAGCGGTATTATCAATAATATTTATGTGGTTGAAGGGCAAAGGGTTGTCAAAGGGACACATATATGTAGTATAAGAAGAAAGCTGTCAAGTGAAAGTTATCAGCCTGCAGTAGTGACTGCTGTTTCAAGCGGTCTTGTAGTCAATATGAAAATTTTCAATCAGATGGAAGTATTTGAAAAGAGTGAACTTTTCAGTATTGCAGATGATAGAAAATATAAGGTTGATATTTTAATAAGCGATAAGGATATTTTAAATGTCAAACTTTATGATGAATGTTATATAAAAGATTTTTTAAGTGAAAATGAAAGTAAAGAAATGGACAAAGAAAATCATAATAAAAAAGAAAATGAAATAAAAGGGAAAGTTAATAAAATAGCCATATTGCCCGGTGACAATAAGGGATTATTTAATGCAGAAATTGTTTTTGACAAGACCAATGATCTGTTTATTGGTAAATTCGTAACTCTGGAGCTGCGAACCAATAAAAGAAACGCAATTGCTGTGCCTCAGGGCAGTATATTAAAAAAATACGGAAAACTTTTTATATATATAGTGCAGTCCGACAACACAATAAAGCTTAGAGAGGTTAAAATTGGCCAGAACTTTGGAGAAAGCGTTGAAATTTTAAGCGGTGTTAAAGAAAACGAAATATATATAATACAGCCTTCAGCAGGCATGATTGAAGGTGATAAGGTCAACATTAAAAAACAGTAAAACAGGCAGATTTTATGATTGAATTTTTATTGAAAAAACGTAGAGTTATATTATTTATTGTCCTTCCTGCATTGGCTTTGGGAATTTTTTCTATTAATGTACTGCCTGTAAAACTTTATCCGAACATGAGGAAGCCTCGTATTAATGTCCATATTCCACATTCGGGTTTGACCGCAGAAGATTTTTTTAACGACTATAGTGATATAATAGAAGAAAGATTAAATTCCATTCAGGATATTGATTTAATAGAGTCTGAATATGAAAACAACAGTTCCAGGATACGTGTAGAGTTTGACTGGAAAGTTGACAGTGAGGAAGCTAAAGCAAGAGTTTTAAGTGAAATGAACTCCATTAAATCAAATCTGCCTGAAGAGTCTGAGGATTTTTCGGTAAATTACTGGAGAGGGCAGAGCGGTTTTTTGTCTATTGCAGTAACTAGCGAGAGCATCGATTCCTATGAACTTTATCAGATACTCGAATCAAGTTTAAAACCAAAATTTACAAGCGTAAAAGATGCCGAAGAAGTTGATATTTTTGATGTTGATGACATTACCGCTGAAATCAGATTGAAGCCTGAAGCAATTTTAAATTACGGTTTGACCATTGATACAGTTGCCAATGTCATAAGAAATGGTTATAAAAATATTTCTGTAGGATATTTTGATAATAATATAGAGCATATTAATGTCAGAATAAAGAGAGACATTGATAATATATTCAATATTGAAAAAATCATTGTTGATACTATCGGGAATAAAATCATTTATTTGAAGGATATAGCTAATGTAAATATAAAACATGCTCTTCCTAGAAGAGTTTACAGAGCGAACGGGAAACGGTCAGTTTTGATATTTGCCACTCCTAAAGAAGACGGCAATATTAAAAAAATGTCTGAAGAGATTGCAAAAATTATAAAAGAAACGAAAAATGAGCTTCCTGCAGATATAGATTTTAACTTTATTATTGATCCTGCCAAATTTATAAATAATGCAATTACAAATGTTGTCAGATCAGGATTGACTGGAGCTTTTTTAGCAATATTGGTTGTATTGATAATGCTGGGTGAAGTGAAAAATACTATAATAATATCAATATCATTACCAACTTCAATAATTTTATCGTTCATATTGATGAATATTTTTAAAGTTTCTCTGAATTTGATATCTTTAGGCGGAATAGCACTTGCTGTCGGGATGATCATAGACGCTTCAATTGTGGTTATTGAAAATATTCACAGACATAGACTTGAAGCGGTTGAAAAACATAAAAAATTAAATTTTATACATGTCATTATTGCCTCGGTTAATGAAGTTAGAAACGCTGTAATTGCATCAACATTGACAACTGTATGCGTTTTTTTTCCAATTTCTTACACTTCACCGTTGACCAATGCAATATTGGGCGATATAGCCAGATCTGTTATTTTTACTTTAATGTGCTCATTGTTTGTCGCATTGATCGTAATTCCGGTAATTGCTTTTTATCTTTTCAGAAAAGATCATAATGCAGGTAAAAATGGATATAAGATAAATAAATTACAGCAGACTTCCATTAATATAACAGAGAAATTTAAAAACGGTTATATAGCTGTCTTAAAAAAATTACTATATTCAAAGAAATTATCGCTGATTTTTATTATATCCTCTTTTACCTTTCTGCTTTTATTAATTATATTTGTTTTGCCTATGATTAAAAAAGAAATAATCGCCCAGCCGATATCAAGCAGTATTGCGATAAGTTTTACTCATTTTGGTTCTGTTGATAAAGAAGAAATGATGAACAATATAGAACCTGTGGAAAAGGAAATTGTCGCAAAATATAAGAATAAAATAATAAATATATTTACTACTTTATTCAGAGAAAACTCAGGAAACATTGTCGTTACATTTAAAAACAGTTTTGGGATCAATAAAATTTTAGATGAAATGAAAATGAAGTATACCTCAAATCCTGAATGGAGATTTGATGTGTTTCCCTGGGATCCCTCAAGCCTGCCATTGCCCAGAACAGATGATTTGCATATAAAAGTATATGGTCCTGACAAAAAACAGATAGTTGCATTAATGGAAGAAATTGTTGATTTGATCAATAAAGAAAAAATATTCAGGAATGTTCATTCCGAGCCTACCACCAAAACTCAGGATGAAATCATTCTTGTTCCGAGATTTGAGACAATTGCCCAATTCAATGACTATCCATTAACCAAGCTTACATCTTTAACTGGTATTGCATTAAACGGCAGAAAAGTAATTGAAATGAAGCAGGATAATAAAGAACTTGACATATATATGATGTATGAAGAGGACTTAATAAATAAATCAGAGGATATTGAAAACTTTTTAATTCCGTTTAATGACAAAGCTATTCCTTTAAAACATTTTTTTGACATAAAAAAGCAGAAGTCTATTCCAGAGATCAGAAGTGATAATGGAGAGGAAACGTATAATGTTTATGGTTCCATGATGAGAGCTGATTCTAAAAGTAAAAGAGCATTTTATGAAGAAGAAGTAAAAAACTTACTTAAAGAAAAACTTAAAGTGCCGGATGGCTATTTTGTTCAGTTTCAGGACACTCAATTGATCATAAATGAGTCAGTTAAATCTCTGCTGATTGCATTAATTGCAAGCATTGTATTGATCTATATAGTTTTGGGAATTCAGTTCAATTCAATAAAAATACCTTTGATCATATTGGTAACGATACCGTTGGGATTTATAGGAGTCATAATAAGTTTGTTTGTATTTAATTCAACAGTTTCATTGAATTCTTTACTTGGTACAATATTGCTTGGAGGTATTGTTGTAAATAATGCCATTATAATAATTGATTTTTATTTAAAGGAATATAAAAAAACAATAAATAAAACTGAATTAATACTGAGAGTTGCAAGATTAAGAGTTTTGCCAATATCGATTACAACAACCACAACAATTTTAGGCATGATGCCTATTGCCATAGCAATCGGCGATGGTGCTAACATTTTACAGCCTTTGGGAATATCAGTATCCTGCGGGCTTGCAATTTCGACATTTTTTACACTTTTTATGATACCGTGCATTATGAATTTTGTTGATTTGACTCCGCAGCATCATAAAGATGATTTGTAATATAAAGTCAGTTTATTATTTTTACCACTTCGATTTCTTGAGCAAATCCGGATGAAAAAGTTTTTGTTCTAATTTTCCCCAATATTTTAATTTTTTTATTTTGATATTTATTTTTGATTTCATTTGTAAGTTTACCTGTTATTGAATATTCTTTATTATCATCGGTTAGTATTGAAAGGTAGGTAAATGGTTCACTGCCTCTCACTGAAATTAATCCTTCGATTTTGATTATTTTAAATTTTTCAGTTTTTACTTTATTTTTACTGATGCTTTGGCAATTTATTATATTTATTGAAATCAGTAAAAATAAAATTTTTAATAGAAGTTTCATATTGATCATATATTAATTTTATTTTATAACAACTGTTAATTTCACATTTGAATTCTTTAAATCTATGCTTTCTGATAATATTCCTGTTATATTATTGCCTGCCCGATAATATCTGTTTGATGAATAAAACAGATATGGATAAATCGGAGAACCCACAGGAGTAAAGATATAGATATAAGGTCCTGTTTGAGTGTAAGATTCATCAATATATTTATAATTATATAGATTTATTGAACCTAAGTTATATGTTATGCTGCCTTTTGTTGAAGTAAACCAAATGTCACCTTGATTATATTTATAATATCCGGCAGGAGGGGAAAGATTATCTGATAAAAGATTTGCTGCACCCCATTTCTGTAAAGCAGTCGTGAAATTTTCCGCTGTGTAACCCAGATCATTCAATGCATAATTTATCGCCTGTTCATCGGAATATTCGCATTGAACTATTTTATTAAATAAATTTGCTCCACCGAAATTTCTTGCTAAATATGCTCCGAATGCATAATTGATCGCATAACTTCTTAATACTTCATCACCTGATTGCCAATAATTAACACTGTCATCATTATAAGCATTATATAGAGGCAGTCTTCCGCTTTCATTATTAGTACTGCCTGCGGTCGGATCACTGTATGTTATACCTCTTGGACCGTTAACTTGAAGCTTATCGGCAATAAGGTCTTCTGCAACCAGCGAGCACATTTCATTCAGCCAAGTTTGAGTGCCGATGCTCCCTGTCCTTAAAAC
>JAFGQB010000036.1 GCA_016935915.1 Spirochaetota bacterium
TAATATCCAGTTCTTACCATAGCAGGGCTAATCTGATTTGTATCAAATTTTCCTGCAGGCAATTAACAGCTTATCTTGGCGCACATGCCTCTCATAATAAAACTTGTTTAAAATAATTTCAACTGTTTTTTATTTAATTGAATAATATATGTATTGGCAATTTTTTTATAGTAAAAATTAATATTATCCTTATATAAATCTTTCCCTCTTGCAGACTATTTTCCCTCTTTCCAGCTTAATAAATCCCTCTTTTTCCATCTTTTTTAAGGACTTGTTTACTGTTTCCCTTGTAAAACCTATCAACTCTGAAAGCTGTTCCTGGGTAATGGGCAATTCAATATAATCAATATTATTATTTCCAAATGAATTAATCCTTGCCTTTATTAAGCCTGTTATTTTTTCCAAAGGGGTGTGGGTGTCAAGATGGAAATGGGCATTATAAAGCTCTTTGACAATTTTACTGCCTATATAAGTACTGAATTTCAAATTATTGCTGTAATATTCGATGAAGCCTTTTTTTAAGAACACTATTGTTTCAGACACCTCTTTTGTTCTTGCATCATAAAGATAGCCTCCTGCGTGAACTGCTTCGGCTATGCCCAGCCATTCATTCTTATCGCAGGATTTTAAAAGTATCGAGCTGTAGTCATTTCTGAATTTTATTTTTTCTACTAAACCGCTAATTAAATAATAAACCGCATCACAGGAGTCGTTCTGATAATAGATGAAAGCATCCTTTCTGAATTTCTTAATTATACCCATTGATGCGATTTGATAGATCTCGCTTTGGCTGAATTTTTTAAAATCATCAATTCCGCTTAATATTTTATATATTTCATTCATTTATTTGTCCAGAGCCTCCAGGATGTTTTCAAGAAAAATAAAAGGATATATAATGATCATTTCATTGCCTTTTTCCTTTGATGAAATTTGAACTATGATTATCATATCTTTGTCCGGTATCAATTTCGACCTGTCAAAATCATCGGTGATCAGCATATCTGCGGTTTTTATGTCTGCATAGTCCTTCCATGCATTCCTTAATGGATTAATAATAAGCTCCCGGATTGAATCTTTATTATTTATTTTGCCAAGAGCCGAATGTTTTTTTAAGCATATCAAGAATTCTTTTGAACATCTGTTTTTAATGCCTTCAAAGAATCTTTCCATGTTTTTTTTGTATTCATCACCAAATTTATTTATTGAATCTTTTTTTTCTATTATTATTTTTTTATTTCCCTTTTCTAATAGCTCCGGGAATCTGTACTCAGAACCTGTTTTTATTATACTGTAAACATAATCATTTTTTATAAGGTCAATGGCTTCATAAAATGCCAGCTGATCAACAGTACTGACTGAATAATCATTGATTTCGGGCAGCAGATATTTCATGTTTTTTAAAGCAGTAATATGAATATCCTTCATTTTGAGTATCTGGATGAATGTAAATCTGTCCGGTTTTCTAAAATCATATTCCTTTATCTGAAATGCATTTTTATCGATCATGTATCCTGATGATCGTGCTTCTATTTTTTCATCTGCAGTAAGATCAAACAGCATTTTTGTAATCTCTATGCCGAAATACTCATCGATTATCACAAGCCTGCCTTCTGCTATTTTATTGCCCTGTATATAAAGCGATACATTTGAATCGTCATGTGCTTTAAAAATTTTATCAAGCGAAATTGCAGAATATATTGAAGCGTTTATTATATCATTAAACTGGTACTCTGCATCTGAGAGAATGATTTCGGTTGTCAAAATTTCTCCTGCTTCATTCTTTTTGCCTATGAACTCTTTTGGATAAAAACCGCTGTTTTTTGAAACCAGGACTCCGTATATATCATTGATGATTATGACCTCTCCCTGAAATAACGGCTTGTCATTTATTAAAATGCAGTGAGGTTTTCCTGCTGTTCCGTCGGTTCTTATGACATCGCCTTTTTTTAAATGTGCCAATTCATGCATTGAAATAAATCCTGTACCAATTACCACCTTTAATCCGCATGTATTTTTAAATAAATTTTCCATATAAGCTCCTCAAGGTTCTTGATTTTATTATATACAATAATATTATGATTATCAAAACAAAATGTCTATGAAGCGGTTAACAGAAGATGTTAACAAAAAGATAAATTTGGTTTTAAATGTTTTTAAAGTAATCATCAAGCCAGGCAAGTCTTAATTCAAGCCAGTCGGCTATAAAATTGATGTCATCGATCTGGTTGAACTCATTGTTTTTTGTCTTTAAATATGCTTCATGATTACTATTTCTATAAACAGCATTGTCAAATAATTTAAAATAATCTTTGATCAAATCATCGATGTTTTGACTGCTCCATATATTTTTTCTTAATATAAACCATCGTTCTTTTAAAAGATTTTTAAATTGTTTATCATTAATTAAACGCTGAAAAAGATAATTCTTTCTGCCTGCATCAATGCCTACAAGACCTGTATGATCTTCCTTGTCTGTTATGCGTTTTCCGAAAGATTTGTCATGATCCCAGCTGCTTATAATAAACAGTTCTTTATCGTTTTTATTTTTAATTTCTTTGCGCGAAAAATACAGATTATTTGATACTCCGTCAACATTTTTTGTCACCTGGAGAAATAAAAACAGATCAATAAAGCTTTCCTGATCGATCTTCGAAAAGATGCCGTTCTCTTTATCAAAAAATTCATTATCTTTTGAGAATAAAATGAACTTCAATAAATCCCAGATAACATGCCTGTAATCGATCTTTTCTATATCCGGCTTTATCTGCATGAATGTTCTGTGATAATTATCGACAACGGCTTTTTCATTATATTTATCCTTATCAAAGAAAAGCCCTTCATTGCATTTGAATATCATTGCCGGGGATATAAACTTTTTATTATATTTTTCATAATCAAATAATGTCCTGTCATATCTTTCTTCAAGGGTATAAATACCCATATATTTATAATTGATAAAAAGCTCCACAAAAAAACTTTTAGGTACAACTTTCTCAGGGGTCAGCTTATCGTAAAGATCAAAGGCGAGTTTATCACGAATTCTCGAAAGGTCATAAGGATCTCCGTAAAGTGACCATTTTTTTCTTTTGGATGAATTAAAAATACTTTGCGCTTTTGAAAGCCGCAGATTATATTTTAATCCGTATCTGCCTCTTTGTTCGATGCTTGATTCTTTGTTCTTTAAAATATATGATCCGGAATCTGAAATCATGTCGGCAACAACAGGCGTATATTTTTCACTCTTTATATCAAGGAATTTATTGTTTGACTTGATGCTCATCACCGGCAAATCGCCGTCAATTATGTAAAGACTAAATTTTTTTTTTATAAGCCCGTAATCAACCGTTAATGTGCTGAAAGCGCCAAGATCTTTTATAAGGTATTTTTTATTGTTGTGAATCCTGATCGTTTTGCTCTCTTTTATCAATCCATACTGCGAACCGAAATAAATAGGCTTGATATATAATCGTACAATATTGGGATAAACCCTGTATACAATTGTTTCTTCACTGTTATAATTGGATCTTACCAGTATGCTCTTATGAGTTTTATCGATTATGGCTCTGGATTTTCCGAAATAAAGTTCAATATTGTTTGAGGGGTATATAATAAGAATGGAAATGATGACTGCAATGATTGATGCGATTATTAATAAATCTTGTTTTCTGTAATGCTTTTTAATCACTCAATTCGCCTTCATACGAAAAAATATTGATCTTTTTAACGCTATTATTTTTTTTCAATTCTGATATAAGGCTCTTGATATTAATTTCCTTTATCTTTATTTCATATACTTTTTCATCTTTCTGGTTCATGTATGATGATGACCTTATTTTAAAGTTATAGCAAAACTTTTTCAGCATCAAATCTATTTTTTCTGTTAAATTTATTTCCTGCTTTTTTTCTTCAAAATCCAAAACCAAGATATAAGAATTATAAACTGTTATCTTTTTAGAGATAATAAACACCACAAGACCTATGACCAGTGTTGAAATGAACGCAAGCGGGTATGCTCCTATGCCGCAGACTATACCTAAAGCAACAGACCAGAATAAAAAGCCAACGTCCTTTGGATCTTTGATCGCTGATCTGAAACGAATTATTGAAAGAGCACCTACCATACCAAGAGACAATGCAAGATTGCTGCTTATGACCATAACTGCTAAAGATGTAACAAGGGAAGTCATGACAAGTGTTATGTTAAAATTTTTGGAGTATAAAATGCTTGAGTATGTCTTTTTATAAATGAAATATACAAAACTAATGCACACAAGAACCACAAATAAGTTGCCTATAATGACGATTGGTTCCAGTGTATCCAAAACATTGGGTTTAAAATTTCTTCCCATGTCTTTTATAATGTCTTTAAAACTTATCATATTTAATTTCTCTCCATTATTATAAATTTATTTCTATCATAAAAATATAGATTTCATATGGTTCTGGCAAGACAATATTTACTGATCGCTCTGGTGTCAAGGTTCAAATTCCTTAAAACTTTTTTTAGCCAGCTTGGAAAATTGTTGTCATATTTTATCTCTAAAATGATTTTATTCTTATTAAAAGGGATCATGTTTTTTTGTTTTGAAAAGATATTTAAATCGATCTCATTTTTCATAAATGAACTATCCAGAGTGATCCTTACATTATTATTAGGAAATATAAATGCTTCTCTTGAATAATCAATAAGGACAACAGGGGAATAATACATGAGCTTGAAGGCTAAATATATTTTATTCAAAACTTTGCTGTTGTAATTTAATAAAGAGTCATAATTTTTATTGGAAATTATATCAATCGCATCTTTTTTTGAAATAACAGAAGCTTCTTTGTAAATATAATCATTGACTTTGTTCTTTATTTCAAATTTTACCTCTTTTGCGTTTATATCGTAAGTTCTCATTCTGTATTTTTTTCTGTTGTCATATCCTTCAATTTTTTCATAATAATTTTTGTTGAATATATTATCAAAATATAGACTTCTCACTAAATAGCCTTTGCTGTTTATTTGATGTGGATCTCTTGAAATGATATCGGATAACAGATTTTTCAATAAATGATACTGCGGGTAA
>JAFGQB010000237.1 GCA_016935915.1 Spirochaetota bacterium
AAAAAATAAAAATTTACACAGTAATATACATTTTTTCAGCTATAATTTTGTTTGTTTTAGCTCTTTTATATTATAATTTTACCCATATAAGCATAATTAAAACTTATTTATTTATTGATTATGAAAAGGATTTAAAAGAAGAGATAAAAATTCCTTATGTAAAAACAGGTATAGGACCTAAAGATTATTATTTTGAAGTTGTGATAAAATCAAAAATAAATCAAAAAAAAATATTGAATATCACAGCTGATGATATGATTAAAGAAATTAAATTAAATGATGTTGTTATTGATTTAGAACATATTAAAAAAAAATATAAACAAACAGACCTTGCAGATTGGGATAAAGGCTATCCTATTGAATTTAAATTAAAAAAAGGTATTAATTACATTGTTATCAACACATTTGATAAAATGGGAGGATATACATTAAAAGTAAACAAAAAAATTTCATATTTTGATTTCCTTGTTTATTTTCTATGTATAGGTTTTACAACAATCTGGCTGTTTATAAAATTGTTTTTCATTGTTTATGATAAAATTTTAAAATTAAGGCTTAATGCAATCAATATAAATTTTACAATAATTATATTAATCACAGGAATTTTATTAAGAGTACTGTATATAGCTGTTTATGACTACAGATCTTATAATCATGATCATCATTTTCATATAGAATTCATTAAATTCTTTGCAGATAATTTTGAAATACCACCTGCAGATAAAGGATTGGAATATCCTCAACAGACATTATATTATGCATTAACAGGATCGATTTATGCATTTTTTGATAAATTTAATCTTAATGAACATTTAATACTGGTAATTCTTGTCAGTTTATCTTGTTTAATGTCAATATGCTTTTTAATCTATGCATACAAATTCATAAAATTATTTACAGACAATAAAATGGTTATTAATATTTTTCTCGGTTTTCTTTCTTTTACTCCTTCACTGATATATCTTGCAGGAAGAATTAATAATGATGTATTGACCATGCTTTTCAGCATGATAACTATTTATTATATTTCAAAATATTATTTTGACAAAAAAGCCGGCAGTTTTATTTTAACACTGATCTTTATTGCTTTATCTGTTCTTACAAAAATCAATACTGTAATCTTTATTGTTTTATTCGGACTCCTGTTGTTAAACGAATATATATTAGAAAGGAAAAAACAGTTTATTGATGAAAAAAACATCAAAAATATAAATAATAAAATCTTCATATTTGCATGTGTAACTTTTTTTATAATAGGCCTTACAATGATCAGAATATATCTGCCTGCCAAACACGAATTCCTGTTTGTAAAAAGTACAACTTATTCCGGCCAGGAAATTTACAATAAAAATTTTTTTTATTATTTCAGTTTCAATATTATTGATCTTTTAAAAGAAGGGCAATCTTATGTATATGACAAAACAGTCAATGCAATAAAACAATCATTTCTAACTTATCAATATGGCACAATGATGTTGGGTGAATATGATTATAAAAATGTATTTAAAAATATGCCAATTTTCATAATCACAGCACAATTTATTTATCTTTTTGGGATAATTTATTTATTAGGAGCCTTACGATTTTTATTAACAATAAAGAAAGAAAATATATTGTTTAAATTCTTGATTTTAACAATGGCTTTAAATATTATTCTTGTTATACATTTCAGTTTAAAATTCCCCTCTGCATGCAACACTGACTTCAGATATTATGCCCCGACTTTTGCCATTATCGGGTTGATGTTTTCATTTGGAATAAACAAATTATATGAAAGATTTAAAAAATTTAGAAAATTCATAAAATGGTCAATAATTATTTTATTCATAATGAAAATTTTTTGGTTTTTGGGTATTTTAATTGTACATAAACAAAACACCATAACCTAAACAATTTACACATAAGCATTATCTTTCAATATAAAATTATTCTTATATAACAACAAGACAACCTCATCACTTTCATTATATTTATTAAATAATCCGGTAAATATTTTTTTTGCAGTTTTAGTCATATCATTGTTTTCACTATTGTCATTAAGTTCAACTATTATATGCGGATTATATTCTAAGACTCCAAAGTGTTTATATTTAAGAACCCTTCCCTTAACCATTTTATATTCTTTTTTCAAAATCGATTTCATATAAAATATTTTAATAATAATGGTTAATGCAAAAAAAATTGCAAAAGAGCACAGAACAAAAAACCAGTTAATTGTAATCCTCGAATTCATTAATATATGAACAGCAGTTAATATAATGATAATAATTGAATTTATATAAATCTTAAATACATAATTATCATTTTTAAAAAAAATTAAAACACTGAATTTCATATTGCGTTAATAAACTCCGTTATTATTAAAAAATTCCGAATACTTTTTATCTGTCCCCATTATGTGACCTTTAAGCCATTCTTTAAGAAAGTTCAACAGTTCAACCGATAAAAAAATATTTCCTTCTTTATACTTTTCATTAAAATTAATAACTCTTTCGACAAATTTAATGTGTTCCCTTTTATGATCGAATAAGCCCATATAACTGAACTTCTCCATCAGCTCTTCTTCAGTTTTAAAATGATAATCAGCATATTCTATCATTTTAATCAACAAATCGCCCATGATCTCTTTTGATTTGCCCTTAGACATCGCAGTGTGAAGATCATTGATCATACCGATAAGATTTTTATGCTGTTCATCAATTTCTTTGACATTGACACTTAAACTTTTATCCCAGTCAATAAAAGCCATAACAATTTCTCCTGTTTATAATTAATATATTTTTAAATTTTATACAACCTTTACTTTAATAATTTTATCTTTTCCTGTAATTTTATCAAGTATTTCTTTTTTGTCCATTGTTAAAACTATCATTTCAGCAGGTCTTGCATAAGGTTCTGTAAATGATTTAATTACTTTATTATTATTTATAAGATTAATCTTTATTATATTCTCAAAATATTTATTAACCCTTAATTGCAGAAGTAATTTTTCATTTTCAAAACAGTTTGAACTTATATATTGTGGAATGATTGTATGAACATTTTCCGAACCGCTTATTTCAACAACCGGTTTTTTAAATTCAATCTTATTCATGCTGTACAACGCTGCATTTCTTCCTGCAATATATCCGGCCATGGTTACATAATCGACTAGATCATAAATACTTACAACATTCCCACAGGCAAATATTCCTTCAACACTTGTGGACATTCTGTCATCAATTAAAGGACCTCCGGTGAGGTTGTCAATATCAACAGTTGCCTTTTTTGAAAGTTCATTTTCAGGGATGAGCCCCACCGAAAGCAAAAGTGTGTCACACTTTATCAACTGCTCTGTCCC
>JAFGQB010000238.1 GCA_016935915.1 Spirochaetota bacterium
GTATAGAGATAAATCGTTGCATGTGACAGGTCAACAAGGTCAATCGCCCAGAATGAAAACACAAGGCCAAATGCTCCTGCTATTCCTCTAACTACAAGTAAAAATTTATTGTTAAAAACCGGCTTTTTTCTTATTATAAAAAGCCAGATAATAAGAAAAACAAATCCGAAAAGACCCCTATAAAATGCCTTTGTCCAGGAAGAGACGCTGGGTCCTAAAAATTTAACGGATGATTGTACAAGAGCAAAACCTACAGCAGATAGGGTCATGGTTATTATGCTTTTAATATAATTAGTTGTTTTCATTTTTTTTAAGAATTTGCCTTTTTTAGAATTGAAACGGGTTTTAGGCAATTTATAATATAAAGTTTCAGTTGTCAAGCTTCAATAGGGAGTGTACCATAAGTTTGAATTTTTTTTTATCATAAGGGGTACAAAGTCTGTTGATTTTAACTGCCTTTGTGAACTCCTTGAGATATTTTTAAGGCAGTACCTTTTGAAATTTTTATAATATTACTGTAATAATTATGTAATTTTAGTTTATAATGCTAATATATGTTATAAAAAAACAATGATGAAGAGGTGGTGATTATTAAAAAGGCAAATTTTATAATGATATTATTTCTACTTTTACTAAGCATCAGTTTGTATTCGATAAACAAAACAGTTATATATGCTCCTTCAACTCCCACATCATTGCCCTTGCTCATCGCTTCAGAGGTATTAAGTGATACTGAAGTGGTTTTATATGTGAATCATTCTCAGGCAAATGCTCTTTTTTTAAAGGGTGATGTCCAGATCATTTCAACGGGATTTTCAGTTGGTAAGAATTTTTTTGACAACAAAGTTCCGGTTATTGTAATTAATTCTTATGTTTCCGGACTCACTCATCTTGTAACTTATGGTAAGCATTTCAATAATTTTACAGAATTAAAAGGCAGTGAAATCTATCTTCCTTTTCAGAATTCTCCCATTGAAGAAATAACAAAATTTTTTATATTAAGCGAAGGCTTGAAATGGGGAGATTTCAAACCGGTTTATTCGCAGTTTCAGTCATCTGTAGAACTTTTAAAAAACGGCAAAGCCAAAGTTGTGCCTCTTGCAGAACCTTTTGTTTCAATAGTTGAAAAAAATCAAAATATCAAAGTATCATTCAGTTATTATGACAGATGGGTGGAAATAACCGGTAATAAAAAAGGCTATCCCCAGACAGGCACTTTCATTAAAAAACAGTGGGCTGAAAAAAACAGTAACTATATCAAAAAACTTAATAACGAGATCAAAAAAGCAGTGATCGAAATTAATAATAATCCGGAAAAATCCAGTAAATTATTATCTGGAAAATTAAATGTATCCGATGAAATTTTACTGAGTGCAACAAGAAGAACTGTTTTTAATATGCTCTATTCAAAAGAACTTAAAAATGAAATTGAAATTTATTATAAAGCAATCGGAAAACCATTAAATGAAAATTATAAAGAATTTTTTTACATCTATTAAATATAATATTTTAGCTTTATTTTTTTTTATATTGATCTGGTTTATACTGTCACTTTTTTTTGAGGATTATCTGATACCTTCACCTCTCTTGATTTTTAAAAATCTTAAAAGTCATATAAACAGCACTTTTATACAAAATTTAAGAATTACATTTTCAAGATTAATTCTCGGATTTTTTTCGTCTTATTTGTTAGGTACAGCTGTCGGGATACTGACGTATAAATTAAAAATAAAAACAACTTTTAATACTTTTTTGATATTGCTTGAAGTTATACCCGGTGTAATCCTCGGTGTAATATTTTTGCTTTTATTCGGGATAGGAAATCTTGTCCCCTTTTTTATGGTTTTTTTCCTCACTCTGCCTTTGATTGCGATAAATACAAGCAACTCATTATATAAAACCAACAAACTAATGGAAGAGGTAGTAGTCTCTTTTAACGGAAACAGCGTTGATATATTAAATTATATATATCTTCCCGGGCTTATCCCGACATTGATAAGCAACCTGACCCTTGGTTTCAGTCTGGCACTTAAAGTCGTTATACTTGGAGAATTTATCGGATCACAGGAAGGAATCGGATATTTGCTGAATGTATCAAGAATTTACTTCAACATGAACGAAATTTTTTTTTATCTCACGATAATGATAATAATAATGCTTGGATTTCAAATTTTAATTGATTTTTTTAAAGATCTGTTATTAAAAAAATTTTTTTATAAAGAGTAACAAAATAAATGATAAAAACTGTAGGATTGACAAAAAAATTCAATGATAAAACCGTTATATATGACCTTAATTTAACTTTAAATAAGGGGTCGAAACTGACGGTTTTTGCCCCTTCAGGTGCCGGAAAGACAACTCTTATCCACATTTTGAACGGTCTTGATAAAAATTTCAGCGGAAAGATATTTGTTAAATCAAAACTGACAAGCACTATTTTCCAGGAGCCGCGTCTATTTAATTACATGAATGTCAGGGAAAATATATTTTTCCCATTCAGACTGAATAAAATCAATATCGATGATAAGATAATATCTCTTTATCATAAATGGCTTAATATATGTGAACTGGAAGATTATGAAAAGTATTATCCGCATCAGATTTCAGGCGGCATGAAACAAAAAACAGCACTTATCAGAGGATATTTGTTTAATCCTCAAATTATCTTCATGGATGAACCATTCAAATCGATTGATATAAGATCAAAATATAATATAATCAAATTCATTAAAAATTATTATAATGATATTACAATTTTTTTCACCACGCATAATCTGGATGAAATACCGATGCTAAGCGACAAGCTTTTATTATTTAAGGATAAAAAGCTTTATAAATTTAAAGAAATTAATATAAATAAAGACTTTGATTTACAAGAAATTTATGATAATATAATAAAATAACTATGGTCTCTCATAAAATGTTATTGGATATTTATCTTATTTTTTTTTTGATCAGCTTATTTTCTGCTTTTTTTAATTTTACTTTCATGCGGACGGTTAATAAATGTATATTAAAAAATTAGTGCTTAACGGATTTAAATCATTCTACGGTAATTCTGAAATCACATTTGTAAAGGGAATTTCCGCTATAGTAGGTCCCAACGGCTGCGGTAAATCGAATATTATTGACGCAATATCATGGGTAATAGGCGAGCAAAAGATAAAAACCTTAAGGGCAAACTCAATGGTTGATGTTATTTTCAGCGGTACAGAAAGTAAAAAGGGTCTGGGAAGAGCAGAGGTAAGGCTTTCCTTGATAAATGATCAGAACATTTTACCTATAGATTATAATGATATAGAAATAGCCAGAATTATTTTCGCAAACGGTGACAATGAATATTATATTAATAAACAAAAGGTAAGATTAAAAGATATACAGGAACTTTTTTTTGATACTGGAGTCGGGAAGGCTGCTTATTCGATAATGGCGCAGGGGAAAATTGATATGATATTATCAAATAAGCCTGAAGACAGAAGATTTATGGTAGAAGAGGCTGCAGGCATTACAAAGTACAGAGTAAAAAGAATGGAAGCTATTTCCAGACTGAGCCAGTCAAATGAAAATATCATTAGAATAAAAGATATTATAGAAGAAGTAAAAAATCAATATGAACACATGAAAAAACAGGCTGAAAAAGCAAAACAATATAAAAAGCTTTATGATCAGGAAATTAAACTTGAGATTGAATTAAATTTAAACAGAATAATCAAACAGAAGGTTTTAAACAATGAATTGACGGAAAAGCATAAAAAACTCGATCAGGAGTTAATAGATATCAAAGGCAAACTAGACCAGCTTGAAGACGGTGTTCATAATAAAATTCAGAAATTAACAGAATATGAAACAAAAAAAATTGAAAATCAAAGAGATATATTCAGCATCCAGAGCGATATCAAAGTCCTTGCGTCCAAAAATGAAATATTAAAAGAGCAGATCAAACAATTTGAAATAAATATTAAAAATGATAATGACAAACTTAATGTCTATGAAGAAAATATCAAAGATATCAACAGCGAACTTTCCAGGATAGAAAAAACAAGGTTTGATATTGATAATCAGATAGAAGAGATCAATGAAGATATACAATTGAACATAGATAATATAAATTCAATAGATGACAATATTAATAACCTTAATGCTACGATTAACAATTTAAAGGAAAGAATCAATCAGTCGAATAAAGAACTGGAAGAAAAAAGAAAAGAACAAAAGGAAAAAACCGACCAGCTTGTTGTTAAAATCGATCAAACTTTGAACATATTTGATAATAATTTTAAGGAAATAGGCCATTTAAAGAAAAATATAGGTGAAAATTTTATCTATATATTGACCAATCTGCCCGGCAAAAGAGGTTTTATAGATGATGTAATAAAAACCGGGTATATCTCAAAAAACTCTGAAGATTTTCTAAAACTTCTTGAAAATCTGAAAAATGAACTGATTGAGATCGAAAGTAAAATTAAATATCTTGATAATGACATTAAAGAATATATTGTTAAAACCGATGAGCTTTTAAGCGATATTTTTGATCCCGAAGGCATCCTTCAACAGAAACGGTCAGTGGAAAATAAGATCAATGAACTTGTTGATCAGATTAACAATGACACAAATAAAATCGAAGAGTTGAGGCATGAAATAAATAAAAAAAGAGACAATAAGGAAGAATTCAACAAAATCCTTCATGAATTGAATATAAATTTAACAACAGTTAAAGAAAAAAAGAACTCGATTGACAATGATGTAAAAAGACTTATTGATATTAAAAATCATCATGAAATAAATATTAAAGAATTAAAGGAATCAATTGAAAGACATAAGAAAAAAATCGACGATATCAAGCTTGAACTTGAAGAAATAGAGGAAAAAACAGATGAATTAAATGAAAAAAGAGCCGTTATTGAAAAGACATTGATAGAAATCGACAAGAATATAAAAAATGAAAATGAAAAAATGTCTCAGCAGCAGATAGATATTAAAAACATAAGCAATGCATGGATGAACAAAAAAAATGAGATTGAAAATATAAATTTAAAAATAACTGAAGCCAATACCACAATTAAAAATATTTATGATACTTTTTATGAAAACTATTCAATTGATATAAATGAATATGAACAAAAAAAAGAATATATAACGGAGAGAAATTATAATGAAATAAGATCGGAACTTTCTGAAATCAAAAATCAAAAAATGTCCCTTGGCAGCGTGAATCTTATGGCTATTGAAGAGGCAAATACTCTGGAAGAAAGATATAATTTACTCACTAATCAACTTAAAGATCTCGAAATATCAAAAAAGGATATTTTAGAAATGATAGAAAAGATAAATCAGGTTACTGAAGAGCTGTTTTTAAAAACATTTAAAGAAATCAAATCAAATTTCCATAAGATATTTCAAAAATTATTTGACGGAGGATCTGCAGACATAAAATTAACTGAACCTGATAATATTCTAGAGACCGGTATCGATATCATTGCTCATCCGCCCGGGCAGAAAACTCAAAATATTACGTTATTGTCCGGCGGACAAAGGACAATGATAGCAATAGCATTAATGTTTGCTGCATTTCAAGTTAAGCCGTCACCGTTCTGTCTGCTCGATGAAATAGACGCTGCTCTGGATGAGGAAAATATTACAAGATTTGTAAACTTATTGAATGATTTTAAAGACAAGAGCCAATTTATAATAATTACACATAACAGTAAAACTATATCCGCTGCAGACGTTATGTATGGAGTAACTCAGGAGGAAAGGGGGATATCAAAAGTTGTCTCTGCTAAAATCAGTAAAAAAGTTAGCTGAAAAATTAAATTTTGAATTGTTTCAAAATTTAATTATTAATAGTTTCAGGGAAATCCTGTTAATACTCACAGGAATTTTTATTATTGTTATTTTATTGATGATATTTTGTTTCAGCGGCAGAGTTAATACCTTAAAAAGAGAGCAAATAAATTTTAAAGATGTCGAAAAACAATCGATAGAACAAAATTCTATCAAGAATAGCCAATTTGAATACTCTACCGATATACTTTTAACAGTAAATGATTTTATGATGCCTGATATAGATAATTTTGAAATTAGTTTTGATTATATTGAATTTAATCCAAATAAATATTATAATCTGCCTAAGGCGGATATTTTCAATAGAGATTATGAAAAAATCTTTTCCGACTATATAGAGGATAGTTTAAAGTTTGATTTTGAGAAAAGAAAAGCCAAAGTAGAATAAAGGGGAATTAATACAGTAGGCTTTTTTAAGATTAAGGAGGGGGAAAAAATGAAAAAAGTTATTATTTTACTGCTTATTTTATTTTTTAACTTTTTAAGTTGTCTAACAGTTAAAAATACAAGTAATAAAATTTTAAAAAAAACAGAAATATCCTCCAACGATAATACATCTGATATAAATAAAAATTTCATTCCTGAAAGGGAAGAAATTAAGATACCCCCGATGATCGAGGAAAATAGAAATTTTACTTTATTATTCGACTATGATATAAAAAAAACCCCAAATGATACTTATGTAAAAAATGAAGAAAAATCAATAATAAAAGATAAAGAAAAACAGGTGAATTCAGTCAATAAAATCAAAACAAAAAAAAACTTTTTGAATAAAAAAACAAAAAGCAATAAGGTAGATGATTCAATAAAAAAAACCGATGAAATCATAATATCGAAAAACATGCAAAATGATCAGGGTGAATACTATGCTTATAAAAATGAAGTTAAAGAAAATAAAACAATGACTGAAATTATCGATAATAATTTGCAAAAAAATGCAGAAGTCAATGAGGAGCAAAAAATAATCGAAGAAAATGATTTAACTGAATTTAAAATCATAGAACTGCCATTGAAAGAAGTAAACATTGAAGAAAATAAAGACTTTTTTATATCATTAAAATCTCCGGGATGGTTATTGAAAGAAATAACTCCTAAATTGATAGAATTTTTTAAGAGGGAGAATTTTAATGAAAACACATTATTTCATTTTAAAAGTTCAGCGTCATCAAAAATCAATGTCGGTTTTATAAGATATGATTTGAATAATAAAACGATTTACAGACAGGCTTATTTATTGAATATAATGCCAAGATCAATTCTTTCAGTTGAAAAAACAAATTTATATAATAACACAAAAGCCGAACCGGAAAATGACAGAGAAAATGATTATTTAAGAAATATGGCAAATCAACAGTTTGATCAAAAGAAATATACAGAAGCTAAAAATTTATACTTAACACTCGTTAAAGATGGATTATCTGATGGAGAAATATATTATAAATTAGGTATAATCGAAAAGGAAACCGGAGATAAAAACAAGGCAGTTGAACATTTTAACAATGCAATAAAAGAAAAAAATAATGCATATTATGCGCTGGCTTTAATAGAATTAATAAAAGTTTATAAAGAGTTAAAAAGATATACAGAAGCTATAAATAGTTATTATAAAATTGGTACTGTCAGTAATATGAATACAATATTAGCCGAGGATCTTCAGCTTTTATTGGCTGATGTCTACCATGAGATGAAAGATTTTAAATCCGCAAGCATTGAGTATAGAAGATTCATGCAAAAATATCCTGATTCACAAAAATATGACAAAGCTCTTTTTTATCTTGCATATTCTCTGGAAAGTTTAAATTTCAATGCCGATTATAAGGAAGCTTACAGGCTTTATGAATTATTAATCAAAGATTTTCCTGAATCAAGATATTACAACTTAAGTAAAAAAAGAATTTTATATTTAAACAGGCACTTTTTAAAAATTAATTAATTGGGAATTATCATGGATACTAAATTTTCAATAACTGAAACTGAAGGTAATAAATTAAAAGACATTAATGAGAACGAACTTTATGATGTAATAATAACAGGAGGGGGACCTGCGGGATTAACTGCGGCTGTTTACTGCATAAGGAAAGGTATAAAAACAGCTTTAATTACATATAATGTCGGCGGTCAGGTTATTGAAACCGCATCAATTGAAAATTACATGGGGTATAGGTACATTGAAGGTTTTGAACTTGTTCAAAAATTCAGGGAACAGATCAAGCAGTTTGAACTGGCTTTTAGTGAAGGATATAATATTACAAACATTAATCTGGAAGGAAATATAAAAATAGTTAAACTGGAAAACGGTAAATCATTTAAAACAAAATCATTAATTATTGCAAGCGGCAAATCATCCAGAAAACTGCAAGTTCCCGGTGAAAATTTATTTGTCGGTAAGGGCGTTCATTATTGTGCAGTATGTGACGCTCCGTTTTATAAAAATAAAAATGTTATAGTTGTAGGCGGAGGCAACTCAGGAGTGGAAGCAGCAATTGATTTAGCAAAAATTGCAGAGCATGTAACAATTATACAATATGAAGAAAAGCTTACTGCCGATAAAATTTTAATTCAAAAAGTCAATGAGTTTAATAACATAGAATATATTTATTCCAGTGCAATAAAAAAAATAAATGGGGATAGTAAAGTAAAAACCTGTGATATAATAAACAAAAAAACCAATGATCAAAAAATAATCGAAATAGACGGGATTTTCGTTGAAATCGGTTTAATTCCCAATACGGGTTTTGTAAAGGGACTTCTGGAATTAAATGAATATAATGAAATTAGAATAGACAGTATGTGCAGAACGAACATAGACGGGATATTCGCTGCAGGGGATGTCTCAAGCGTAAAATACAAGCAGATAATAATCGCTGCCGGTGAAGGTTCTAAGGCAGCATTATCCTGTTATGAATATTTATTAAAAAACTGAAATATCTTTTTTCAAAAATAAAATCATTTAACAACTAGATTAACCAGTTTGTCCTTTACTACAATTTTTTTAACGATTGTTTTACCTTCAATATGCTTAATAACCTTTTCATTGTTTAAAGCATGATTGATCAATTCCTCATCAGACAATCCCTTAGTAAGAATCACAGTGTCTCTAAGCTTTCCGTTTACAGAAAAAACTATTGTTAAAGAATCATCAATTATTTTTGAAGGATCAAAAACCGGCCATTTTTCAAATAAAACTGAAGGTTTTTGCTTTAGTTTTTCCCATAGCTCTTCAGTGATAAAAGGTGCAAAAGGATGCAGCAGTTTAACCAATGTTTTCATTGAGTCTATATTTATTTTTTCTTCTTTCTGCATGGAGTTAACAAGTATCATAAGCTGACTGATCGCTGTATTGAACTCTAAGTTGTCAATTTTTTCAGTCACGATCTTGATCGTTTTATGTAAAAGTTTATCATTCTCATCAGAAATTTCAACTCTTTCTTCTATTGGTTTTTCAAAAAGTCTCCAGACTTTTTCCAGAAATCTTCTGACTCCGTATATACTTTGAGTGTTCCATGGCTTATCAACCGCTAAAGGTCCTAAAAACATTTCATACATTCTCAATGTATCAGCGCCATGTTCATCTATAACATCATCAGGATTAATAACATTTCCCCTTGATTTGGACATCTTCTCTCCGTTTTCACCGAGGATCATACCCTGATTCCTCAGCTTCATGAACGGCTCAACCGTATTTACAACACCAATATCGTATAAAAATTTATGCCAGAATCTTGCATATAATAGATGAAGAACAGCATGTTCAGCTCCTCCCACATAAAGATCAACCGGAAGCCAGTATTCAATATTTTTATTATCAGCAAGTGCTCTGTCATTTTTACTGTCAGTAAATCTGATATAGTACCAGCAGCTTCCTGCCCATTGCGGCATGGTGTTTGTTTCTCTTTTTGCTTTGCCATTGCATTTCGGACAGACAGTATTGACCCAGTCTGTTATCAATGCCAAGGGGGAATCACCTGTGCCTGTAGGTTTATAAGACTCTACTTCAGGGAGTGTCAATGGCAAAGCCTTTTCATCAAGAGCAACAACACCGCATTTTTCACAATGAACAATCGGGAAAGGTTCACCCCAGTATCTTTGACGAGAAAAAACCCAGTCCCTTAATTTGTAATTTATGGCTTTTTTACCTTTACCCTGATTTTCAAGCCATTGGGTAATTTTATTTTTAAATTCAGCAGTTTTTAGTCCGTCAAACTGACCAGAATTGATTGCAATTCCGTCTTCAATTTCAGCTTCTTTCATTTCATATTTTTTACCGTCTTTACTTACCACCTGTATTATTGGAAGCTTGAATTTTGTCGCAAATTCAAAGTCGCGAGTGTCATGCGCAGGTACTGCCATAATAGCACCGGTGCCATAGCTTATCAAAACGTAATCTGATATCCAGATTGGGATTTTAACATTATTAACTGGATTTATTGCATAAGCTCCGGTAAAAACTCCTGTCTTTTCTTTATTTAGTTCAGTTCGTTGAAGATCAGACTCATTAACAGCTTTATCAATATATTTTCTTACTTCATTTCTTTTTTCTTGTGTTGTAATTTCTTCGACAAGCGGATGCTCAGGTGCCAAAACCATGTAGGTCGCGCCAAATAAAGTATCCGGTCTGGTTGTATAAACCTTTATAATATTTTTTGTACCTTCAACTGTAAAATCAACTTCAGCTCCTTCGCTTTTACCTATCCAGTTTACTTGCATCAACTTGATAGAATCATTCCAATCCAATAATTTAAGATCATCCAGTAGTCTCTCTGCATAAGCAGTAATTTTAAGCATCCACTGCTTGATCTTTTTTCTTTCTATTAGACTATCGCATCTATCACATTTACCGTCTTTCACTTCTTCATTAGCAAGACCTGTAAGACATTTAGGGCACCAGTTAATAGGAACATTATCTTCATAAGCAAGACCTTTTTTAAATAGTTGCAAGAAAATCCACTGAGTCCATTTATAATAATCAGCATCGCAGGTTGCAAGCTCCCTGTCCCAATCATAACAGAAGCCAAAGGACTTAATCTGTTCTCTGAATTTTTCAATATTTTTATATGTTGTGTCAGCAGGATGTGTTCCTGTCTGAATTGCATAATTTTCTGCAGGGAGTCCAAATGCATCAAAACCCATTGGGTGAAGTACATTAAATCCGTTCATACGCTTGAATCTTGTAAAAATATCAGTGGCTGTATAACCCTCAGGGTGTCCAACATGAAGTCCGTTGCCTGAAGGATATGGGAACATATCAAGAACATAAATTCTTTTTTCTTCCGGAAAAGAGAGGTCTTCTGTGACTTTAAAAGTTTTATTTTTATCCCAGAATTCTCTCCATTTTTTTTCAATTACTTTAAAATTATATTCTTCCATTTTGGACTCCGTTGAATTATTAATAATATGGGATATTAAAAAAGAATAATGCTTTTGTCAATGTTTAATGAATATTTTTAAAAAACTTTTTGTTGTTTTGATCAAATTCCAGGCTATTGCCTTTGTATTGTATTGAAAAAAGAATACCATGTTTATCATGTCTGGATAAGCTTCCTGCTTTTCCAATAAGCTGATTATTTTTTACTTTATCTCCTTGTTTAACATAAATCTCTTCAAAACCTGAATAGGTTGAAATATAATCATCATCATGCCTAATGAAAACTGTTAGACCGAATCCCGGAACATTATCAACATAACTTACATTGCCCGCATTCACAGCCTGTATTTTTCTTTTTTCATTATCATCCTCAGTGTAAATATGAATACCTTTAAAATGAGTTGAATTGAAAGATTTAATTATACCATCGGCAGGTAAATTATAATTAAGATAATTTACACTGTTTGGTATTTTTAAAACAGCTTCTTTTTTTATGCTTTTTTTATTATATATGTTGTTTATTTCACATAATTTTTCAACAGAAATATTATATTTTTTGCTTATACTCCATAAAGTTTCCTTTTCCTTGATAGTATGTTTTATATAATTTACTATATCAATTTCTTTATTATTTTGAATACTTTTCTTAAAAGAAATATCATCGGTTTTTTTGGGTATTTTTAAAACAATACCGTTTTTTATTTTACTCTTATCTGTGATATTATTATAATTACATATAATATCAACAGGTATGTTAAATTTTTTACTTATAGAATAAAGTGTTTCTTTTTTTTTAATAGTATATTCTTCAAATTCTTTTTTAGTATTATTTTCATATTCTATAAGATCTTTTTTGGACATCTTTTCTATCTTAAGCACAGTCCCTTCTTTTATAATTTTTGGATCCTTTATTTTATTTAATTCCATCAGTTCCTTCAAATTAATCCCATATTTTCTGCTTATCTGCCATAATGAATCCTCTTTTTTAAAAATATAAGTATGATATTGTTCAGACTTATCAATTGAAGTATCTTTAATTATGGATTTTTGAATTGAATCAAAAGTTGGTTTTGAAATTTTATCAGGTATTTTTAACTGGGTTCCGCTTGTTAATTTTGAAGAATCAGTCAAGTCATTTAATTTGATAATTTCATCAAGGGAAACATTATATTTTTTACTTATGCTCCATAACGTTTCTTTATCACAGACTATATGAATAATAAAATCATTAGAATAAATATTTATTGATATTAATAATAAGATTATTAAATATTTAATCAATTTCATGAAATCTCCGTATTTTTAATATTATTAATATTTCGTCAGAAAAAGAAAAAAGTTTTAGGAATAAAAATTATTAAAATAAATTAAATAATTATTTTTTTATCAGGAAAATTTAATAATATCACACTGTTAATCGCCAAATCTGCTTTTGTAACCTCAGCTATACCCTCAATAATAATTAATTGTGCATTGATGTTTTCGCTTTTTTTAAAACAACCTGAATATAATATTAAAAATAAAATAATTATCAATTTTATTTTTTAAAGAAAATAATAATATGTATATTTATTTATTCAAGCTTATATTTAAATTCAAGAATTTAATAAAAAAATAAAAGATTTTTTCATTTTTAGGTATTTAATATTTAAAAACATAAGGAATTAAAAGATGATTAATAGAAAAAAAACATTAGAGTTTCATTTTGTAGTAAATATAGAATTAAAAAAAAAATTAATTGAAATTAGCAAATTATTAAATCTAAATTTATCAAAAACTATAATATTCATAATACATAATATATCAGTTTTATTAAATAAACTGCATTTGATTTATAAAGAGGAAAATAATAAGGTTGAAAAAATTAACTGGAATTGTCATATTCATTTATATTTAAATGAAAAAAATCAAATTATTTATAATAAATTAAAAAGCATTCATAAAGATAATAACAGCTATTCAATAGCATGTAAATTGAGATATTTGTTAAAAATTTTTATGAGGGGAGTAGATTTATTTGGATTTGAAAAATTTTTAAATATTTTGAAAAATTCTGAAAAGAAATGGGGAAAAATAATAAGCAAGCAAAAATTTTGGAGGAATTTTAAAAAAGTAAGACAATTGTCTTGTTGTCCATATTTAAATGTATTATATGATCAGTATTATTCTGTTATTTCAATAAAATTACTGAATTAAAATATTAACTTTATTAAACAATTATTTAACAGATTATTTTTTACAAAACACCTAATGTTGGATTTTATATTGCATCAAATAAAATTTTAATTACTTTTTTTTAAAAAAAATGTTATAAAAATTCAATTATTATTTTAGACGAAAATATATTTTTCACTTGAAAAACATTAATTTTTCATTAAATATATTAATGATAATTCATAAGAATAAATATAAAATTAATAATTAAAAGTTATTCTATATCATTATATATAGATAAATATTTATTTGTTCATATACAAAGGAATAAAAACATTATATTTAAATTATAGAAGGTGTTTTATTGAAAACATATAAACTAATTATACAGGAATTAATATGATAGGAACTTTTATTATAGATTCATTTAATATTGTTGGCAGTCTTGGGCTGTTCCTGTTTGGCATGAAAATAATGAGTGATGGTATCCAGAAATCTAGCGGTGAAAAATTTCAAAACATGCTGAATTTTTTAACTTTAAATAGATTTACCGGTATCATAACAGGTTTTTTAATAACAGCTGTTATCCATTCATCTTCTGCAACAACGGTAATTCTTGTGAGTTTAGTAAATGCTGGATTGATGACCTTAACCAGAGCTATAAGTGTTATTATGGGTGCAAATATTGGCACAACTGTAACCGCATGGCTGGTTTCTTTTTTAGGATTTAAATTCAATATTAATATATTAATTATGCCTTCAATAGTAATAAGTATTCCTTTATTATTCAGCAAATATGAAAAAAGAAGAAATCTTGGTGAACTTTTTATTGGTTTTGGTATCATTTTTTTGGGATTAAGTATGCTAAAAGACTCAGTCCCGGGCCCTGATAAAATCGGCCCTGTTTTAACAGATATAATATCAAAAATTACAAATCTGGGATTTTTCTCAATAATTTTATTTATAATTATCGGTTCAATAGTAACTATGACTATTCAATCTTCCGGTGCCGCCATGACAATAACAATTACATTATTATTTAAAGGTATTATTACCTTCCCGATGGCAGCGGCTTTATGTCTTGGAGAAAACATAGGGACAACCATTACTGCTTTCCTTGCATCTATCGGAATGAGCGTAACTGCAAGACGAGCAGCAAGAGCGCACATGCTTTTTAATATCATTGGAGTTGTATGGGTAACTATATTATTTTATCCTGCAATGAGATTTTTTAATTTTCTGTTCGAGGGACTTGATAACAGCAACTTTATATTAACTTTAAAATTATCCGCATTTCATTCTATTTTTAATTTGACAAATACATTTCTATTAATATGGTTTGTACCCCAAATTGCCAAATTAGTTGAATATTTGGTTCCTGATAAAAAACATGAAGTAAAAAGTGTTTATAAACTTAATTTCTTAAGCACAAAATTTCTAGATTTTGCAGAGTCAAATATATCATTGGCAAGAAATGAGATCGGGAAATTATCAATCATTGTTTATGATATGCTTTTAAATTTTTTAAATGCAATTAAAGAGGATAAAAAAGAACTGGACAATATCAGCGATAATATTAAAAATCAAGATCAGATAGTCAATATGATGTATAATGAAATAAGCAGATTTCTTGCAAGCTGCAGAACTGATGCGATCACCGACAAACAATCGCTGGAAATAAATTCTCTGCTTATGATTGCGAGTGAATTTAAAAGCATAAGTAATACAAGCGATATATTAATTCAGCTCTTAATTAAAAAGATCAAAAAGAAATTAAAATTTCATAAAAATGCAAAAGATGAAATCAAAGACTATACTGTAGAGGTCCTTGATTTTTTAAAATATAATTCGGATTTTATTAATAATGACATGTCCGACCATAACTTCAATATAGCTTATAAAATGGAAAAAGAGATTAATTCAAAGCGTAATAGACTTAGAAAACATGCAAGGAACAATATGATTAAAGGCGGGGACATTCACGGTGAACTTTTATACATGGACATTATAAAGCATCTTGAGCATATCGGTGATTTTAACCTGAATATTGCACATTCTTTAGAAGAAGCAAAATAATTTTTTTTATTTGACATAGTTTGCTCAATTTCATATCATTAATTAATATTTCTTTCAAATTAAAAAGGAGTTGAGTGATGAAAAATAATACTGTAATTATCCTTGCAATTGTTGGTGCTGTTGTGGGAGTTATTATTGTAAGGCTGTTTTTTTTAAATTCCATTCAGGTTATTGGTTGGAATCTTTTCTGGAAAAACCTTTTCCGCTTTAATTTCGACCAGTTCAGACTGATTTTTAAATCTGCCACTTTCGGTAAATGCTTGCTTGGTTTTTTGATCGGTGGAGGAGCAGGAGCAGCAGCCGGATATTTCTTAAATAAAAGATAATTTTATTTTAAAATAATTTTTTATTATAAAATCCCTGACTGACAAATCAGGGATTTTATAATTTTTGCGCGTTCCCTGCGTAAAAACCATGAAGGAAAATACCGGAAAATTACACTGCAAAAATGATTTAAAAATATTTTTAATATTCTATACGAGCTTCTTTTTTTATTTAATTAAAATAAATATTAATTGTTATTCTTATGTAAACTTTTTTATGATTTCAGAATAATCAGGATAAAGAGCCGTTAATTCGCCATAATTATAGAGCTTAAAGTCTTCAAATGAAAAACCGGGAGAAACTACACAGCTTACAAAACAAAATGATGATTTATCCATTAATTCTGCGGCAAAAATATTACCCGCTTCAATAATTACAGAAGGATTTTCATTTTTATGAAGATTTATTCCTAAGATTTTTTCCGATAATCTTCCCTGTTTATCAATTAAAATTATTTTAACCGAAGAACCGAAATGATAATACCATATCTCATCCGACTTTAAAGAATGAAATCGGGATATATCATTTTCATTAAGCAAAAAAAAGATGCTTGTTGTAAGATTTTTTTCGTTATAAAAAATACTGCTTCTATAATTTTCGAAGAAATATCCCCCCTCAGGATGTTTATTCAAATTTAATTTCTCGATAAAATTTTCTGCTGTCAACTTTTCCATAATTATACCTTCTTTATAAATTAAACTGATAATAATATTAATTTCTTGTATTGACAAAATTAATTGTAAAAAATAAAATGATAAAATCAAAAAATAATTTTTGCATAAAACTTTTTTTTGGGAGAAACAGATGCTGGGACCTTTAGAAAATTTATTAACAATAAATATCTTTACTGCTATAATGGGTTTAATTTCAGGTATTTTACTGCTATGGTTCAGTTCGGAAATGGTCATAAAAAAAATTACTCCTATTGCCAAATTTTTCGGGGTCAAAGAGCTGGTTATAACCATACTGGGAGTCAGCATTTTATCTTCACTTCCGGAGTTAACTGTTTCTGTTTTTGCCGCAGCACAGGGTAAAGCTGACATTTCACTGGGGAACATAATAGGATCAAATTTTGTTACACTTACTTTCGTTACCGCGATATGCGCTATCATTGCGCCCATAATGATAAGAACTGAAATAAAAGAAAGAGAAAGTTCATGGATGACTTTATCAACAGCATCAATCTTTGTGCTTGCTATAGACGGAAAACTTACAAGAATAGACGGAATTATTTTAATGTCATTGTATCTTCCCTATATAATCACTGTCATAAAAGAAGCAGTTAAAGAATCCAAAGAAACTAAGGTTAAAACTGAAAGGGACAAAAATATACTGCTTCATATAATAATAGGTATTCTTGCTGTTTTCGGAATAATAATTGGAGCAAACATAACATTAACATCAGGTCAGTTCATTGGAGAAAATGCGGGACTTTCCAATCTTGTTTTAGGGATATTAATATTTGCATTCGGAACATCGCTGCCTGAACTTTCTGTTGCTTTAGCAGCCACTTTTAAGAAAAAAGCGGATATTACGATCGGGGAAATTTATGCCTCAAATATTTTTACAGCTTTATTTGTTTTAGGCTTTTGCTGCATCATAACTCCAATGACTCTTTTTGAAGATCCATTAATACCAAGCAATCTTGTAAAATATGACATTCCGTTTTTAATACTTGCAGGAATAATCATCCAGATATTTGTAACAACAGGAAGTAAACTGGTAAGACTTGAAGCTCTTATTATTATTTTATTGTATATTTATTTTGTTTTATCACATTTTTTTAATTTACCGCTTTGTTTTTAAAATTTTATTAAAAAAATTGACAAATAAAAACTTTTAAAGTTTAATATTTTTAAATTATTTATGAGTTACTGGGATTGTCTGGACAAATTAGTAAATTCTTCACAAATTATAATAGACAGGCCCAAAGGCGGCGGTCATCCTAATTATAAAGACTTGATTTATCCAATTGATTACGGTTATTTAAAAAACACAACTGCAATTGACGGAGCCGGTATTGATGTTTTCTTGGGCAGTACAGGGGACAATAAGATTAAAGGAATAATTGCAACTGTTGATCTTAAAAAACGCGATGCTGAAATAAAGATCATGATTTCATGCTCCGATGATGAGATAAAAAAGGCTTTAAAATTTTTAAATACTAAATCTCATTTTCAAGCTGTTTATATTGAAAGGGAAAGTTAATTTAGAGGTTGTTTATTGAAAAGATCAATTATAATAATATTTTTGTTTTTATCTGCATCAATCTTAATGTCCAGAGAAATTACGATTAAAGTCATGGATAAAGATATTGATATTCCCCTGGAAGGTGTAAAAATATTCATTAAAAATACAGAGCAGACCGGATATACCGATAAGGACGGTATGGTAAAAATAATAATTGCAGACAACTTGGATAAAATCATTATTTATTCGGTTTTAATCGGCTACTCTCCTTTAAATAAATTGGCATCAAATCTAGATGAAATCATAATATTATACATGTCCATTGAAAGCGTTATCCATGGCAGGGAACTTGTTATTGAAGATGAGAGGATTAAAAAAGACGAAAAACTAGGAGTATCAAAGGTCATAGACAGTGAAGAGATAAAATCAACATCAAAAATAGGGATTGTTGAAGATGCAATGAATTCCATTAAATTCTTACCGGGTATTAGTTACGGGCAGGGCTTTGATCCCAGGATATCAATAAGAGGAGGACATCCCGACGAACAGACTATGATCTATGATGGATTTATTATCAGATACCCACTACAGTGGGGCTTGTATTCAATTTTTAATCCAAATATATTGGAAAATATTAAATTTTCCCCTGGTATTTTCAATGTTAAAAACGGTTTAACAATGAGCGGTTTAATGGAATTTGAAAGCATAAAGCCTGACAGAGGATTGCACTTTCGATTGCCTGTTACCTCGTCATCAATTGAATTTTATATGGAAATCCCCTTGGCTAAAATATCTGGACTTCTGCTTGGTACAAAGATAACTTATTATGACCCTATTATGATCATATATGAAAAAGCAAAAGAACAAAACCCTGATTTTAATGACGGTACAAAATTTTCCACATATCCCAATATCAGGGATGCTTATTTAAAATGGTTCATAAGACCGGATGACAGGTTTGAATGTTTTATAAACGGAATATTTGTGAGCGACAGCATCGGATTGGTTTATAATGAGGAAAATGATTATAAAAACAAATCGGATATAACTACATACTGGGATTTTAGATACTATAATTATTATGCAATAGGAACCACGGGATTTAATATTTACCCCATTGATAAAATCCTGATAAATTTTTTGGCAGGATATGAATTTCTGTCAAACAGATTTCATGCATATTCTTATGAAAAAGGAAAAAATAAATATTCAGATGAATTCATTGATTATTGTGCAAATCATGATCCTGTTATACCGCTTGCTTCAACAGAATATGAAATTAAAAAACTCGAAACTGATTTTTATCAGGACACAATAACCAACAATGTTCAGACCAGGCTTGATTTTGATTTTAAATTACATGATAAAATTACATTATCAACAGGTGCCGGAATGCTTTTAGATTTTTTAAGTCTTACAGGGTATGGTAAATATTACAGAATAAATTATGAAAGTGGTGTTCCATTCTATGAAAAAGAAAGCTTTGATATAGCGGATGATATTGATAAGCAAAAACAGATTTTAAAAAGTTATTTATATTTAAATTTACTCATTAATATAATTCCTTCAAAACTGGAACTCGAAGCAGGATGCAGGTTGGATCATGCAGTTTTTATTGCCGAAGGTTTTGATGACGGCTCTTTGAACACATATCCTGTGGCAAGTCCAAGGCTATTATTAACTTATACTGTAATAAATGATAAAAAATCAATCAAGAAACTCTCATTTTCAACGGGAGCAGGACTTTTTTCAAAAGTTCCGTCTATAGAGTCTGCCGTTACATCAAAATATGGAGTTAATGACTTTGATCTGGTTATTCCTAAACTGTTGACAACTGTATTGAGCTCTGAAATTGAGTTTGTATTCGGTCTTAAAATAAAGTTTGAAGGATATTATAAATTTTATTTTCACAGAGCTTATTTGATTTTTATACCCTCATCTGACCCTGATGAATCAACTGTTCACTATCATGCAGACGGTATAGGTCATACAGGCGGGTTTGAAATTACGATTGAAAAAAATCTTACAAGGTTTGTCGGAGGAATGATAAATTATTCATTTATTTATGCGCGATATATTAATCCTCAGAATGAAAATATAAAAAACAATACTACATTGGACGGAGAACCGACTGGCTATTATTTTTATCCTGAGTTCCACAGATTCCATATTATTAACCTTGTTTTAAATATTAAACCAACCAGCTGGTTTACTATAACTATAATGAACTCTCTTGGCTCAGGACAGCCCAAAAAAAGATATAAAGACAAAAAAATGTTTGCTGCTGTACTGGATGATGAGGATCAAACAATAGTTGAAATGTACACAAGAGAAACATTATATGATGATTTTTTGAGAAAAAATTTTTATTCAAAGCTGGATTTAAAAATGACATTCAGCTTTTATTTTCCTAAAAAAAAGCTGAATTTTGATGCATATTTTGGAGTGGAAGACTTGTTAAAATATGTATTCCCTTCTGAATCAGTTCAGACAGATAGATATTCAGGTGAAGAAACCTTGGCTCCAAATCCAAGCACAAGTTTCCCTATTATACCGACAATTGGAATTACATTAAGTTTTTAAAAATAACTTTTAAAAATCAAATATAATTATGATTTTTTCTTAAAAATTCATATTATGATTTTGAAAGATCGGATTTTCATGTTATATTTATAGAAGGAACAGTTTATAGTTTATACCCTTAAAGTTGTTCTTTGCAAATTACGGAGGATCGTCAAATGAAAAAAACAATAATCTTATGTTTGTTTATTATAACTATTGCTGTTTTCGGCTGTAAAACGATCGCGAAGTATTCTTCGACAAAAAAATATGCAGCAAGCGATTCATTAAATGCCCCGGAATCAACTCTAAGCATAAAAGAAACAACAAAAGGAGAAAAGTATGCAGAGTTGACATCTCCTTTTCTAGGCTGGTCTTCTTTAAGAGGGCAATTAAAAAATGGACAAAATGGCGACCTGTTATTTGATATAAATGAAATAAGATTGTTCGGAAGCTGGCCAAATGGATGGACAGAAGGATTCTGCGAAGCTTACGGTAAAATAGTTTTTAAAAAAAAAGACAATACTTATTTTTCCAAAGTGATCGATAATCTTGAGATATTTGAAATAAAAAGCGGAGGTATCAGATACATTGATAATTTCTATATTGATAATGACGGGGCAAAAAAAGTCAAGGAACGTATTGAAAGATCGCAAAAGCTTATCGATTTTTTAAAAACTAAAAATTTTGATAAATTTTACGGTAATCCTTTAAAGGACACTAAATATGGAATTTCATTTAAGAAAGCCACTCATGTATATTTATTTCCTGAAACAAAGGGATTTGGCGGGTTGGAAAGGAAAAAACTTCTGCCTGATATTTATTATAAAAATACAACAACAAATACAGACTTAACTGACGATAAAACAAAGAGAACTTCAAAATATCAGTTTGCTCAAGGCTATTTATGGAACAAGGATTACACATCAAGAGTATTTCCTGAAGATCTGCAGGCGTTGCGAAATACCGGAAGCTTATGGCGGGACTATGAAGAAGCAATTCAGATTATTTTTACTTTATATAATATCGATTATTATTTTAAAGGACCACTGAACAATTCGGAATTTATCAAATTAAAATAAGGATTTTATATATGTTCAATGATATTTTTAAGAAAAAAAAACTAAGCAAGGACGGAAGCATAAATGTTACCGATGAAATAATCAATACTCAAACACATATGATCGGGGCAATCTTTTCTTTATTTGGTCTGGTTGTGCTTATTGTAAAATCAAGTATTGCATCCAAGCCGTGGCATATAGTTAGTTTTTCTATTTACGGAGCAAGCTTGCTTTTAGTTTTTTTGGCAAGCACTTTGCATCATGGCGTTAACTCTAGCCCTAAAATAGAATTTATTTTTAAACTTTTTGATTATTTTGCAATCTTCCCGCTTATTGCAGGGACCTATACTCCCCTTTGCCTGATACTGTTAAAAAACTGGCTCGGCTGGTCGGTTTTTGGCGTGGTGTGGGCTCTTGCTGTTATCGGTATTGTTATTAAAGCAATTTATCCAGATATACCGAGATGGTTTTCCAGTACGATATATATTACAATGGGCTGGGTTGGAACAGTGATCGCAATTCCGCTATTCAAATATCTTAAACTCTCAGGAATAGTTTTATTGGTTTTAGGGGGGATATTTTACAGCGCCGGATTTATTATCTATAATATAGAAAAACCCAATCCAATCAAAGGCAAGTTCGGGTTTCATGAAATATGGCATATACTGGTAATGCTTGGAGCTTTAAGTCATTATTTAATGATGTATTTTATTGTTCTGCCTTATTAAAAAAAAATATAAAAACTATAATATTTTTTATTTTTCTTTCAATTTTTTCTGCTTTTTACTATAATTTTATTAGTTATGGAAAAAAAGAATCATTTTAAATTTTTTTTAGCGGTTTTTTTTTACATTATTAAAAAGCACAAAATAGATAATTCTCAATATCAGCAAGAAAATAAAAACACAATTAATATTCAGATGAAAAACTATTAATTTAGCATTATCAAGTTTTTAAAAACGTTAAAATTTAAAAATTATTTATTAAATAATAATTTTATATAAAATTAAATTATAAAAAGGAGGAAAAAATGAAAAAAATAATATTGTTTTTAGCTATTATTAGTATTGCAGTTTTATTATTGTTTAATTGCAAAGGGGCTAAAAGCGAAAAAGGGGTTTATATTTTTAAATATTCTAATTCTCAATCAGATTCTCATCCAAGAAGTAAATCAATGTTTTTCTTTAAAGATCAGGTAGAAAAAGCATCTAACGGAAAGATTAAAGTGGAAATTTATACAGGAGGTACATTGGGTAAAGAAGCAGAAGTATTGGATATGGTAAAAACCGGCAATATTCAGGGATGCAGAGGCGGGCTTTTTGAAAGAGCAAATAAAAAATATTTAATTTATACTCTGCCTTTTCTTTTTGAAAATACAGATCAGGTAGTTAAAGTCATGAGAAGTGAATTCGGTAAAAAGATCAATAAGGATGCAATGGAAAATGGATTCTATATACCGGCTTGCGGAGTTGCCGGCGGATTTAGAAATATTACCAGCAATATTAAACCAATTTCAAAACCTGAAGATTTAAAGGGTTTAAAAATGAGAACACCTCCGATTGATATGACGCTAAAAACTTTTAAAGAACTTGGAGCAAACCCTCAGCAGGTAGCATACACTGAAACTTATATGGCATTAAAAACAGGAGTTGTGGATGCACAGGAAAATCCTTTTTCAAATACAGTTGACATGAAATTTTATGAGGTTCAAAAATATTTATCAGTTGTTAACTGGGAACTACACCCTGATCCATTTTATGTAAATCCCGAATGGTATAACAGTCTTCCCGATAATCTCAAATTGATATTTGATTCAGCTGCTGAAGCAGCAATGATTTATAGCGATACAATCTGGCTTGGTTCTGAAAAAGAATATTATTATTTTTTAAGAGAAAAATTAATAACAAATGAAATCACATCAGCTGAGGTTGAGAAATTCAGAGAAGCTGTAAAACCTGTTTGGCAATACTATGCAGATCAGGGTTTTTTTACTTGGGATGAAATCAATGAAGTATTAAAGATTTCAGCTTCAAAATAAAATTAAAACAAAAAAACATAAGAGGTGCTGGTTAAAAATAATAAAAAGCACCTCTTATATATTATTATAGGAGTCATTGTTTGTGAAATTTATTGAAGGATTAAAAAGCATTGAAAAAATTATCACAGAAATTTTATTTTATTTTATTGCCTTATTATTTTTTTTTATATTATCTTTAACTATTATTTTAGTAATTTTGCGTATGTTTAATATGAGCATATTCGGCGGAAATGAAGCCATGGAATTTTTGTTTATTTATACAACTGCAATTGGTGCTTCTGTAAGTCTTGCAAAAAAGAATCATATAAAAATTACATATTTTGTCGATAAGTTGCCGGATTTGCCGAAAATAATTGTCAATATTTTTAGTTTACTTTCAATAATATTCATTAATTTTATTATGATAATGTACAGTATATCATGGATAAAAATGGTGGGTTATTTTGAATCGCCTGTTTTAAGATTGCCTAATAAATTCATTCAAATCAGTGTTCCAATTGGATGTAGTTTAGTAATATTATATTGTATTTATTTTATAATTATTGATCTAACTGAAATGCTTCAAATCACTAAGAGGAAAAAATGAGCATACTACTGATAAGTCTTTTTATTTTTTTATTTTTAGGAATTCCAATAGCCTATTCATTGGGTTTATCTTCTTTTATCTATTTTTTATTTGTTCATCCTGAACTTATCCCGATCTTACCGCAAAGATTTTTTGCCGGTATGAATTCTTATCCAATGATTGCACTGCCTTTATTTGTTTTAATGGGATTATTAATGAATGAAGGTGGTATTACTACAAGATTAATAGATTTCAGTTTATTATTTGTTGGAAGATTTAGAGGTGGCTTGGGATTAGTAAATGTAATGGCAAGTATGATTTTTGGCGGGATTTCCGGGTCATCAGTTTCTGATACTGCTTCTATTGGCGCTGCATTAATACCTGAAATGGAAAGAAAAGGATATTCACTTGAGTTTTCAAGCGGTATTACAGTAGCATCTTCAACAATGGGAATGATCATCCCGCCAAGTGTACCAATGGTTATATATGCATGGATTGCAAACGAGTCGGTAGGCAAATTGTTTTTAGGCAGTTTAATCCCTGGAGTGATGATTGGGATATTAATGCTTGGCATTACACTATATATATCATATTTAAAGAAATATCCTGTTGAAAATATAAAATTATCTACAAAAGATAAATTTAACAGAATAAAAACATCTATAATAGCCATAATTATGCCTGTTATTGTTGTAGGATCAGTTGTTTTTGGAATAGCAACAGCAACAGAATCAGCCGGTTTAGGAGTATTATTTGCATTGTTAATTGGAATTTTTGTTATTAAAGGTCTGGATATTAAAAAAGTACCTTCTTTAATAAAAAGTGCTATTTTAACAAGTGCAAATGTAATGATAATTATTGCTTTATCCCAATTGTATATCTGGATACTGGCATTAGAAAAAATCCCTCAGGCAGTAGTTTCTTTTACATCCGGATTGAATTTACCAAATTTCATCTATATTGTTTTTATTGATTTAATAATACTAATTATTGGTACATTTGTAGATGTTAGTCCTGCTATTTTATTATTAACACCTGTATTTTTACCGGTCATGAATTCAATTGGCATCAATTCAATACAATTTGGAGTTATATTAATTTCAGGATTAGCTATTGGATTGGTAACACCCCCTGTAGGGATGTGTTTGAATGTAGCATCAACTATTTCAAAATTAAGTATTGGTAAAATATTTAAAGGGGCAATTCCTTTTCTGTTGGCAAATATAATAACGCTTCTCTTAATTTCATTTCTGCCTTTTTTAAGCACATGGCTGCCCAGCATATTAATAAAAAAATAATGAGTCATGGGAACAGTTCTGTTGTCCATAATCAATTGCTAAGTTGAAAAACCACCTCTATCCCCGAATTATTTAATTTTATATTCTTTTAATTTATTAAACAATGTTCTTCTTGTAAATCCCAGTTCATCTGCTGCTTTTGTCTTATTTCCTTCCCATTTCTGCAAAGCCTCAATTATTAATTTTTTCTCAAGGTCTTTGATTTTGCCAGTTTTTATTTTATCTTGTCTGTTGTCCATTTTTAAATCGATTTCTTTAGTTGTTATGGTTTCCGATTCACAATAGATAAATGCTCTTTCTATGATATTTTCAAGCTCTCTTACATTTCCGGGATAATTGTAACTCTGCAGTAGCTTTAATGCTTCATTATTTATACTTTTGATGTTCTTTTTAAAAATTTTATTGAATTTTTGAATCAAATAGCCTGTTAAAAGTGGAATATCTTCAGCTCTGTCCCTTAAAGGAGGCAGCTCTATTTTGAATACATTCAACCTGAAAAACAAATCCTCTCTGAATTTGTTTTCTTTTATCAAGTTTTCAAGATTTTTATTAGTTGCAGATATGAACCGCACATTGATAGGAATATAATTTAATCCGCCGAGTCTCATAATTTTTTTATCCTGAAGAACTCTTAAAAGTTTAATTTGAAGGTTAAAGCTCATGTCTCCGATTTCATCCAAAAAAAGTGTTCCGTTTGATGAAAGCTCAAATAAACCTATTTTTTTATTATCTGCTCCGGTAAAGGCACCCTTTTCATACCCGAAAAGTTCGCTTTCCAACAGATTTTCCTGTATTCCTCCGATATTTACTGGCACAAAATTATTATTTTTCCTGTCAGATTTTTCATGAAGCAGTCTTGCGACAATTTCTTTACCTGTGCCACTTTCACCGGTTATAAGAACATTAGACGGTGTGTTTGCTGCCTTCTCAATCAACTGCTTTATTTTATTAATTTCTTTTGTTTCACCTATAAAATTTATTCCGCTTTCAGCTGATTTGCCTGATTCAACTTTTTGTCTTATTAAATTTTCTTCTACAATCCTTTTTATCCTTATAAATAATTCTTCTGGATCAAAAGGCTTTACAATATAATCTTTTGCTCCGAGTTTCATGGATTCAACAGCATCGTTTATCTCTCCATAAGCAGACATGATGATAACGGGTATTGACGGTCCCTGCTCATGGATCCATTTAAGCAGTTCTATACCTGACATTCCGGGCATTTTAAGGTCAAATATTGCAGCATCAAAAACCTCTTCTTCCAGAATTCTTTTTGCTGAAAGTCCGTTGGAACATGCTTCTGCCTTAATTTTCTCCAGTTTAAGATATTTTACAATTGATTCTGTAATGTTTTTTTCATCATCTACAACAAGTATTTTCATTTATACACTCTTTACTTTTAATTTGACCTCAACACCGCCCTCTTTCTTTTGTACAATTTTTACCGAACCGTCTGAAGCCTCTATAAATCTTTTTACCATTGCAAGACCAATACCTGATCCGTTTATCTTGGTAGTATAAAAAGCATCAAATAATTTTTCTTTATCACAAGTCTTAAGTCCTATACCGCTATCCAAAACACTTATTATAATATAATCTTTTTCTTTTATGACATTAATTATAACAGGGGAATCTGTATTTGCTTCTTTTGAGCTTTCGATAGCATTTAAAATAATGTTCTCAATAATTGATCGTAATCTGTCTGTGTCAAAATTAATTATATAATTATTTTCATTAAAGTTAAAAATAATCTTATAATCATAATTTTTAATAATATTATTTATAAAATCTATTATTTTTATTTTTTCTTTGCTGCCTATCGGATCTTTCAGGAATTCTTTTATTTTTTCAGTTAGTTTTTTAATTCTTGATATTTCATCGTCTATTATTGACAATTCACTGGAATATTTTTTTGGCAATACCTTTTTTAAATAACCGGTCTGGAGTCTGATGGAACCCAGAGGATTTTTTATCTCATGTGCCAAGGTTCTTGAAATTTCACCGATTTTTGCCAGCTCTTTCTGTTTTTCTAAATTTTTTCTATACATGATGTTCATTCTGTAGAAATAAATAATAATAACAAAAACAGTCAGTAAAAAAAGTTCTATTATTATTGAATATATTATTAAGTATCTTTTATTTTCAATTTTCACCTGAATATATATAAATTTCATCATTCTTGACATCATTGGGTTGTTAAACATATGATGAGGCATTCTCCTGGGCATGTCTGGATTAAAAAAAAACGTACCCCCAGGGCCTATAGATCTGATTAATGTTATTATGCCGTTTCTTTTTTCAAAAAAATCATCTGAGGGTAAATAAAAATCAGTAATTATATTTTCAGGTGCATTTTTGTAGCTGTAAATTTTTGTACCGTCAGAATCATAAAAGCCGAAACTGATTAAATCCTTATCCATTTCAATTGTTTCATTGATCCTGTTCTGTCTCAAAGCTTCTATTAAAGATGAAATTTTTTTCTCCAGACTAAATTTTATAAAGAGATCCTGATTTTTCATTTCGCTTTTAATAACCCAGAAGAAAAATATATTTATAAAGATGAACAGTAAAATTATGAAAATTAAAATTATCCTGTTGTTTTCCAATAAATTGATCTTCATTTTATACCTTTTATTAATACTAGAAGCAATTTGTTTTGCCTTTTTATTATATCCGACATGTTGTTTTTTGTCACATATTTTTTTGTTTAATAAAGTTCAAATTATTAGGCGTTACTAATCTTTTTGGGGCATAGCTCCCTCTGTTTCGTTACTTAAACAATGGTTTAAATTAAACAAATTTTGGGGACAGAGCTTTAAAATCAACATTCGGTTAAACAAAAAAAGGGGATATTATCCCCCTTTTTTCAACTGTTAAATTAAAGCCGTCTCATTAGTACCACATGCCTCTGCCTCTGGGACTTCTTCTGTCATAATTTCTGCCGCCATAACCTCCTCTTCCACAGCCCCAGCCCGGACCATAATTATTATCTTTCAATTCCTTATCAATATCATAGGACTTACCGTTGTAAGTTACTTTTGACACTACAACTACTTCTTCATCATCTTCTACAAAGGGATATGGGCAATAGTTTCCTGTGGTTTTATACCCTTCGATTTCAACATTGTCTTTATCCTTTATCTTTAATTCATCAATAATAAAATAAGGGAATGCTATTTTATAAACCTTACCTCCTGATTCAAGCTCAGCCAATCTTCTGTTATCATAAATCAACTTGCCTTTTAAGGTTACCCTGTCAGAATCTTTAAAATTGTAGTTGAACCTCGGTCCATAAGAATAAGCAAATAATATTGTTCCAAACATCAATACTGCAGTAATTACTGCTAAACTTATTACATAATATCTTCTCATTTTTTCCTCCTAAATAAAAAGTTATCAATAATTATAAAGCATAGAGCGTGCCAGATTTGATTTTATCACGCAACTAATTGAAAAAGCGTAAGTTAGAATATATATTTTGATTTTATTTTACATAAAAACATGAGAAATTTATTCAAACACAATGAAATTGAGAAAAATTTTCTCAATGAATCAAGATTATTTAGCTTTTCTTCATTTTATTGAGTCAGAGGACGGTTCTTTCACTCATTTTATTTTACAGCTTTTATCGTATAAGTAAGCGGTATCATCCCTTTATATCCGGGCAAAAACCACCATCCGTTCTCATCCTTTTCCATACCGGGCAGACCGTTATAGAAAAGCTTGTCATATTCTCTTACAAACTCAATTTTTAATCCTGCATTTATCAATGAGTTTATTATATCACTCAATGTCCAGTTCCATTCAAAAGTGGGATTTTTCGGAATATAGTTTTTATCAGAATAATCTGGATATTCATCATCAAAACAGACAGGTTCATTTTTATGAAAATATGAATATTTTATTTTAAGCTCATTTTTAATTGTGTCATCAAACATAAATTTAACCGGATGCAGCTCCATAATATAAAAAAAACCTCCGGGCTTTAAATATCCTGAAATAATTCTCCCCCATTCATTAATATCCCTTAACCAGTTGATGACTCCTTTTGAAGTATAGACAACATCAAATGTTTCATTCA
>JAFGQB010000239.1 GCA_016935915.1 Spirochaetota bacterium
CCAGATACAGCCGAGAACAATTAATTCCAGGGACAATTTCTGAAGCCATGATAAAAATCCTGGTTCTAAAAAACCATTAATAAAGTAAGCTATAATAATATAAATAATCCATATAACTAAAATAACCATACCTGTTATAAACATAAACCTGGAAGGTATTTGTGCAAATAATCCGATTAAAAATATAATCCCTACAGCCAATTCGATCAAAACAATTAATAAGTTAAATAAATTATTGCCGCCGAATACTCCTCCAAAGTGCGTTCCTGTAGATCTGTAGTTTAAAAGGTACATTAAACCCGTAAGTCCGAAAAATAATCCCAATGCAAGCTGTAATAAGCTCAATGGTCTGATAAAATCTGAACCTGATTTCATATAAACTCCTTTAATTTTGATTTTTTTTAAGAAATTAATAATTTCATTAAAAGATATATTAAAATAAAATTCTAACCGAATAAATAATTTGCTTCCACTTTTTACAGACTTAATCCGCTTTTTTATATAATAAAGAATGATATCTTAAAAAAAATCCGTAATGATCTTAGAATATTTCAGGGGATTGGAAATAATCCCCAGATGCCCCTCTATACTTGAAACTATAAATTTAGCATTTTTAATTTCTTTAACATCTTTTGCAACATAAGTTAAAGGAACCAACAAATCAAAACGGCTTGCCATAACAAGAGTATCGCACCGGATCACTTTTAAAACATCGCCTGCATTAAAATTTAAGCAGGATCTTAATAATGATATAACGCTTTCACGGTCATTGTACATAGAAATAATATCAGCCTGTTTGAACATTAAAGGAGTAAATTTCAGATCAGCAATAACTGGAATACAAATTTTTGTAATTGTATATTTATAGTTGGATATTAATGATTTTTCAAGGTTATTAAAAAAAAACTTCCTGCTATATTTATTTTTAAAATATGACATTGTATTCCATAAAATCATTTTTTTAACTTTTTCATGATTTTTACGATAAAAATTAAGCGCTATTGTGCCTCCAATGCTGTAGCCGATTAAATAAATTTCATTTTCAGCCGAGTTTATCAGCAATTCATTAATAATTTTTGTAACAGATTCGACTGTAAGTTCATGATCGATTTTTTCCGAATAACCATGCCCGGGAAAATCCATAACTAAAATTTTATATTCACGGCTTATGAACGGGCAGAATGCCTCCATCATTTCGATATTTCCGCAAAAACCATAAATAAGTAAAATGGTTTTTTTGCCTGTATCCTTATTAAAATATTTGTAAGCAATTTTTTTACCATTATAATTGAAGTATTCTATGCCGGCCTTTGACTTGAGAGGTTTAAATTCATTGCATGATGCATTAAAATGAATTATTAAAAATATAAAAATATATAAATAAAAAAAAATTTTCATATTCTGTTATTTCTCCTCATCAAGCTTAAAAAATATTTTTTTATTCTGGCTGGATGAATTAATGAATACATATTAAGCAACCGTTTTATGCATTACTGATAAAAATTATAAATTTTTATAAATTTATTTCATGCTGAAGTTTTCAATTAATAAAAAAGTAAAGATGGTTAAAATAATTAAAAAAATTCAGGTCATAGTCATACAAATTTTAATTCTTACACCTCAATAGCCGCTTGCGGTCTGTATCAGATCTGTAACTTGATTTATGAAAACATCCCTTGTCGGCGAGATATCAAGTATGCCAATTGAAATTAAATATACCTGATAGGTTATATCTGTTACGACCTCTTCTCCAAGCGCTGTAAATTTATGCCAGAAGAAAGCATCTGTAATATACCGGTAATCAGAAATCACCTGGTCAATCTTGACATCATGAACAATCAGCGAAGCCGGGATTTTACCAGAAAGAGGCCCGGAGATAAGATCACCGTTTGCCCAGAAGTTATAAAACAGCTTTGTATCCGGATAAGCGATACCTGAAATATCAAATAAAAGTTCGGCAAGTTTGGCATCAGTGAAATCGCGGACAATTTTTTCAGGAGAATCCGGCAATCCTGAAGCAGTTCCCAGAGGAGAACTCAGAGTAATAAAAAGATCGCATTCAATAGTCGGTTCAAGTGACAAAGCAACATAAGAGAGAAATGTCCCCCAGCTGTGGCAAACTACAATGAACGCTTTACCGGTTTCTTTTGCTTCCTGATAATTATCAAGGAAAAATTTACGAATTCCACTGTCTGAAGATGAGAGAATGGCGGCAGTATCTTCAGCATCACCGCTCCATGTATAGCTTCTGATTAATTTTGAATTTATAATCTTTTTCAGATTTACCTTAAGATAATCATTGCTGTTTTGAATAACGGCAGTTCCCATTACCAGCGTATTGGCAAATGAAAGTCCGTCTACGGTAACTATTATAGCCTTTGAGTTATATTCTACAGTATTGTCATTGGGTATTAAGTCACAGCCAAGTATAAACAATAAAGAAAAAAGTATTAGTGTCCTAAAAATAAAATTTAAAAATGAAATTTTTACTTTTACTTTCATATGTTTATCCTTCCATTCAATAATAATTTTATTGAATATATTTCTAAAAATACAGAAGACAGGCAATTAAGCTTATCTTCTGTACCCAACTGATTTTTAATTTATTGATCAAAACAGGAATATCAGTTGATTTTTTTCAAAATTTTTAAAATAAATCCGATTGTACCCAATATATATCCTATTATCATCGAATACCATCCGATTAATAATTTAACAATTATGGGTATCCCCCCTGCGATGATGTAAACTTTAAACTCTTTAAAATTAAAATGTATTTTAAGTCTGTTTCCGATTATTAATATTAAAATAAAACTTATAATAAGACAGGCAAAGCCCAGATAGAAATTATTATTTACATTTTTTAAAAAAGTTATTATTAATCCAATTAAAGCGAATACAAAAACGCCAAACATCAGATATCCGTAAATATCCTCAACAGATGAAAGAAATGATGCATTCTTTGCCTGTTCTGTATTTCCCAGAATTCCCTGTGCCATCTGATAACCATTTGAATTACAGCTTATGGGTAATAAAAGACCGATAAAAACCAGGAACAAACTTATTCTTAAAATATTCAATGCCAATGAACTTTTCATAAAAACCTTCTTTCCTTTTAAATTAAAATTTCACTTTAATTCATTCTTTAAATAACACTGAAATCCATTGGATAGCTTTATCTTCTTCTAGTTACGAACCATATAATTATTACTATAACAGCAATAACAAGTAAAATATGTATACCTCCGCCCAGTGTATAAGAAGAAATAAGACCCAGCAGCCACAAGACCGTCAATATCACACCGATAATTAAAAGTAAATTAACCATATAAACCCCCTAAAATTAAAATTTTTATTAGTAAAAATTAAATACTTCTACTAATAAATCCTTTATTAAGAATACATATTACAATATTTTTTTTTAAAAAAGAAAGATATGACGCCTCTTATCATTGACTTAATTCCACTTAAATAAATAATTTGACTCAGGTAAAAAGGGCTTTCTATTTTTATAAAGGCATAATGATTGGATAAAAAACAGACAGAAGAATTTATATTAATGTTGATCATTGATTTTTTAACCTTCCGGCAGACGGCCAGCCGTCATCAGACCAATCCAGTTTTCTGATCTGAAATACCGATACGCCGCCTCTTGTGCTGTCATATGCGTGATATACAAGCCAATCAGTATTATTCTCGCTGAAAATCATATTATGCCCGGGTCCTCGGAACTGTCCATAGTTTTCAAGGATCAATGTGCCTCCGCCGTTGATCATATCGACTCCTTTCATGTCATAATAAGGGCCTGTGATATTCTCCGATCTACCGGCAAATATCTTATAGTTGCTGTCGCTTCCTCTACAGCAGTAATCAAAGGAAACAAAAAGGTAAAAATAATTATTCTTTTTTAAGATAAAAGGCGCTTCTATGGCAGTTGATCCAGGCCTTCTGGCCAGAGAGAACAACTTCGGCGGGTTTTTCAATGCCTTGCCGGTCTCAATATTTATCTCTATCATTTTGATCCCATCCCAGAAAGAACCGAATGAAAGATAATAGACGCCTTTTCCGTCAGTTTCTAAATTAGGATCAATTGCATTCCAGTTATCTTTTTTGAAAGATTCGATAACTTTTCCCTCATCAATCCATTTATAGTCGGAACTTTGTGGATCAAGGGTTTTATTTACAGCAAGGCCGATGAATGAACGGTTTGATCCGTATGTTGAAACACTGTAATAGAGATAATATTTCCCATTAATAAATTTTATTTCAGGCGCCCATATCCTCCCTGTAAATCCCGGGATCTCCTTCAACATCCAATCAGGAATAACAGGGTAAACCGATCCTGAATAATCCCAATTCATCAGATCTCTTGATCTCTGTATTGTAATACCCTGACCTGTGGCAAAAAAATAATAAGTATCATTTTCCTTGATAACGAAAGGGTCATGGGCATATGTGGGTATTATATCAGCCGGAAGAACAATCAATAAATCAGCCAGAACAAAAATAAAGACAAGAATATATTTCATATATTCTCCTCCCCCGGTTAGAAAAAAACTTAAAGAACAATAGTCATCTCACTCCTATACGGAGCATCATTAAAAATATAAAGCCATACTCCGTCTCTTGCGAAGTATGGCCGTTTATATAAATTACTTTAATTGGTCGTTTTATCGGGCAAAGGCAAATTAAGACCTTTTTCCTTTATTCTTCTTGATTCGCAGCGGTCGCAAAGATCAGTTATATTCTTTAATTCCCTTGCCTGAGCAACTGTACCTTCAAATATCTCTGTTGTCCTGTCAGTATTGATGTATGAGCAATCCGAATAGAGGTGATAACTCTTGCCCGATTTTGTCCAGTAAACATGATTCACTCCATCATTAAGCTCTTTGACTCTTTCGGTCTGCTCAGTGTACTGCTCTATTGACGGCGGGTTGAAATCAATGCCCATTATTCCTGCTATTATCAATGCAACAACTGCAACACCGCCTACAATGCCTTTCTGCTTGCCGTTCATATTTTTGTTGGTAAAGATAAGAATAACAAGCGGCAGAAAAGCGATCATGGCTATTATCACGCCCAGCTGGTTCTGTATGAAGAATTTTATCTTCTCTTTCTCGCTTGCAGGATCAAATCTGTTTGCCTGTTTCCATAAAAGCGAGCCTGCAACAGCAAAAATCAAATCTGCTGCAATAAGTATAATCAGCCAGACCATATTGATCGGCACTTTTTTCAAAAGAAGAATCGCTGCGACTTCAAAACCAATGGCAATAATCCATGAAATTATTGCAAATATGCGCAGATTTCTTGCTTTTGTCTTGCTTTCGTCGCTTGCGACAAAGGACTTTGTATCCTTTCCGGAAGCGGAAGATGAAATATCCCCTCCCCCCACCTTGGTTACTTTTTTATTTGTACCTTTATCAGACATTTCATTACCTCCCTGTTAAAATAATTGATATACAAATTTTAAACGTCAATTTATGACCCGTTTTATAACGAAGAAAATAACGTTTACAATATAAAACTAAAAATACGGTTTTATATCAATAAACACTTATAACACAATATAATTAATATTTTCAAGATAAATCTTAGTTATCCAAAGCAGACACTTCAGACAGTCTTTAAAACTCTTTGTGTTAATTCTCTATTTTACCTTTATAGTTTGTAAAACCTCCAAAGTTTAAAAGTCTTTCTTTTTTGAAACCGTCTTTGATCATGTTCTTTTTTGCAAATTCAACTCTGCCTCCTGTTTCGCAGTAAAGAATAAGATCTTTATCCTTCAGATGATTAAATGCATTATTTGTCATTCCGTTTGGAATATTTACAGCAGTAGGTACATGAGCTCTGTCATAAACAGAGGCAGGTCTTACGTCCACAATAACAATATCTTTTTCTTCGCCGCTTTTAATTTTCTCAATCAGCTTTTCAAGTTCAGCCGATGAAAGATATTTTTTCAAATCCGGTTTAACTTTTGAGTTATTTATTGCTAGACATGAAAACAATGCAAAAAACATCAAGATTGAAATTATTAATATAATTTTCTTTTTCATAAATCCCCCTTATTTAAATATAGAAAATAATATATCAAAAGTCAAATCATATTGTCTAAATAATATTTCTTAAATTTTAAACAAAGACATTTTACATTAACTTATCAATTGCTTTTTTTAATCAATTCGCTTATATTTTAATTAAGGAACAAGATATGTATAAAAAATCAGATAAAAAAAATTAGAGCATTTTGCAGCTTAGTGTCTTTAAAAAAAATGTTTTAAGTGTTGATAATGAAAAATTGACATAAATATCAGTAAAGTTTTTTAATAAATAAAGAAGGAAAACCCGTAACTGAACCTGATGGTTATTTTGATACTGAGTCAGCAGTACTCCAGCTTGGAAGCGAAATAATACATGGGATTTGTAAAGGTTACGGCTTTTTACTTTTATCAGATATATTAACTGGAGTTTTTATCTGGGGACGCAGGCAGCATGCTTCGTTATTTTGGCACTGAGTCTCACGCGTTTTTTCGCTCTTCAAATCAGAGCCTTTACAGAAGAAAAAAGATTTAAAAAGCCGATAGATGAAGTGTTGGTGAGATGTTTTAATTCTTTATAATTTTTTTATTATTTTATTTCTTTATAGATTTTTTAATTTCTATTTGACATGTACAACTTGTAAAGATTATAATTTAATATAATAAAAGAATTACAAGGTTATGACGGCATTTTTAATTTCTTGTTGTCATATCGACTTATATTTAATCAAGTCTGAATTTTTTTTGGAGGGTATTTTATGATTAAAAAATTTTTAACTTTATTTTTTGTATTGTTCATATCACTTTTTTTATTACTATTTTACGGCTGTAAAAAAGCCGAATCTGGCAGAATTTCTCAAGGAATAGAAAAGGTAAAATTAACAGATGAGATGCCGAAAGGTAATCTTGAAATCTATTCATGGTGGGCAGGTGATGAAGGACCGGCTCTTGAATCCCTGATATCACTTTACAAATCAAAGTATCCTGATGTTACTGTTATTAATGCAACTGTAACAGGCGGTTCGGGAGTAAACGCAAAAGCAGTTTTAAAAACAAGAATGCTTGGAGGGGATGTTCCCGACTCTTTCCAGGTCCATGCAGGACAGGAGCTCATCGGCACATGGGTAGCAGCTGAAAGAATGCTGGATCTTACACCGCTTTATCAAAGTGAAAAATGGATGGATGTTTTTCCCAAAGATCTTATTAAACTGCTCGGGACAAAGGATGGTATATGGTCAGTTCCTGTAAACATTCACAGATCAAATGTAATGTGGTACATACCGGATAATCTTAAAAAATGGAATATTGAAGTGCCGAAAACAATCGATAATTTCTTTAAGGCAGCGGAAGCTTTAAAAGCAAAAAACATCATACCTCTTGCTCTGGGAGAAAATTGGACAGTGAACCATCTCTGGGAATCAGTTGCATTAGGAGTTCTGGGTGCTGATAAGTACGACAAGCTCTGGAGAGGAGAACTCTCATGGACAGGAAGTGATGTTGTAAAGGTATGGGAAACATTCGGCAAAGTTTTATCATATACTAATAAAGACAGCGCTTCTCTTTCCTGGCAGCAGGCAACAGATCTTGTCGTAAACGGTAAAGCGGCATTTAACATAATGGGTGACTGGGCAAGCGGCTATATGAGCACAACTCTTAAACTGAAACCGGGTGTTGACTATAACTGGGCGCCCTCTTTTGGAAACTCCGGTGTTTTTATGTTTCTTGCAGACAGTTTTGGTTATCCCAAGGGAGCTAAAAATCCTGCGGCAATCATTGAATGGCTTAAAATCTGCGGTTCAAAGGAAGGACAGGATGCATTTAATCCTCTTAAAGGTTCGATCTCTTCAAGAAAAGATTCGGAACTTTCAAAATACAATGATTATGCAAAATCAGCATCAAAAGACTTTCAGTCAAACAGAATCGTCGGAAGTCTCACTCACGGTGTTGTAGCAAATGAAGGTTTTATGAATGACTTCTCAACAGTTATGGAACTGTTCTTAAAAAGCATGGATCCCATAAAAGCCGCTAATGCCTGTCAGGCTATTGCCATACAAAACGGCATGGCGAAATAGGAAGGCTGCCATTATACGAAAATATATAAATTGATAAAATATTAAAGCTCTGTCCCCAAAAATATAATTTTTTATATTTTTGGGACAGATTTAAAATTTATTTATAATGAAAATTAAAAAAGACTATATTATATCAATTGTAGTAATCCTGCCATCAGTTATATTACTTGGAATATTTGTATACGGATTTATTTTAAATACAGTTTTTGTTTCTCTGACTGATTGGGGAAAAGGGGCAGGATTAAAAATAAATCCGGTTATAAATTTTGTCGGCTTTGCCAATTATTCTGACCTTTTTACAAGTATAATCTGGCAAAGATTCAGACAGGATATGGTAAATGCAGTATTTTACTGGCTTTTCATTTTATCGGGGTCTCTTATTCTAGGATTTTTCCTTGCCGTTTTACTTGACAGATATCCCAGAGGAGAAAGTTTCTTCAGAACTCTTTTTTTATATCCTTTTGCATTGTCATTTATAGTTACCGGAACAATCTGGAGATGGCTATTTGCACCCAATGGAGGTTTTAATGTCCTGCCAACATTAATTAAGCTGCCCAGGATTGAGTTTTTATGGATGAGTTCCAGAACTTCAATCCTGAACTTTAACTGGCAGGATATTCCTCTGATCATAACAGTTTTTATTTCTTTAATCCTTTTTTTTGTAATATTAAGACTTATCATATTAAAAAAAAATGAAATAAAATTAATAATTTATTCGATTTTATTTATAATATTTTTTATATCTTTTTTTATCGAATTATTTTTTGCTCCGCCGATGATTAATTTAAAAGAAATGCACGGTTTTAACCTGGCATCAATTGGTATAATAATTGCAGCAGTCTGGCAGTACAGCGGATATACAATGGCGCTTTATCTTGCAGGTTTAAGAGGATTACCGGTAAGTTTATATGAAGCGGCAAAAATAGACGGTGCAAGCGATATGAAATTTTATCTGAAGATCGCAATCCCAAATTTATGGCCTATAACCTTAAGCGCTATAATAATCATATCACATATTTCTTTAAAGATATTTGCCCTGATTTTTGCAATGGCAGGTACGGATAATGCAGGCACAAGCCACCCTTCGGTTTTAATGTATCTGACAACTTTCAGGGCAAACAACTTTGCATTCGGTGCTTCGATTGCAGTGCTATTATTGATCCTTTCATCTTTATTTACAATACCATATCTTATTTATTTATACAAACAAAGGACTAAATAATAATGACTAGCAGGCTTTTTAAAACAGGCACCGGTAAATATATAATCTTACTTTTTACAGCAGGAGTCTTTGTGGTTCCGTTGTACATGACTTTAATAACCGCAATAAAGGATCCTAAAGATATTAATTTATTGACTGTCTGGATACCTCCCGGTTATATTAATATAAATGGTTTTATTGAAGCAATATATAAACTGGGTCCAAATTTTAAAAACAGCCTTATATTAACTGTAAGCGCTACAATTATCTCAAGCCTGATCGGTTCAATAAATGGTTATATTTTCTCAAAAAAAAGATTTCCCGGCAGTGATATAGTGTTTATGTTCTTTATCTTCGGCATGTTCATTCCTTATGAAATAATACTAATACCATTATTTCAAATGACAAAACAACTGGGATTATACGGTTCCATCTGGGGACTTGTACTTGCCCATGTTGTTTACGGTATACCAATTGTCACTCTATTATTCAGAAATTATTATGACCAGATAGATAATTCAATTCTGGAATCAGCCGTAATTGACGGAGCAGGATTTGTTTCGCTTTTTTACAGAATATTTCTTCCTTTATCTATACCTTGTTTTGTAGTGGTAGGCATCTGGCAGTTTACACAGATATGGAATGAATTCCTGTGGGGAGTATGTCTTACCAAGCAGGAGTCCAATCCGATAACTGTCGGACTTGCCAAACTTGCAGGAGGCGAAGCTGTAAAATGGAACGAACCCATGGCAGGCGCAATAATCGCATCATTGCCTGTAATATTTATATTCATAGTAGCAGGAAAATATTTTATCAGAGGTTTATTGTCAGGATCAATTAAGGAATAAAAAAGGAAGAAGAGCTTGATCTTGTGATGAACAAACATTGAATGTGACATTTTTTTCCATTCGTATTTCTTCTGTCATTTCAAATAAAGTGAAAAATTTTATAAATATAAGTAATTCGAAATTCGACCTAACAATTATTAATTTCTTGTAACCTTAAATAAATTCATAGAAAAAATTTTTAAATTTTTAAAAAAAAACGCATGATTTTTGACATTTTTGCGATTATATATATGAAAAATATAATGTTAAAAGTTTAAAGTTTACTATGTAAAAAGTTTGACCAAAGGAGGTGAAGTAAAAAGTTATAATAATTTTTATGTAAAAATGTAGACCGTAAAAAAGGTGATGTAAAAAGTATAATTTTTCTCAATGTAAAAAGTTTACATTATGTAAAAAGTTTATTCTTTGCTATGTAAAAAGTAAGCAAAAAGGGAGTTTCAGGATCAGGTTTGATCTTGGGCTCCTTTTTTTGTAATTAATCTGGATTTTGATAAATACAATAAAAACTTCAAACTCATTTCCTTCTTCTCTTCGCTAAAAGTATCACTGAACGAAGTTCATTTTCATTTTTTGCATTTACCCATTCCTTATGAAAGTCCGGATCCTGCAGGATCTGAGCAATATACATAAGCGCCCTTAAATGAAAATTCCTTTCATCCTTTGTCCCTATAATACAGAATGCAGTGTAGACAACCTCCCCGTTCTCATTCCATTTAATACCATATTTGTTTCTTATAAGCATAATGTCAAATTTATGCTCCCCTGCTATAATGATATGAGGTATGGCATGAGGGAGTGCAACTCCCGGATAGATCAGAGTGGAAGCAAGTGCTTCCCTTTCATTGAGTTTTTTCTCAATTTCCTTTTCATCAATGTTCCATGTTTTACTTACTCTTTGTGCAATTATTTTAAACAATTCATCTCGGGTCACAGTTCTGTCAAGGTCTATAACCGTACAATCTTTAATAATTTTATCAAAACGATCAAGTACAATCTCATCTCTTTCAATAAGAATATCAAGCAGTTCACCTTCAAGCTCTTTATCTTTATCAGTAAGATCAGGTCCTGTAATATTCTCAATCATATGAACTAAAGCGGATTTTCTTTTAACCTTCTTTTTTACATAAATAAAAAACCAGAAAAGAGCAAGTACAATAAAAGAAAAGGCTATTACTGTTGTAAATAATCCCATCTTTACAATAAGAAATAAATAAATCAAAATCCCGAATATCTGTAAAAAAGGGAAAAAAGGTGATTTAAAAGCAGGCTTATAATTAGACACTTTAGAATATCTGATAACTATCAAAGAAAAATTAATCATTGTAAAAAGCAGAAGCATAAACAGCGATGCAACTTTGGCAAGCTTTTCAATGTCAAGTAAAAAAATAACAATGAGCATAAACATACTTGTTAAAAGTATTGAAACTACAGGTATTTTTCTTTTTTTGCTGACAATATTAATGAACTGAGGTAAAAGTCCGTCCCTGCTCATGGATAAGGGTACTCTTGAAGCAGTCATAATCCCTGCATTTGCTGTTGTGATAAATGCCAGCATTGCAGCAATTACAGTAAGAACAAGTGCTATATACACATAGTTATTCTGTGAAAACATAGATACAGCCGCATCAGTAACCGGAGTATGAGTGTAAATAAGTTTATTATGAGGCAGCAATCCTACAATGATAAAAACAACAAGTATATAATAAGTCTGAACTACAATAAATGCTGTTATTGCTCCTTTTGGAATATTTTTTTTTGGATTTTTTACCTCTTCAGCAATACTTGCAACCTTTGTTAAACCGCCATACGATATAAAAACCATCCCGGTAGTCGTTAAAACCTTGCTCCAGTCTGTCTTTGCCGTCAATCTCGGGACAAAATGAAAATCCATACTTCTGTATCCGAAAAGTATAAAAAGTGTTAAAATAAACAAAAGAAAAGCAACTAAAATAACCTGTATTTTCCCTGATGATTTGACGTTTATTAAATTAATAGTTGTAAAAAAAAGACAAGCACTCCCGGCAATCAGCTTCATCTGGAATTCACTAATCCCCGGAAAAAGCAATTCGGCAAAGGCTCCTATACCTATCAGTGCAAAAGCGCTTTTTAAGCTGATAGAAAACCAGTTGCCGAATCCGTCTATAACACCTACTGCAGTACCCAAAATCCTTTCTGAAAAAAAATATGTTCCCCCAGCTCTCGGCATGGCAGTTACGAGTTCAAGCTGTGTAAATAATGCAGGAAGCATAAAAAATCCAGCAAAAAAATAAGAAAACACTATCCCGATACCGGCAATTTTATAAGCAACAGCGGGAAGTACAAACAGTCCAGAACTGATCATAGCTCCTGAAGCAATACTGAAAACATCAATTGTGCTGAGTTCTTTTTTAAGCTGCATATGATCAATTATTGCATTTTTTCATAAATCATCAAGGAATTAAATATAATTTTCTAAAAAAATTTTTTTAAAATTTTTAAAAAAAAACGCATGATTTTTGACTTTTTTGCGATTATATATATGAAAAATATAATGTTAAAAGTATAAAATTTACTAAGTAAAAAGTTTGACCAAGGAGGTGATGTAAAAAGTTTTAACATTTACTATGTAAAAAGTAGACTTGAATAAAATTGATGAAAAAAGTTTAATTTTTCACCATGTAAAAAAGTTAACATCATGTAAAAAGTTTATTTCTTCACTATGTAAAAAGTTAATAAAAAGGGAGTTTCAGGATCAACTGTATCTTGAACTCCTTTTTTTAAATTTACTATTCTCTTTATCGGAAGCTCAATTTTAGAGCAATTAATTACTGTTTTTCTTACTTGATCAGTAATCTTTAATATTCCATCTAGTTCCAGAATTGTTATGTCAGGGAAAATAGGATCACCTTTAGTCAGGGTAAACAAATTAATTCATATTGCTGAACTTGAATCTTCTCGTACAGGAAAAGTTGGAATGGAGTCCGGTTCTGTCAGAGAAAAAATTATTACTTCATAAAACTTTAGAAAATATATAGGTTATGAAATTAATAATGATTATATAAAAATAGCAGAACGTAGAATTGAAAATTTTTTCAAACACCCAACATTGAATTGGTAAAAAATACACCACCTAACTACAGATTCAACACGCTGATAAAAGTTAGGCTTCTC
>JAFGQB010000240.1 GCA_016935915.1 Spirochaetota bacterium
TCATAAAATATAAAAATACTTTTTATAAATATATCAATAAACTTTTCATCACATATTCTGCTGATTTTAATATATGATTAATTGAATGTTATAGAAATATGCCTTTTGGTATATTTTCTGATAATAAAAATATCTCACTTAAAGATGCAAAGATTACAGAGAAAGACTTTCAAGCTTTTTTTAAAGTGCGTTTTTTTTGACGCTTTGGCAATCCGGAATCTTCCTTTTTCAATTTATTTTTTTTCTTTTATTTTTATAATTAAATTTTTTATTTTATAAATGCCTTCGTGATTATATTTTTTTACAATTGTTCCGTAAATGTAAAGAAAATTGTTTTTTAAAATTAATTTCATATAATTTTTAAAAGGAAAAATTTATGAAAAATATAAAAGTTGCTTTTTTTGATGCAAAGCCTTATGATATAAGATCATTTGATGATGCCAATGCTATATACAATTTTAAAATAAAATATTTTAAAAACAAATTAAATCCCGATACTGTTATACAGTCTGCGGGGTATGATGTAATCTGTGCTTTTGTAAACGACATACTCAATAAAGAGGTGATAAACAGTCTTTATCAAAATAGTATAAAATTGATCGCCTTGAGATGTGCAGGTTATAATAATGTGGATTTAAAAGAAGTTTATAAAAAGGTTCATGTAGTTAGAGTTCCTGCTTATTCTCCTCATGCAGTGGCTGAGCATGCAGTTGCCTTGATATTGACATTGAACAGGAAGATCCATAGAGCCTACTTCAGGACCCATGATAATAACTTTAATATTGACGGACTTTTAGGATTTGACCTTTACAATAAAACTGCAGGCATAATAGGAGCAGGACAGATAGGCAAAATTGTTATTGAAATTTTGCGCGGATTTGGCATGAAGGTCTTGGCATATAATCCGTTTACTGAAGATGATGCTGCTAAAAAACTGGGATTTAAATATGTTGACCTTGATACGATTTATAAAGAGTCTGATATAATATCTCTTCATTGTCCGTTAAATAAGGAAACTTATCACATTATAAACAAGGATAGTATAGGTAAAATGAAAGATAATGTGATGATCATTAATACGGGAAGAGGGCAGTTGATAGATACAAAAGAGCTTATAATGGGATTAAAAAATCACAAAATTGGTTATGCAGGACTTGATGTATATGAAGAAGAGAGTGATTATTTTTTTGAAGACTTTTCAAATGAAATAATTAATGATGATGTGCTTGCAAGATTATTGACCTTTCCAAATGTTTTGATAACTTCCCATCAGGCTTTTTTTACAAAAGAGGCTTTGAAAAGCATTGCTGATACAACATTGCAGAATATAAAAGATTTTTATACCGAACAGAAAATGACTAATGAAGTATGCTATATGTGCGACAGCAATAATTGTTTAAAAAAGACTACAGGAAGATGCTTTTAAAAAAATAAAAAAAAAGCTTGAAATATTGCATTAAAATATATATAAGAATTACAAGTAATTAAATTAAGTAAAAAAGTTAAAAAATTTAAAAATTAAAAAAGTAAAAAAGGCTTATCCATGTTTTTTATTAATAATGAGATTGTGAGCATAAATTCATCGTCAGATTATTTTATCCAAAATAATATCAGAAAAAAACTTAAATTCCAATTTGCAATTGTTGAGGATAATGATGACCCTGAAAATAAAGGAAGGATTAAGGTAAGGTTTTCTCAATGGAACATAGTTTCAAACTGGCTGCCTCTGATCAGACCTTATTCGGGAAGCGATGAAGGTATTTATTTTATTCCTGAGATAAATGAACTTGTTATATGTTTGTTCATAAACAGCAATCCCAATTTCGCGATAGTCTTTGGCGCAATAAAAAGAGCGTCTGACAATTATCCTTTGGGCACTATAAAGCTGAATAATGTAAATGCTATTGTAACAAAATCCGGAACAAGTATAATCATGGATAATACTAAAAAAGAAGAAAAAATTATTATTAGGACAAAAGACGGCAAAATCAGGGTAATTATTGATAAAAACAACGGTTTTGAGATCAAAAATGAGCTTGGTGATATAAATATCAAATGCAGAAAGTTGAAAATAAAAAGCAGCAATCTTAAGTTCATATCATCAAGAATCTTGAGAATGAAATCAGAAAGAAGCAAAATAGATATTAATACAAGAAAATCATTGAATATAGATTCGCAAAACGAGTGTATCATGACTTCAAGGAGTCTTATTTCTTTTGATGGAATGTTAACTGCAGGCAATAAAGCAGTTGCAAAGTACAATGATCAGGTGATAGGTGTTGACATGCATCTTGTTGAAGTAAGGATAGGCGGTTCAACTGTTACATCATCATTGCCGCATCCATATATCGGAAAGATCACGGGTAATTTGAGTCCGGATGTTTTAAATAATAGTCTGCCGGTTGCATATAAAGGAAGTAAATCTGAACATGTATTACCCGGTCATATTCCTACTCCTCCTGGTGAAAAGTTCACAAAAGGCAAACCTTCCGGCAGGGGAGAA
>JAFGQB010000241.1 GCA_016935915.1 Spirochaetota bacterium
GAGTATAAATATGTGTTGGAAAGTAAATTAAAATTGTTGTAATTAAATGCATTATTTACACTTTCATTTCCGACAGAAGTTGACATAGATACATTTAATACATTCAGTATGTGTTGTTTTTTAGCCTCCCCATAAAACTCAAGTATTTCCGGATAAGCTTCAATTACATCTTTTAATATTTTTTTGCCGTATAAGAGATTATTCGTAAGATGTCTGTTCAACTGAACAATATCGCTTTCAGTAGGGTTTTCAGGTCCAACAGGTATAATTATACCGCTCCCGCCTCCTGGTTTTTTCTTTGAAACATCGCCTGTAGGCATAGCGCAGTTCCAGATAATGCACATCAATAAAAATAATGTGACAATCAAAAGTAAATTTTTTTTGTTCATTTCTTTCTCCTTTTTTAATTTTCTAACTTCAATTTCTATTGATAGTTATTTTTTTTATAGCTTTAAGTCGCAAGGTTTTTAAAAATCATTCGATTTTTTAAAAATTTTTTCTATAAATATTTCACTTTTTTATTAATTATGTATTAACAAATTCTAAATTTTTTTGCATAATGAACATTATTCATTTTAAGTCAGGAAAAATAATATGGTTAACGGTGTACAGAAAGAAATATTGGACAGATGGAATATTGATAAGGCTAAAGAGTTATACGGTATAAATAACTGGAGCGCCGGTTATTTTGACATAAATCAGAAGGGTGAAGTGATTTTAACTGCCGATACCAGGGATGGCAAAAAAGAGATAAGCCTGATCGATATAATTTCTGGTATTAAAGAGAGAGGTTTTGATATGCCTCTATTACTCAGAATAGAGAATTTTTTAGATTCTCAATTGACCAGCATACATGAATCATTTAAATCAGCCATAGAAAAATTCAAATATAAAAATCAATACAGAGGAGTTTATCCGATAAAAGTCAATCAGCAGCAGCAGATTATAGAGGAGATCACAAGATTCGGCTCTAAGTACCATCATGGTTTGGAAGCCGGCAGTAAAGCGGAATTGATCGTAGCTTTGTCCATGATTGATGATAAAGATGCCTGCATAATTTGCAACGGTTACAAAGATGAATCTTTTATAGACCTGGGACTGTTTGCGATAAAACTGGGTTATAAATGCTTTTTTGTTCTGGAAATGAGCAATGAGCTTGATTTGATAATGAACAGAGCAAAAATTCATAAGATTAAACCGAATATCGGTGTAAGGATAAAATTAACAACAAAGGCAGGCGGATTATGGGCTGAATCAGGAGGAGACAGAAGTCTATTCGGTTTGACTACAGCGCAGATCATAGAAACCATTGATAAGCTTAAAGAATATAAAATGTTAAACTGTCTTAAATTACTGCATTATCACATAGGTTCGCAGATTCCGAATATAAGGGATATAAGACTTGGTGTTGCTGAGGCTTGCAGGTTTTATGCAGAACTGGTTCAGGAAGGTGCACCGATGGGCTATCTTGATCTAGGAGGCGGACTTGCAGTTGATTATGACGGATCTAAGACAAATTTCCCATCAAGCTGCAATTATTCATTAAAGGAATATTGCGAAGATTTGATTGAAATTATTATATCGACTTTGGAAGAGAAAGAAGTCCCTCATCCGGTTTTAATTACAGAATCAGGCAGAGCTACTGTTGCATATTATTCAATATTATTGTTTAATGTTATAGACATTAACAGATTTGATCCTCCGAAAGTTCCGGATAAAATCCCGGACAATTCAAATGAAATGCTTCAAAATATTTTTGAGGTTTATAAAAGTTTAAATTTAAAAAATATTCAGGAATGCTATAATGATGCTTTATATTATAAGGATGAGCTTCATCAGCTTTTTAAAATAGGTCAGATAACATTAAGAGAAAAAGCACTCGGAGAGAATATATTCTGGAATATAATGGTACAGATAGTAAAAAGTTCGATTAAATTAAAACAGAAACCGATTGAGTTGGAAGGCATGGAAGATGCTTTGTCAGATATATATTACTGCAATTTCAGTTTATTTCAGTCTCTGCCTGACTCTTGGGCTATAAATCAGCTCTTTCCAATAATGCCGATACACAAATTGAATTTACAGCCTTCAAGACAGGCGATACTTGCCGATATAACATGTGATTCAGATGGTAAAATAAAGAAATTTATTGATCTTCATGATGTTAGAAATACACTTCCTGTGCATGAAGTAGATGATAATGAAGATTATTATCTTGGTGTTTTTTTAGTCGGAGCATATCAGGAAACATTGGGAGATCTGCACAATTTGTTCGGTGATACAAATGTATTAACCATCAGGATCAATGATGACGGAACATTTGATTTTGACAGAGAACTTGAAGGTGACAGTATTTCGGATGTATTATCTTATGTTGAATATGATATAAAGGATTTATCGGTTAGATTCAGACAGAGTGCAGAAAAATGCGTAAAAGAAGGGATTATTTCAGGTGCTGACAGAAGAAAGATAATGCAGCTTTTTGATGAAGTGCTTAGAGGATATACATATTTTTTATAAAGTAAAAATTTAGGAGTTTTTTTGTGCCAAGAGTATTAATTATTGGAGCAGGCGGAGTAGGTCAGGTTGTAACGCATAAATGCGCTCAAGTTCCTGAAGTTTTTTCAGAAATTTGTCTTGCATCACGTTCAATCGATAAATGCAAGAAAATTGCATCGCAAATAAAAAGGGATATACAAGTTGAAAAGCTTGATGCCGATAAAGTAAAAGACACTGTTAAGTTAATTAAGAAATTTAAACCTGATATTGTCATTAATGTGGCATTGCCTTATCAGGATCTTTCAATAATGGATGCCTGTCTGGAAACAAAAGTTGATTATCTGGACACAGCAAATTATGAACCAAAAGATGAGGCAAAATTTTCATATAAATGGCAATGGCCTTATTTTGAAAGATTCAAAGATAAGGGCATCATGGCTTTGCTGGGAAGTGGTTTTGATCCGGGAGTAACAAATGTATTTACAGCTTATGCTTTGAAGCATCATTTTGATGAAATACATGAACTTGATATAATTGACTGCAATGCAGGCAGCCACGGTCAGCCTTTTGCGACAAATTTTAATCCCGAGATAAACATAAGAGAGGTCACTGCAAAGGGCAGATACTGGGACAACGGCAAATGGGTTGAAACTGATCCATTATCCGTTTCAAAAATGTATGATTTCCCTGACGGTATGGGAAGTATGAAAATATACCTTTTATATCATGAAGAGCTTGAATCAATTGTTAAAAATTTTAAAACCTTAAAAACAGCAAGATTCTGGATGACTTTTTCTGATAATTATTTAAAGCATCTGGAGGTACTCCGTAATGTAGGCATGACCCGAATTGATCCGGTTGACTATAAAGGTCAAAAGATAGTTCCTCTGCAGTTTTTAAAATCATTGCTTCCTGATCCTGCTTCATTAGGTCCATTAACAAAAGGTAAAACATGCATCGGATGCCTTATCAAAGGAATAAAGGATAAAAAGATAAAAACTTATTATATTTATAATATCTGTGATCACCAGATGTGCTATAAAGAGGTTCAATCCCAGGCTATTTCATATACAACCGGAGTGCCTGCTATGATCGGTGCAATGCTTATGGTTACAGGAGTTTGGAAAAAACCGGGTGTTTTTAATATGGAAGAGTTTGATCCTGATTTTTTTATGGAAAAACTTAATAAACATGGACTGCCATGGACAGAAAAATTTCTTTAAATTTTGATCCTTATAAATTACCTTCACCAAGCTTTGTGGTTGATGAAGAATTTTTGGAAAACAACTTAAAAATCTTTGATTATATTCAGAAAAAAACTCAAGCAAAAATACTTCTGGCTTTAAAAGGTTTTGCAATGTTTTCTGTTTTCCCGTTGTTAAGAAAAACTTTATATGGAATATGTGCTTCCACTGTTCATGAGGCACGCCTCGGCAGACAGATGTTTCAGAAAGAGGTTCACACTTTTCAAACTGCTTACAGTGAAAATGATTTAAAAGAGGTTTTGGAGCTCTCCGATCATGTGATATTTAATTCATTCAGCCAGTGGAACAGTTTTCAAAAGATAATAAAGCCTTATTTAAATAAAGTCGAATTCGGTATCAGGGTCAATCCTGAACATTCAGAAGTGCCTGTCCCTCTGTATGATCCTTGTGCAAGATATTCCCGTCTTGGTGCAAAGATCGATCATTTTAAGGGACAGAGCTTAGAAAATATTAAAGGCCTTCATTTTCATACTTTATGTGAACAGGATTCCTATGCTCTGGAAAGGACATTGAAGGTTTTTGAGGAAAAATTTAAAAATATAATCCCTGAAATGAAATGGATCAATTTCGGCGGAGGACATCATATTACAAGGAATGATTATGATATTGACCATTTATGTTCTTTAATTAATAACTTTAAAGAAAAATATAATAAAGAAATTTATCTTGAACCTGGAGAAGCGATCGTATTGAATGCCGGTTTTTTTGTAACAACAGTACTTGATATAATAGAAAATGAAAAAATGATAGCAATTTTAGACAGCTCTGTACCCTGTCATCTGCCTGATGTAATAGAGATGCCTTACAGACCAGAAATAATCGGAGCAGGGAAGCAGGGTGAATTTAAATTTGATTACAGGATCGGCGGGCAGTCATGTCTGGCGGGTGATATTTTGGGCGATTATTCTTTCGCTGACAAACTCAAGATCGGGGACAGATTGGTGCTATTGGATATGGCGCATTATACTATGGTAAAAACAAATACATTTAACGGTATAAAACTCCCATCTATAATTTTAGTTAAAAAAAATAAAAAAGCAGAAATAATTAAGGAATTTAATTATTCTGATTTTAAAAACAGGTTATCTTGATATTAGGATTAATTAAATGAAATATCTGCCCTTTTTAGGAAGTGAAGTCAAACAGTCGGAATTTAACAATGCTTTTTTTCATTTTATCCCTGTTCCCTTGGAAAAGTCAGTGTCCTATGGCAAAGGTACAAAGTTAGGTCCTTCTGCAATTTTAAAAGCATCATGGGAGCTAGAAACTTTTGACGGTATTTCTGATCCGAGTAAAGCTAATTTTCATACCCATAAACCTGTAAACTGCAATAAATCAATTGAAAATATATCCAATCAGTTAAATGAAAAAATCAGTTCAGTTTTAAAGATCAATAAACTTCCAGTAATTTTAGGAGGTGAGCATACTGTAACTGCTCTGGCAGTTAAAAGCGTAAAAGAAAGCATCAGTGATTTCGGCATTATTCATTTTGATGCTCATGCGGATCTAAAGGACACCTATCAGAATAATCCTTACAGTCATGCATGCACAATTAAAAGAGTGTTTGATCTGGGATGTCCTATAGTCCAGTTCGGCATAAGAAGCCTTACTGAAAAGGAAGATTTTTTCAGACAAAAAAATAAAATTACTTTTTATGATGCTCAGCTTTTTTTTAATAATAAATCTCCTCAAATAATGATTCCGCTTGATTTCCCCGATAAAATTTATATAACGATTGATGTTGATGTTTTTGATCCATCATTGATGCCTGCTACCGGTACTCCTGAACCCGGCGGTCTGATGTGGTATCAGGTAATAGATATTTTACAAAATATCATTGAGAAAAAAAAAGTAATAGGTTTTGATGTTGTGGAATTAGCTCCCAAAAAGAATGATCATTCCAGTGATTTTATTTGTGCAAAATTAATTTATTCGATTATTGGAATGATTGATAGAAAAGTGCTATAATTATTTTATTATTATAATAATTATGTGATCTTAATTTTTTAAAAAAGGAGTAATTAAAATGTTAAAATCTTTGAAATTAATATTATTAGTTTTCCTGTTTATTTTTATATTCACTTCATTTTTTTATAGCAGTGAAAAAAGTGCAAAAGTCAGCAAAATTTCTTTTTTTAAAAATAATACTCAAAATAAAGAAAAACTTTCTTTTACAACAGATACGGGTTATTTAAATAGTCTTAATTATTATGCATCAAGTTCAGACAGTTCAAATTTAGCACTTAAAAAATTCGGTATTATTTTTATGGCTGTAGGCGGCGGAACATTGGGGCTATTTTATTTAGCAGGTATTATTGCAGTTGCAGGTTCATGGGCTATAGTCCCAAAATCAAAAAGTGATGACAGCATACATGCCGCTTCTATTGGAGTATCATTTATACCTTTGGTAGGACTTTATATTATTCCTTATTTAACTTATCAGGCCTATACAAATGATGGGGAGGAATTCGGTACGGCTCAGGAAGCCAGCACAGATGCTACTGTTGCGGCATGTATAATTGTTAATTTTTTTCAGCTTGCAGGTTTGGGTATGCTTATTGCAGGTGCAGTATTATTTGGAACTTCTTATGCAAAAACCGCTAAAGCTGGTAATATGTCATTATTATATTATTCTGATAGAAAAATGAATTATTCAACTAAAAAATTTGATGATAATTTATATATAGGTTTATCATTTAAATTATAGTTATTATAGCTTAAAAAAATAGCTATCAGCTTATTTATAAAAAGTTATTGTTTAAAATTTTATTAAAAATTTTTTTAATATTTTAATTGTTTTGAATAAGTTCTTAAATATTATAATATATTTAATAAATGTATTGAAGGGACTTAATTATGAATATTAATAAAAATGTAATTATTATAATTCTATCATATATATTTTTTAATTCTTTGTATATTTTTACTGCTGACTATTATATTTCCAGTAAAAGAGGTTCTGGGCAACTAGCAACTCTGGATAATCCTGCTTTGGATCTTGGTAATATCATACATAAATTACGACCAGGTGATACGGTTCACATAACCGGCGGTACTTATTTAGGCAGGGGAGAGAATGGCAGTGATGTAATTAGTGTTCCTGTATCGATTATCGGCGGCTATAATGATTATTTCAGCTTTAGAGATCCTTTCGGTAAATATAAAACAATAATGTCAGGAAGTAATAAAACCGTGAATTATACCGGCGGAGCAAGGATTTCATTTGATTTGATGAAATATAATGAAGAAACAATAGGTGAAATAGTTATTGACGGCTTAATAATAGATAACGGCGAAAGAAACAGATATAATGATGATCGTGAAATTCTTATAGTGAGATACGGCGACAGCAAGACTGGTGAAAATCCAACTCCTGATACTGGAGGAATATTAATTAAAGCCGGACCGATTTATAACCTAAATGCAATATGGAAAATAACTGTAAAAAACTGTATAGTGATGAATACCGCTTGTGCACAGGGAGCTGTTACAATATTTGGTCATAAAAACAGTGAAATTAATATTAGCGATAATTTGATTATCAATAATACAGGAGTCGGATTATATCTTGGAAGTACATATAATGATATTATTGACACGCCAAAATTTTATGTTGAAGACAATACAGTTTTATTTACTTTAAGGTTTGATCAGTATGCATCCAATGATACAGGAGTATCTGTTCAGACAGATGCCGGTATTTATTCTTTATTTAAGAACAATCTTTTTGGATTTAATGACAAGCTGGGATTTTTAAAGAATGGCAGGGATACTTTAACTTTAATTGACAATATGATAATAAACAATGTAGATACTGATTTTTACGAAGCAGTCAATAAAACCAGAATAAATGTAGAAAAGCTGAAAGATGAGGCCATTTTTTTAACTGAAGTTAGCAGCGGCAATATAAGTGATATTATCTATGTTCCAGTGAGTAAAACATGGTCAAACAATTATGCAAGAAGATTTATAATAAGTAAAAAAACGGAAAATTACAAAATTAACGGTGATTTGATTTTAATAAATACTATCAGAAAAATGCTTGGTTTAGAATCAATAAAAAGTGATGCGATTACTACTGTAGATGATCCGGTCTGGCTGAACAGATTAAGCATTGATGAAGCGATCAATACAGGCATGTATAAATATAAAAATAAGTACGGCTGCAGTTTTACCTTCGACTGATTATATTAGTTTTTTTTATATACTTTTCTTCTTTCAATATAATTAATTGCTGTTTTTAAATTTCTGTTGACAATCAATTTATCAGGGAAATCAGCCTGTTCAAGCAAGGGCTCTACTGCATTATTATTGCCGATCTCATGCAGAGCATGAGCATCGCTGTTAACGGCAACATTGCATTCGTATTCTTTACATAAATTAATTAATTCTAAAGTTATATTATTATCGACTTTTTCTAAATCTGTTTTTGAATTATTTATTTCAATAACTTTATCATGCTCCTTACATGCTTCAATTACAAGTTTCATATCGGGCAGATAATCCGGATTATTAGGATGAGTTATGATATCTATAAAATTGTTTTTTATTATTGCATTGATCAGCATATTGGTGTATTTCTTTTTATTCAAGCCTTTTTTTATATTCTGATGCAGTCCTGCTAAAACTATATCCATAAAAGGCAGATACCTCATAGGACAATCAGTTTTACCCTGATCATTGATGATATTGAGTTCTGCTCCTTTGATAAGCATTATCCCGGGTACAGGGTTGTTTAAGCGTAAAAAAAAAGGACTGTTCAGCCTGCAGCCTTTCATAGCAGGACCGTGGTCTGTGACAGCGAGAGCTTTTAATCCAATACTTTTTGCATAAGTCAACATCTCAATAACAGTATGAATACCGCATTGGCTGAATAAGGTATGAGAATGTAAATCAACTTCGAGCATTTTGTTTTCCATTCCTAATTATTTATTTTTATAATTATTTAATTATTTTAATATGATGAAATAATTTGTTTTTGTCAAGATATTATGAATGTATATGATTTGGAGAAAAAGATTTAGATTTACTTGAAAAAATTCTAAAATTTATTGAAATTTCACTATAATTGTGTAATTACTAATTAATTATTTATAATGAGGATTTCTATGAATAATTTATTCACACTACAGGGTAAAATTGCATTAATTACCGGTTCTTCAAGAGGATTGGGATTTACTATTGCAAAAGGATTGGGTCTTGCCGGCGCCATTGTAATTTTAAACGGAAGGAATGAAAATGCCCTTAAAGAGGCTAAACAAAAACTTATTAATTTAAACATCAAATGCTATTGTTCTACTTTTGATGTTATAAGTGCTAATGAAATAGATAAACAGATAACTTTGATAGAAAAAGAAATTGGACAGATAGACATCCTTGTAAATAATGCAGGAGTACAGGCAAGAGCTCCTTTGGAAAACTTTGAAGAAACCGTCTGGAATAACATTATTAATACTCATCTAACCGGTGCTTTTCTTGTTTCTAAAAGAGTTGCAAAGAGTATGATAAGTAATAATTACGGCAAGATCATCAACATTTGTTCATTGATGAGCGAGATTGGGAGGGCATCCATAGCGCCTTATACAGCAGCAAAAGGGGGATTGAAAAATTTAACAAAAGCTATGGCTGTAGAATGGGCCAAATACAATATTCAGATAAACGGTATAGGTCCGGGTTATTTTTTAACTGAAATGACAAAAAATCTAATGGAAGATCAGGATTTTGACATCTGGCTTAAAAAAAGAACACCTGCGGGAAGATGGGGCGATCCTGAAGAACTGGTTGGTGCTGCAATTTTTTTAGCATCAAAAGCGTCAAGTTTTGTAAACGGTCAGATAATTTATGTTGACGGCGGCATTTTGGCAAGCATTTAATTGAAACTTACTTCTAAAAATTCAACTGATTTTGTTTTACAGATTAATTTTATTTTTTCATCCGGCTGTATGTTTATAGAATCTTTTTCTTTTAATATTTTTTTATCGTTTTTATAAATCAATTCAAGTGATCCTGATAAAACTGTTATGTTTTTTGTTCTTTTATCATTTTTATATAAATCAACAGCTTTATCTGTATTAATAATAATTTTCCTAATCAAATAATCAGTTTGATCTATTAAAATTTCGCTTTGTCCCCAATCGGTAGTTATTTTTAAGTGATTTTCACAGGTTTTTGAATTTTTTTCAACCAGTCTCTCATAAACAGATTTGACTTTTTCACTATTATCAAGATTTGATATTAATAATGCATCCTTTGTGTCAATAATTGCTAAATTTTTTAAATTAATTGCGGTTATTTGTTTATTTTCACCTATTACCAGTAAGTTTTTTGAATCAATATTAATAAAATCATCTCTGTTCATTTTGATGGAATTATTGCTCCTGTCCTTATCCTGAACTTCGTATAATGATTTAAAACTTCCTATATCGTTCCATCCGAAATCAGAAGGTATCACAACCAGTTTTTTTGTTTTTTCCATTAATGAATAATCTATTGATATCGATTTGAACACCATAAAATCATCTTCAGTTATAATTTGTTTTTTTTCTTTTTTTTCTTTGATTTTTTCAAGGGTTGTGAAAATTTCGGGATCATATTTTTTCAGCTCATCAAGAAAAAAACCAGTTTTGAAAATAAATATTCCGGCATTCCAGAAATAATTTCCTTCTTTAATGTATTCTTTAGCTTTTTCTATGGTTGGTTTTTCTTCAAATCTTTCTACAAAAAATCC
>JAFGQB010000242.1 GCA_016935915.1 Spirochaetota bacterium
ATTATGAAAATAAAATTTGATTATAAATCATTTGTCACTATTGTCGTACTTTTATTTATATCCATAGCTTTATGCAGTATTATTTTTTTAAAATTACATTTGATAATTTTTTCTCATGATGATAATATCAAGACCTTTTATTCATTTAAACATTCGTTTGCTTTTTATAAAGAGGTGATGCAGAAACCCTGGAAATCAAGACTATTTGCATGCGCTCTTGCAGGTTTATTCATGCCAGAAGATCAAATTGTTTCTTATCAAACTCTTCAGGATGAGGAAAATGATTATTTGACTAAAGTCAATATACGAGATTATAATTTGTTTTATTTGAGAGTAGGTATCTGGACAGTTTTCTGGCTTTTTTTAATTAATTTGTTATTTATAATTTTAAGAAAAAATTTTTCCCTGTTTTATATGTTTGGCATTTTTACCGCTTTGTCATTTGTATATATCCCTGATATTTATGCAAGGGTATATCCATGGGATATGCCCTCATTGTTTTTTTATTGTCTGTTCATTTTTATATTGGCAAAAGGAAAACTAAAATGGCTGATCTTTATTTTACCGATCGCTACAGGATTTAAAGAAACTGTAATTATTCTCTCTTTGATTTTTTTGGTCTGGGATGAGGTTAATTTTAAAAATAGGATAATTTATACAGTGTTAACATTAGTTTTATGCATCAGTCTTAAGTCAATTTTAGGCATAATAACCAGGAATGAGAGTGTTTTTTTTACAATGGATGTAAATTTCGATACAATAAATAATGCTTTAACAAATGTTCTTTCATTGTTTAAAGGCAATGTATACAATTTAATTTTCATCAATGCTGGAACAGCTTTAACTTTTTTCATGCTGCCATCAAGAGATAAATACATTTTGTGCTTAAAAGTTATTGCATTGATATTTATTGCAAGTAATTTTATTTACGGTAACATTGCGGAATACAGAATCTTCATTGAAATTATACCTTTTGCTTTATATGGTTTTGATAAGGTTCTTATTTGTAAAAATGAAATAAAACTTAATTAAAAATGATTAATATATTATGAAAAATTTTTTTTATAAAAGCATAATCAATAAATTTGTCCCATATATTATTTTTCTGTTTGTTGTATTTTCTGTTTTTTATAATGTTTTTTTCAATGAAATGATTTTAAAGGGTAATCAGGACAGAATGGATCAGAATGTGCCTGCAGTCTATTATTACTACAGGGCTTTTTTTAATCACGAGATTCCACAATGGAATCCTTATATATTATGCGGAACTTCGGGGTTGGGAAATGCTTACTGTTCTTATTTTTATCCTTTTATTTTCCCTGTATATCTCTTTGGTGAAAATCTAATACCTTTAGTTTTAACATTTCTTGTAATGATTCATTATTATTTTGCGCTTGTTTTTGCTTTTTTATTCATAAATGCTTTATTTAAGGATAGAATGATATCAATAATTTCTGCAATTATTTATGCCCTCTCTGGTGCTCTACTTTACAATTTAACAATAGGTTTGACTAATATTTTATGTTTTACTTATTTTCCGTTGTTAATGTATCTTGTCATAACCAATAAAAAAAGGTCTGTTTTTTTAAATATTTTTTTAAATTCAATTGTACTTGGTTTATTACTGCTCGGAGGCAATCCACAGATAATTATTTATATTTTGGGTTTTTATTTTTTTTATGCGTTATTCCAATATTTTGAAGTTAGGGATAAAAAGTTTATTTTGAATAATAAACTTGCAGTTATTGTAATTATAAGTATAATTATTGCTTTTATGATTGGCTCAATAAGGATACTCCCTTTTTATTTCTGGAAAGGGATGGAAAAATCATCTGTTTCATTAGCCAATTTTGCAGAGTATATTAAAAATTACAGGATCATGCCTGTTGAATTATTAAGACTTTTCAGTTCATATTGTCTGGGAGTTTCTGACGGATACCTTGGAAAAAATCTTGACTTCTTTGAATCTTTCTTCACCTATATAAGTCTGCCTGCTGTTTTTATGGCTTTATATGGTCTGATTTTTATTTGGGATAATAGAACTCTTTTTTTTAAAATTATGACCTTAGGTATAATATTAACCGTTTTAGGTACTCCTGTCACTTTGCTGCATTATCTAGTTACTGGAAGCGATACGATCTACTTTACGCGTGTCTACTATTTTTTGCCGATATGCCTCTCGCTTTTTTTCGCATCAGCGCTTACAGAATTAATAAAAGATAAAAAAAGATTTAAAACACTTTTTTATTTTTCCGTCATTTTATCTGTTATGATAACGATATCTTTATTATTAATTTTTATTTTTAAAAATGAGTCTGGAGAAAGAAATACGGTTGATTTGATTATATTTTCAATTATATATTTTATTATTGTTTCACTTTTGAGTATTGCATTATTTTTTATTTTTTATAAGTATAAAATTAATGCAAACTATATGATAGTTATACTGGCATTGATCATCTTTTTAGATGTTTATTATATAAATATAACAAGGGAAATCGGCAGATATCTTTTAACAGAGGGATCACTTTTCAAAACCGAAAAAGATGTAAATAAAGTCACAAAGATTTTTAACAACAATAATAAACTATTCAGGATCAATGATGTTCATAAAGGCAGTGATGATGAGGATATCGGCGAAGATGAAAACAATTGCAATGATATGAATATTGTTTTTAATTACTATGCAAGTTATGGCTATGATAATATTATACCGAAAAGATTGATAAAATTGTACAGGTTCAGTGAAGATGCTGTTAAAAGGTACAGAAAGATATGGCCAAGGGATTTGCGAACTAACCAGATCACAAGTTCAATAACTTATGCTGATAAAACAAAAATCCATGAGACTCCTGATTGTCTTCCGAGAGTCAAACTCTATTATAAATATAAATTAATAAATGATGATGAATTAATTATTGACACTCTTCATCAGAATGATTTTGATTATAAATCAACTGTTCTATTAAATAAAAAACCTCTTTTCCCTGTATCTGGTTATGACCATGACAGCAAAGTGATAATATATAAAGAAAACTTTAATTCTTTAATTATCAAAGTTATAACCTTACATAATTGCATATTGCTGTTAAATGATACATTTGATGAAGGCTGGAAGCTAAAGCTTAATGGAAGGAATGATGAAATTTTAATAGCTAATTATGCATTTAAAGCTGTATCTGTGCCTTCAGGCACTCATTTAATAGAACTTGAATATATGCATAAAGGTCTAAAAGAAGGAATAGTATTATTTTTTATATCTATGATTATTTTGTTTTTTATATTTTTTTTAAGTATTTTTTTTATAATTGTTAATAAAAGTTATTAATTAAGCATATAAATAAACGGAACTATTCCAAGAACATTTAAAATTATTAAAATAATTATGAAAAGTATTGTTATAATAATCAAAGGAATAAGAATATATTTCAGCCTTTTTTTAAAAAAGTTGGTAAATTTTGACATTAAATTTTCTCCTTAGAATTTATTTTTTTTTGTAAATATTATATTCTTTATTTAATAAAGGGGACAGACCTTCATAAATAATTTGTGCAACTTTTTCAGAACCAGCATTTGTATAATGTATATAATCAAAATAGTATTCATATTTTTTCTCGAGTCTATTTTCAAGATCAATATATAAGATATTGTTTTGTTCTGCAATTTTTAATGCTTCCTGATTATAAAGATTTAACAGTTCTTCATATAATCTGCCATTTATCAGTCCGATTTTTATTTTTGAAAGATCTTTTTTTGTTTTTTCTTCAATAACGTTGCCGCAAAGCGTTGATTGAGAAACAATTACAGGCATAATGCGGTTTTCCCTTAAAAGTTCAATTATTTCTTCAAGATTTGTTTTGAAAATATTCATTTTATCCATATGAATGCTTTTGATTTTTTCTTTTTCGATGTTATTGATTTCTAAATATTTTAATGTTTCAAGATTAAAATTAAGTCTGTAACCGAGTCCCACGATTCTGCATATGATCTGCTCATTTAAATAATGGATAAATGAAAAAAGATAACTGTTTTTTTTAAGTATTTCAAAAGTTTTAGATACTATATTGGGAATGCGAATATTTTCGATATATCTATCCCTTTCGACATTTCCAAGATCATTGATGCCTGTTAGTATAATAACTATTTCAGGCTTTAATTTTAAAATATGTTCTTTTATTATTAAAAGCTGTGCTCTGGTTGAATGACCGGCAAAACCTGCATTATTGATCCATGCATTATTAAAATCATTGCTTATAAATTTACCTAAAATATATACCCATGTTTTATCATCGGTTAATCGTGCATTTTCAGTGGTGCTTCCACCGCTTACGATTATTGTTAAAAAATTTTTAAAATTTTTCGGCGGTTCTTCACCTCTAAATCCTAAACTGTTTTTGGTGAAATAAATATAATCATCAAGCTGTTTGTTGAAATTTTTGATTTTATACTTTTTGCTGTAAACAAGGGAAATAGTTCCGTCTGCTAAACCAAGGTTATAGGGTTTAATAATTCTGAACATTATTTCTAAAATAACTATGGTTATGATAAGTATTATAAAAATATAAGCTAAAAAGGTGAGAATTCTTTTTGATATTTTTTTTATTAAATCTATGATTTTTATTTCCATAAATATATGTATAAAATTATTTTTTTTAAATATAGCATTTTAAAAAAATATTAACAAGATTATTAATATATAAAAATTGTTTTTAGGATAATTAAATTTTATATATTTTTTATATATTTTTGATATTATATATTAATTTTTAGATACATGGTCATATTTTATATTTTTTTGATTATATTTTATATGGTAAAATGATTTAAATTTTGATATAAATATGTATGCAAATGCGTTAACGTTAACGCAAATTTAAAATATAGGAGTTAAAGTTTTAAAATTATAAATATAATATTTTATTTTATTAAATAATTATTTATATTATAAAATTAAAAGTTATTGAATTTTTTAAAATTTATTTTTATTAAATATAGTTTTTAAAATTTATTTATTAATATTTAATAAAAATTATATGAAGATAAGATGAAAAATGAGCAAGTATATTTAAAATTTTCTATAATATAATAAGGTCGAAAGTTAAGGAATTTTTAACTTATATATACTGTAAGCAGGTTGAATATAATGTTGAGCACAAACTCATTTAAAAATTTTAAATATAACGCACTTATTGATTTGAATTTATTTTATTATTAAAATAAATATTTTTTTGCTTTTTTATTATTTTATTAGATTTTTTATAAAAATGATAAATAAACAGGTATTAAATTACTGTTTTATTTATATAAATATTTTTTAATGTTTATAAAAAAAAAGGAGAGTTTAAAATGAAAAAAAGAATTTTAACCGTCTTAATTGTTTTGTCTTTTATTTTATTGACAATCTGGTTTAATTGTAATCCTTTTCAGGATCAATCAAAAAGTTTGAATTCAGATTTAAATGTATTAGATGAAACTGATGTAATCAGAGCATCTCAGGCAGACAATCCGCTGTTCAGGACTTTTAGAAGTGCCGATGCATCACCGTTGGTCTATAATGGCAGGTATTATATTGTCTGTGGTCAGGATGAAGTAAATACCAATGCTTTTGATATGTACAGCTGGCGATTATTATCATCTGCAGATATGTCTTCATGGACAGATCACGGTGTTATATTAAGACCATCTTCCATCAGCTGGATCCC
>JAFGQB010000037.1 GCA_016935915.1 Spirochaetota bacterium
ACATGGAAAAATATGAAAAGGCAATTGATACATGGAACATCGCGTTGACTTATACGCCAAATAACAGCGATGTAAAAAACAACATAAATGAAATCAGAAAATTAATGAATGATAAAAAATAAAGATTAATTTAGAGCATATATTCATTGTTTATATTTTTCATGGAATCAAATATGTTTTCACGTAAATTATGATATTTATCTCCTATTTGACTTATGAGCGCTTTGATATCGAGACGTTTTGAATTCTTTCCGTATTTACAACTGCATGTTAGACCGAAAAAGTTTTTTTCCTTTGCAAACTCGGCGATTTCCTTTTCCTTGACCCTTGCCATGGGCCTTATTACAGTTACAGGATATTTTTTATATTCAAAAACAGGGAGCATTGCAGCGATCTCGGCTTTAAAAAAAATGTTCATCAAAAAAGTCTCGACAATATCGTCAAGGTGATGTCCCAGTGCGATCTTGTTGAATTTTTTTTCTTTTGCAAGTTTCATAAGTTCCATTCTTCTCTGAGTGGAGCACCAGTAACAGTTCATTTTTTTGTTTTCCTTGAGCCTTTTTATCACTGGAACAAAGACTATATGATAAGGTATGTCCCATTCTTTGAACAGTTTTTCGATTTTGCTTTTTTCATAGCTGATAAAATCTGTTACAATATGAGCAGCTTCAAATGTATATTTAATTGGAAAAGACTTCTGTCTCCTTTTAAGGTCGTGAAGCAGTGTAAGAGAATCTTTACCTCCCGAAACCCCGACAAGAATCCTGTCATTTTCCTTTATCATCTTATATTCAAAGATGATTTTTCCGATCTTACGCGAAATACGTTTTTCAAGTTCGTTCATATTTTTACCTGTTAAATTAAAATCAATGGATTATATATAAAATTTGGAGACTTGTCATTATATATGAGGGATGTTGCCATAAAGTTCATAATCTGTTTTCTTAAGTCTCGAAATGACAGGAAAAAAAAAATTTTTGCCCTTGAGCTTTATGTTGTGCAAATATGGCTCTATTTTTCAGTATATTCACTTTTAAATCTGATAATATGCTCTTTAAATACAGGCAAATTATTTTTAATGGTGTCCCAGACTGTTTCTATATCGATGCCAAAATAACCATGAATTAAAATGTTCCTTAAATCCTATGATCTCTTTCCATTCGACATATTTATATTTTTCCTGAATTTCTTTTGGTTTGTTATTGGACGCTTCACCGATGATTTCAAAATTTCTGATAACTGCATCTGCTATCATCTCATTATTAATGAATGTTTTATGATCAATGTCTTTTGTATATTTTTCTATTTTATTAATGGCTTCAATAATATCATCGACAAAAAGCATAAGATCCCTTTTTTCAGGCATAAATAGTCTCCGCACTGATTTTATCCATTATTCTTTTTTTTATTCCCGACTTTGTAACAAGATCAACATTTTTATGAAAAATATTTTCCAGATATTCTTTTAAGTGCATGTAGTTAAATAAATCCTTATGTCCGTTTTCAAATTCCACAACAATATCAATATCGCTTTCTTTTCTAAAAGTATCCTTTGCATAAGAACCGAAAAATCCTATTTCAATGACTTTATACTCATTTTGGATATGTTCTTTAATTTTAATCAACAATGAATAAATATCTTCTTTTGTCATGTTTTAGCTCCTTGTTATTATTCAGCGAGAACCTGTATATATAAATTTTTTCCATTAATACTAAAATTATTTACCAGATCATATTATAATTTAATTCCTGATTTATTACAATACTTTTAATTAATTCACGACTTTGAAAATATATCAGAGGAAAATGAATTCATTTTGAAACACCGCAGTTCTGCCAATTGAAAAATCACTTTTCCCTCTGTGATAGACTTTTTCAGGAGGCTCTATATGCAGTTAAAAAACAAAACAATTCAGTTTGCAGACAGATTGTTTGGATTGGGGGGTATTAATTATTATAAAGATCCCATAATTTAAAATAAGCATTAGTCATAATTTGCTGCTCTATCATGTTTTTATTATCTAGAATTTTTTTTAATAATTCCTGCATGTATAATAATAATTCTCTTTTTTTTATTATCTTGTCTGTGAAATTGATATTCTTTTTGAATATTTCTTTTTTGATTCTATTATATTCTTGTCTATGGATCTTTTTGTTTTTAAGTTTTTCATAGGTGTTTAATCTTGTTGCCTTAAAAAGTTAAAAAAATAAATTAATTCATTTAAAATATCTAAAATTGCTTCTAAACCAGTCGTATATGTCAACACTAAGAAAATCAATAAATTTTTTTGCTTTTTTCATACTAAAAGGAATATTCAAATCATTGCAATAATCTTTATAAAAATCAATTATTTCACTATTTAAAATAAACGCTTTTTCTTTAAATTTTTTATCTGTCATTTATTTAACTCCATTTTGCATTTATTTTTTACCGGATTATTTATTAAAATTCAACAAAATTAAAACGATTTCATTTTTGTTTTCATTTGACTTTTTAAGCAACTGTTAATATAATATATTTTTTTTCTCTATATGCTAAAGCGAGCTCTGTCCCTAAAGGGATTAACTTTGTGAAACTTATTAAAAGGAGACATCTTATGCAATACAAATTTTTTGCAAAAACTGGCGTCAAGGTTAGCGCTCTTTGTCTGGGCGCAATGACTCTTGGGAGGGAAGCGGATGAAAAGGAGAGCTTCAAAATACTTGATGCTTTTGCTGAGGCAGGTGGCAATTTTATAGATACAGCGGATGTTTACGGAGAAGGAAGATCAGAGGAAATCATAGGTAACTGGCTGAAAAGCAAAAAACGGGATGACTTTGTCATTGGTACAAAAGTGAGGTTTGCCTCAGGTCCGGGTTTAAATGATATAGGTTTAAGCAGGAAGCATATATTCTCAAGCATTGATGCAAGCTTAAAAAGATTTAAAACAGATTATGTTGATCTTTATCAGATACATGCATGGGACAATATCACAGATATCGAAGAAACATTGAACACACTTGACTCCCTAATAAAATCAGGCAAAGTAAGATACTTGGGAGCAAGCAACTTAAAAGCATGGCAGATTCAGAAGTCGCTTGATCTGTCAGATAAAAACTATTGGGAAAAATTTATCTGCCTTCAATCAATGTACAATCTGCTTGAACGGGGGATTGAGCTTGAAATAACTGATGTCATCAAAAGTGAAAAGCTTGCCTTCATACCATGGAGCCCGTTGAGAGGGGGATGGTTGAGCGGCAAATATAAACGGGGCATGAAAAAACCGCCAGAAAGGACAAGAGTAGAGATAGCTGGAGAAAAAGGCTGGAGCGAATCATGGGAATCATATGATAATGAACATACATGGAAGGTAATTGATGAACTTTTTGAAGTCTCAAAAATTACAGGTAAAACCCTGGCGCAAATTTCTATAAACTGGATTGTTCATAAACCGTTTGTAACATCTGCGATAATAGGCGCAAGAAATGTCGAACAGCTCAAAATCAATCTGGACACAACGGACTGGAGTCTTGATAAGGAATTGGTTGAAAGACTGGACAAAGTTTCAGATATGAAATTTGCTTTTTATCCTTATAGTGACAATTATAAAGGGAAATATATAAGAGATTAAAATATAATTTTTTTGATTATTTTTTAAAAAGACAGGATGATTATGAACAAAACATTAAAAATTGATTTAATAACTATTTTTTTTATTGCAATACAGGTAATTTTAATTAATACACAGGAAAATAGAAATGTCTTTCCGGGCGCAAAAGGTTTCGGTATTGAAACTCCAGCCGGCAGGGGTGGTAAAATAATCAGAGTAACTAATTTAAGCAATGCCGGCAAAGGCACTTTAAGAGAAGCAATAAAAACTGAAGGTCCCAGGATCATAGTGTTTGAAGTTGCAGGGGTGATTGATCTTAATATGACGGACTTAATTGTCAGAAATCCTTTTGTTACAATTGCCGGGCAGACAGCACCCTCCCCAGGTATCACGCTGATCAAAGGGAGCTTATGGATCCAGACTCATGATGTGTTGATCCAGCATATCCATATCCGTCCGGGCGATGCAGGCAGACCTAAAAACAGCGGCTGGGAGCCTGACGGCATTACAACCGTGGGGGGAAATGCTTACAACATAGTGATAGATCACTGTTCTGTTACCTGGTCGGTTGATGAAAATATAAGTACTTCAGGGGAAAGAACCCTTGGACCCGATAAAACCTCCCATATGGTAACAATCAGCAACTGCATAAACGCTGAAGCCTTAAGCAGATCAACACACAGCAAAGGTGAACATTCAAAAGGGACACTTGTTCACGACTTTTGCACTGACATTGCTGTGATAGGTAACTTCTATGCCCATAATGTTGACCGCAATCCGTATTTTAAAGCGCATACAACCGGAGTTATAATAAACAACTTGATTTACAACACAAAAAGAGCAATAATTTTAAACTGGGTTGAGGAAGAATGGTCAAATGCGGCAATCAGACCTGAAAACTGCAATGTAACGATAATCGGCAATGTGCTTGTTTACGGTCCCGGATATGTTGGTCCTGAGGGCATGATCGGCAAAAAAGGCAATGCATATATAGAGGACAATATCATTCTTGAAAATATCGGCAAATCCGAAAGATTTCCTGTCATTACTTACGGAGATGTTAAAATCCTTAAAGAAAAACCATCAATGCCCCAGGGTTTGATCCCGATGCCTTCAAAAGATGTTATTGATTATATAGTGAAAAATGCAGGCGCCAGACCTAAAGACAGGGATGAAATCGATAGCCGAATAATCAGAGAGTTTTTAGAACATAAAGGAAAAGTCATAAACAGCCAGGATGAAGTCGGCGGTTATCCAAAAATCAACCCTGTATATAAAAAACTTGAAATTCCTGAACAAAATATTGATCAATGGCTCCGGGAAATGATCAAAAAAGTTGAATATTAATAAAAATATCTTGTTTTATATAAATTTTTTTACCGCTAGAAAATAACTTTAAATTTAAATAATATTGCCAAAATTAATGTAAATTAGTATAAAATAATTTTGATAATAAATCCTTTTAAATTAAAATACACAAAAAATACATTAAGATAAGGGAAACTGTTTGAAACTTTTTTTTAGAATTTTTATCATATTGTTTATATTTTTAAGCTGTGTTTCATTGGCATTGTTCATATGGTATATTCAGCCGACCGGTATAATGAATAACAGCGTGGATTTTGAAATAAAGAACGGCGATACATCCTATTCGGTTGCCCAGAGATTATACTTAGACGGGATAATTAAGTCAAAACTTTTTTTTTATGCGGCAGTGAGACTTTTAAGGTTTGATAAAAGACTTAAAACAGGCTGGGTAAAAATAAGTCCCGGAGCAAATATGCTGCAGATCATAATTGATATTTATTCCGGGAATTTCATAACCGTAAAATTCACAATTCCGGAAGGAACAACCTTCAAGCAGATTTTAAGTATTCTTGAGGAAAGTGAAATCGTCACAGAGGAAGAGATATTTGCCTTTGTCAATAATCCGGATTATTTAAGTAAAATCGGATTAGCAGGATATAAAAGCCCGGAGGGTTTTTTGTATCCGGAAACTTATAAGTTTTTTAAAGGGGTACAAATAAGCAAAGTCTTATCATCAATGGTGGAGCTTTTTTATGAAAAGATCGAAGAGATATATCCCGGATATAAAACTTTATCAAAAGATGATTTGTATGATAAAATAATAATGGCATCGATAATCGAAAAAGAGGTAAAATTAAAAGAAGAAGCCGATATAGTATCCGGTGTTTTTTATAACAGGATTAAAAGCGGCATGCGTCTTCAGTCATGTGCTACGGTTCAGTATATACTCGGCAAGCCCAGGGAACAGCTTTTAGAATCAGATTTAATGATTATGCATCCCTATAATACATATCTGAATAAAGGTCTTCCTCCTGGTCCCATATGCAACCCGGGCTATACCGCTTTAAATGCAGCATTTTATCCGGATCATAACAATTACCTTTTTTTTGTCGTTAAAGATCCCGAGATAGGCAGGCATCATTTTTCTTCTACCTATGATGACCATTTGGCGGCAAAACAAAAATATAAAGAACTTAAAGGATTTTATTAAATTATAATGGATAAA
>JAFGQB010000243.1 GCA_016935915.1 Spirochaetota bacterium
AATTTTCTGCTAAATCAGAAAGATTTTGTAAATAAAAATCAAAGAGAATTGTTAAATATGGCAAAAAATGAAATTAATAATAGACTTAAGAATTTAATTAAATCGGCTGTTTCTAAACTTGATTTAGATGCAATTTATAAAAATTATTTTGGGAATAATGAATTGAACAGAAGAAACATGTTAAATCTTTGCGGTAATATTAAACAGATTTCTGATATTATCAGAAAGGATACTGTTCTTTTCAATAAAATATCCTTTGACAGAGAAAAACTTGAAAAAATTTTTAATGATAAATACAAAAAATATAAATAATATATGAATGGATACTTAATTTTACTTCCATCCAACAAAAAAATACTTTTAAACAATCAGGTCACAAAAATTGGAAGAAATCAGGAAAATGATATAATTATCAAGAACTCGTTTGTCAGTAAGTTTCATTGCGAAATAATTTTTGATGATAATAATTATATTATCAAGGATCTGTCCTCAAAAAATGGGACTTTTGTCAATGGGGAAAAAATCAGCGGTGATGCAATATTAAAAGACCATGATGTATTAACTTTCAATTCTACCAAGCCTATGTTTAAATTTTTTAAAGGTGAAAGTTCTTCGGGTTTTGTAAATGCAGGTGAAAGCTTTTATTCAAAACCTTTGAAAAAATTAAATGATTATGTTGCATTCAGAATGAAATATATTATTTTAATATCGATTTTTGTTTTTATTCTTGCAGGATTGGGTTTATATATTTTTAGAGATAAGAACGGCAATGATAAATATTCTTTTAAAATAAAGGAAGATATAGTTTATAAAAAATACAGTGAGCTTATGGAAAAATTCGGAGAAAAATATTTATCAAATCCGGATATAATCAGTAAAATCAGAAAATATATAATTCACTATAAAAGCGATAATACATATAAGATCAGCATGGAGAACAGGGAAAAATATATTGATATGATAGAAGATATTTTTAAAGCTTATAAAGTACCTTTAGAGCTTTCATATCTTGCATTAATAGAATCTAATTATAATCCTAAAGCATATAACAGATTTTCAGGAGCAAGAGGCTTATGGCAGTTTATGCCGGAAACAGCAATTCAGTATGGTTTGATAGTTAACAGAAAAATCGATGAAAGGACAGATCCTGTAAAATCAACTCAGGCTGCTGCAGCTTATCTGCATAATTTAATATCAATATTCGGCGTTCATTCATTTACACTTACAATTGCCGCTTTTAATGTAGGTGATGGTACGATTATGTACAGCTTAAAAAAGATAGATGATCCGGTCAAGGATAGAAATTTCTGGTATTTATATAAAAATGATTTAATTCCTGATGAAACAAAAGAATATGTTCTAAAAGCACTTGCTGTAATAATAATGAGTGAAAACAGAGATGTTTTTAATTGATTTAATTTTTTATAAAATTATAGTCTATCTCATTAAGAAGTTGAGTTATATTATCGTAAAAAATTTTCTGCCTTATCTCCCTAGTTACCTTTAATTTTATTATATTATTAATTTCATTTTCCTGATCCAGCCAGGGTGAATCTGTACCGAACAATATTTTGTCAATATCATGCTTGTTTATGATTTCAAATAATATATTGGGTTCTACTTCTTTATTAAAGGATGTTTCAATGTATATATCATTTCCTGCAATATATTCAAGACTTTCCCTCCATTGTCTCCAGCCGCCTACATGAGCGCATATCATGATTAACTCAGGAAGAAGTCTTTTTACATTTAAAAATTTATCCGGTGTTGATCTTTTGTCTTCTGGAAATGCAATATCATATCCGGCATGAAATAAAACAAACAAATTTTTAGATGCTATATATTCATAAATAGGCAGCATTTTTTTTTCGTCGACTTCGAAATCTTGATACATAGAGTGAAGTTTTATACCAGGAATACCTGCTTTTTTAATATCATCTATTTCATTTTCCCAGTTTGTACTATCAGGATGAATAGAACCAAGAGGTATAATGCGATCTGAATGTATATCTTTTGACCATTCCAGTATGGATTTTGCCTGTTCGGGTTTTGTTGCAATGTTTGCAATAAAGGAAGTTTGTATATTTGCTTTATCCATAGATTTTAATAAACTTGAAATTTTCCCATCGGTAAAAGGTTTGTAAGGTCCTGAGTGTTCACTTAATGCTGACATTGCTTTTTCGGCTAAAAAATCAGGGAAAGCATGACAATGTACATCAATTACTTTATACTTCATTCTTTATTTATACTTTATTAATTTTAATTTTTCAAGTTTTTTTTAAAAAGAGGATAGGACACTCCGGGGTTGTCCCATAAGTTTTTATGAAACCACTAAAGATCACAGAGAATTAACAAAAATTTAAGAATATCAGCGTTGAAATATTTTGATAAACTCAAAAACCCTGTGATCTTAAAATTATTTAAGTGGTTAAATTTTGACATTTTAAGACAGAGTCTATTTATATTAAAATGAATAATACACTGTGAGCATAGGTCTATAATAAAGATTACCGCTTTCAGAAGTATAGAATGACCTGTAAGCCATGGTACTTGTGTTTTCTATTTGTCCTTTTAATATCAATCCGTAATTTTTTGATTTGTCATTTATCCATGATTGAACCATAGACGGATTTAAAGAAAAAGTTGAATAACCTGAAACATTCCAGCTCTCAGGAGTATCACTCATCGACACGATCTCAAAGTCTCCGCCGCCACCTACAGTTGCCCAAGTGCCAGGTCCCGGATCATTCCATGTGACATTGGATGTCGATGCAGTTCCATTCTCTGTACCCTGTCTCCAGTTTGTTATAAGTTTATAAGCATACATTTTATCAGTATAACCTGAAGATCCCCCTCCACCGTAATTATAAAGAGTAAGATATGCTTTTTTAATCTTTACCGTGGAAGGAATTATTACATTTTCAAGATCAAATTTTATTAAAATTCTTCTCTTTGGACCGCTTGCCGATGCTATACCTGTATGCATCTGTGTTGATCCGCCGTAACATATCCCTGCATTAACTCCGCTTTCAATATAAGAGTCATCACATCCGTTATAAACCGATGTAGGACTAACTCCGTTTTGCAGATTTATAACGAACAACTCTTCATTATCACCCTGTTGAGTTTCATCTCCTGCTGGATTGCATGAAAAAACAACAATTAAAACAATCAATAGTATAAATTCTGTAAATTTTTTCAATTTTATTCTCCTGTAATTTTATATTGTTTTGATTTTTATATAAATATCACAGTCGAATAAGTTAAGGAATATGCTTTATGGTATATTTTTTTAACTTTTTTTTAAAGTGTAAACAAGAAACTCTCTCAGAGCCATGATCAATCATGTCAGTAAAAAATTTTCAATAATTTCTATCTTTTCTATGAAAAGCCCTGCAGTCTGGGTACTGCCGACAACCGGACGGAATTGTATTCCTCCTGTTGAAGTAAATG
>JAFGQB010000244.1 GCA_016935915.1 Spirochaetota bacterium
AATATTTTAATATTGAGTAGTAATTAATTCGAGTACACAGAATAGTCAAAAATAGCCATTTACGGCGATTTTAGGCTACATAAGTGATTTATTTTATATGGAGGTAAATAATGTTTGGTCATAAGACTTGTAAAAGCGGGCATATAAATGATCCAAGTTGGGATGTATGTCCTATATGCATATCACCGATTTGTGCATGGCTTGTTGTATTGAATACTGATTTTAAAAATAACGTTTTTACGATACATGAAGGGAAAAATAAAATTGGAACCGGCGTTGATTGTGAAATAAGGATATTAATGGAGTCAATATCAAGACATCATGCATTGTTTATATCTAAAAACTCTAAGTATTATTTATCAGATTTAAATTCCTTAACTGGAACATATATTAATAATCGTCAAATTACATCAGAAGAGATTATAGATAATGATATAGTTAAATTTGGAGATGTTGAATTTAAATTTAAATGTTTATAGGAGTCATTTATGATTAAAAAAGTTGTTATTGCTTTAAATATTATAATATTATATGTTTTTTTTGAAAATTTTAATATATTCAGCCAAAATATAGTTGAAAACAGCGGAATTTCATTGAGAATAGATCAAATAATTTTCGATAATTTTCCAAACATTTATGCATATGTTTCCGTTTATGACAGCATTGATAATAAACCTCTCCATTCATTGCTGAAGAGTAATTTCACGGTTTATGCCGACGGTAAAGAAATTACATCAAATATTAATACTGAAAATTTTTATTATACGGAAGAGCCCATTAATTATTCAGTTATAATCTCTTCAAACGGTTTAATGTCAGGATTTCCCATAGAATATCAGCAGAAAGCATGTGTAAGTTTAATGGAATCATTAAGGGAACAGGATAGGATCTCACTTTATTTATACGGCGAGGAAGTCAAGACAATATTTGAGTTTGAGAAAAAAAATGAGATGCTTCTGGAAAAGATATCTAAAGTTGAAGTCCTTGGTTTTAATCCGCGTTTGTATGATGTTTTGATATATACAGCACGCAGGTTATGTGAAAATAAAATTAAACGGAGAGTTATATTAATAATGAGCGACGGGAGGGAAGTAGGAAGCAAATACAATAAAGACCAGGTTTTAAGTATTTTAAGTGAAGTAAATGTTCCTGTTTATTCAATAGGAATGATATTAATGAATAAAAATAATTTAAACAGATTAGCCAGTATTTCAGACAATACAGGCGGAGGCTATATTTATACATGGAATATTGAAAACCTTCCTTCTATTATAAATATATTGAACGAACAGATAAAAATGAGCTATTTATTGAAATTTAAAATTAATAAAATCAAAGGAGATGATGAATTCCATCAAATTGAAATTAGGGTTCAATATAAAAATAAAGAAGCAAGATTTACTAAAAATTTTATTGCTAAAAAAATTCCCATACCGATCTGGATCAAAATCACATTAACTCTTTTTATAATTGCATTGTTTTTAGCTTTAATTATTTTACTGTTGATATCAAGGAAAATTAAGAGGAAAAAGATCGGAATTTCAAACAGAAAATGCACTGTTTGTAGAAGAAGGATGAAGGATAGCTGGGATGAATGTATCTTCTGTAAATATCTGCCGGTAAAGAATAAAAAAAAATATTAAATAGATAAATAAATATTGGAGGATTTATTATGATTAAAGAAGTAAATTTTACATTACCTGTCGGCTTTATTGACCATAATGGTATAATTCACAGGAAGGGGATTATGAGGCAGGCAACTGCTCTTGATGAAATTGAAATCCATAATCATGAAAAAATGTATTCCTGCGACAGATATCACGACATACTTTTATTGTCAAGAGTCATTAAAAGTCTTGGAGAAATAAAAAATATTGATGATGATGTAATTTTAAATTTATTTGAAGCTGATTTCAGATATCTTCAAACTATTTATCAACAGTTAAACGGCAGTTTAATAAATGATATCCAAACACATTGTCCTGAATGCGGACAAAAAAATAAATTAAATTTATATTCGGTTTTTGATGAACTTGAATTAGATTTAAGCGATGTAAAGGAGTAAGTTATGAAAATAAAATCAATATTTAATTTTACACTCCCTGAAAGTCTTGAGCATGGGAATATTAAAAAAACTTATGGAACCATGAGATTGACTAAAGTTAAAGATATAATTGATGTTTTTCATGATATGAGGGTAAAAAAGAATCCATCATATTTTTATGTGATATTATTAAGCAAAGTTGTTAAAAATTTAGGTGATAATAAATTGATTAATTCTAAAGTTATTGAAAATTTAACTCCATTAAACTTTTCGTTTTTGGTAGATTTTTTTAACCAGATAAACCATAATTTGTCAACTTCATATCCGATTATTTGTGAAAATTGCAGGAAAGTTTTTAAATTGGAGCTTGAAATTGTGGGGGAGTTTTAGGCTGTCTTTCTGATATTATTTACAGAGAGACAGCATTTATATCATACTATTTTAACTGGTATAAAAATGATATTTTTTCAATGCCGCATCTTGAAAGAAAGATGTGGATTAAACAGATTTCTGATATAAACTGTAAAATTAATGATTTGGCAAAAAAAAATTAAATAATAATTAAAAAAGTAAATTTTAAAAATAATAAAAATTAGGAGGAAAATATGATAAAAAGTTTTATTTACTTGACTAAAATTTATTTTTTGCTTTTATCTTTGTTGATATCCGCATGCATAATTAGCTGCGATCAACCAGCTGCAGAAGCAAAGATCAGTGAGAATGATCTTCATGAAATTAATATTAAGGTTAATGGAGAGAATATTGAATCAGAAGGCATTATCAATTTAGGGACATTGTATGGAGGCGCTCTGGGTGATGAAATCACTGTTAGAATTGAAAATCTTAAACGAGGAGTGTTAAAATTAACAGGTGATCCCCTTGTAATGCTTTCAGGTAATGATGCCGGTGCATTTCAAGTTGATGAGACGATTTTAACTAATAGCATAAAAGGCGGCAGCTTTACACTTTTTAAATTAAAAATTGTATCGACTGTTGTTGGGCAGAAGTCACTGACCGTAACAATTGAAAACAATGACATTGATGAAAATAAATATACATTTACAATAAATGTATATTCTGATATTTGCGGCTTAATTGTAAGTAATAATGATCTTTTATACTATAACGATGATCTTTTTACATTTGATAATACTGTTGCAGGTTATAATACAGATGTTGTTTTAACTCTAAATAATTCTCATAGTGACAGATCTATAATAATTGGTTCAATTTTGTTGTCTGGATTAGATAAAAGCCATTTTTCAATAGTTGAAAACTGTGCAGGATTTATAAAACCGCATGAATCGACAGCAATTAAGTTACGATTTAATCCTTTTTCGGAAGGGGAGAAAAATGCGGAAATTATTATTTCCAGTAATGATGTCAACTTCAGTATTTATAAAATTAAATTAAGAGGAACTGGTATTTATCGTCATGGAAGTATTCAGGTTTCTGTAAATGAACTAGAAAATAATGATATAATACCAATATATGGCTATTTTAATTATGAAAATGTTGATGTAAACAGTGAAAAAACAGTGAATTTCAAAATTAAAAATATACAGGAAGGCGTTCTGCATTTGACAGGCGACCCTAAAGTCGTTATAGGCGGGAACAATTCTGTTAATTTTTTAATTACAAAACAGCCTGAGACAGATGAACTTTTTTTTAATGAAACTGCTGTTTTTTCTGTCAAATTTTCTCCGTCAGGCGAGGGAGATAAATCGTGTATAATTACAATACTTTCTGATGACTTAGTTACTCCGGTTTTTAATTTTTATCTATGCGGTCACGGTAATCCTGTATATCCCAATATGGTCATAGATCAAGTTGAATATTTAGGAAACATTAGAATTGGATATGATGAAGAATTAAATTTTCGAATAAGGAATACCGGTTTGGCAGATCTTGTACTAAGCGGTAATCCGATAATTCAAATTATAAGTTCAAATTTAAATATATGTATTGAATTATTTCCAGATCAAATTATTCCGCCGGGCTTTTTTTCTGATTTTAAAATTTCTGTTTACGGATATTATGGTAGCGGTAATGCAGAAGTCCGAATACCGAATAACGATATAAATAAAAATCCTTATATTTTTTACATTCACAAAGAATATAGTTCTGATTAATTAAAATTTTTAAAGGGATAATTTTTAAAATGAATTGATGATAATATAAAATTATCCCTTTTTTTAATCTTTAATATTTCTAAAGCATAATTTTAATAATATCCTTATTCAAATATTTAGTAAAAATAGATTTGATAAGCTCATCATCAAATTGTTTATGAATATGCTTTGGCATATATAATTCTCCTTAAATTATAAGAAATATATAAAATTCCACTTTTAATTTTTAAATGACAATTATTAATAATTTATTGACTTTTCAATTTATGTAAAATATAATTTTTTTATTACTCAAATAGGACATTTTATGGATATTATAGATAAATTGAATAAATTAAAAAAGAGTCAAGCAGAAATCATAAACAAGTTTGATGATATAATCAATGAGACCGAAAAATCATCAAATATTGTTGAAAATGAGAAATTAAAGAAGAAAATTGATAAAATATCAAAGGAATTTAATGATTTAGAAGAAAATTTTAAGAAAATAAAAGCTCAAAATCAGGAGTTGAAGCAATCATTAAACGAACAGATTATAGATGAAAAAATGAATATTCTAAAAATATCAAAAGAGAAGCTTGAACTTTATTTCGGAAGGGATAAATTGAAACATGAAAATAATCTTCTTGAATTTGAATATGAAATCAAAAATAGGTTAAAAAAGTGCATAGTGCAGGCCGATTATAATCTTTCAGAAGAAAAAGCAAAGATGAAAAAAGATATTTTGGAACTAGAATTAAAGTTATCTGAAAAAATTAGACTTCACAAGGAGAAGATCAAAAAAGAAGAAGAAGAATTATTAAAATCAATCAAAATGGGTATTGATGCTCTTTCATCCAAGGATTTGGATGAAGAAACGATCAATAAAAGAATAAAGCAAAACAAAATAGAGATGAAGATTGGTTTAAGCTGGCTGAATAAAATTGGAATGGTTTTAATTATTATAGCTATTGCTATTACAGCCTATTATAACAGAGAAAATATTAATAATTATGTAAAAGCAATGCTTTTTTATACTACAGGACTTGTTTCTATTGGATTAGGAGAGTTGTTTTATCGTAAACAAAAAGAAGTGTTTTCAACAGGTCTTTTGGGCGGCGGTATTGCGATCTTTTATTCAACTACTTTTTTCAGCTACTTTGTCTTAAAAGAAAATGGAGTGAGTATTATTGACATAAATACCGCTATAATTTTATCTGTTATCATATCTTTAGCAGCTGTTGCAATTTCTATAAGGTATGACTCTAAAATCATTATTTCTATTGGACTCATAGGTGGTTATCTACCTTTCATTTCTTATATTTTTGCTTTCGGCTTTAATGATCATGAATTCTTATTTGCCATGGGGTATCTTTTTTTTCTTAATCTCATAGTATTAATAATTTCATTTTGGAAACAGTGGCGTTTAACGAACTATTTAAGTTTTATTTTCAATATTCCCGCTTTAGTTTATATTATAACTAATTACAATAATAATATTGTAAATTTATTCTATGCAATTTTAACTTTTTTAATGTATTTGTTAATTATAATAGCATATCCATTAATTTATAAAAAAAGCTTAAAAATTCCAGATCTAATATTGCTAGCAGCCAATACTTTTTTCAGCTCATTGATAATATATCTGATTTTTATGGAGTTAAAATGGAATGATTTTTATGGAGCACTTGCATTAGGCTTTTGTCTGATTTATACTGGCTTGGGGTATTTTACAAATAAAATAATGAAAACAGAAAAAGTTAGTATAATAATATTTTATTTAACTGCATTAACTTTTGCCGTATTAATGGTGCCATTTCAGTTCGGAAGAAATTATTTTTTACTTGGCTGGCTTATCGAAGGTACGCTTTTGACAATTTACGGTTATAAAAAACAATTAAAACCAATGGAACTTGCAGGTTGGGGTATATTTATATTATGTCTTGCTACTTTTTATTTATTCGATTTTGTTGTTTTTTTTAAAAAAACAGTTTTTTTTAAATTAAAATACTTTTTAGTCACAGCAGGATCAGTATTGATATTTATTTTTTATCAATTTGATTTATATAAAAATAAATATTCCGAATTTTCTATGCGTGGTAAATTTATAAAAATATTTAAATATTTCACAGTAATCACACTTTATATTTTCCTTATTTATATGGCACTGCATTATTATGGAAAATTATTAAGATGGTATGAAATATTAGAAATCATCAGTTATAAAGTATATGATTTTTTTGCATTTATAATTTTTGCTTTAATTACAATGGGAATGGGATTGCTTTTGAAAAAGTTAAAATTTATTTATGACAGAATAATTAATATAATCAGTATTTCATTGTTTATAATAGGTGATATTTTATGCTTTATACTTATTATGTCAAAATCATTATTAGATTATAGTTTTTTTTACTTTTATGATAATACGATTTTTCAGTATATAGCTTTATTAGTTTTAATTATTTATAATATAATGGTTATCCTAAGTCTTTATGATCTCATTGGTATGCTTTTAAAAAACACAAAGGCTAACTATGAGTTTTTACCTTTATGGATAGGGATTATTTTATTTGTAAATATCACGGGATTTATCTACAGACAGTTAAAACTTGATAATATCAGCATTTATATTGGATTTATTTATATTATTCTTGCACTATTATTTATTTCTTATGGATTTTGGAAAAAATTTTTATATATCAGGTTTCTTGGTCTTGGTGTAATTTTAATAGCCTTGGTTATTTTATTTTTAAGAATTTTTATTTTTGCAGATACTTTCGGAAAAATAATTTCTTTTTTTGGATTCGGCTTTATATTGATATTAATTTCTTTTATCTATCAGGTTGTTAATAAAAATATGGAAAAATCTATAAAAACGGAGAAAAGTAAATGAAAAGGATGATTTTTTTATTTTTATTATTTACATGTTCGAAATCTATATCTCAGGAATCAATAAACGACTGGTTTTATTCTAAAAATATTCAATCTTTTGGTAGTAATAAATATAAATATTTCTTTATTGATAAAGATATTTACAAATTTTCCAATGATAACCTGTCTGATATTAGAATAGTAGATGAGTCAAATGGATTTATTCCATATTATATTAATGAGGGATTTAAAGAAGAAAAAATTGAAGATATTATTTATATTTCGAAACAAATTAATAAATCTAATGAAAAAATAAAAGATACATCAATTATAAATACAATTTTTGATTTTCAAATATTTAATGATAAAGAAGATTATGGAGTAAATAAAATTGAAATTGAAGTTTTGCAAAAAAAGGAGTTTTCAAATCAAATTGAGATTTATGGAAGAAATGAAAAAAGTGATTGGTTTTTTATCACTAAAGATACATTATATAATATTAATCAATATAAAAAAAACATTTTTAACTTTGATTTTGTTCATGATTATAATTTTTTTAGAGTTGTTATACTTAATAATAAAGAAAATATTGATATTAAGAAATTTATTCCTGTTTTAAATATTGTTGAAAAAAAATATAACAGCTACAAAGAGGGGACAGAGCTTAAATTTGAGATAAAAAATGAAAAAGATATTTCAAAAATAACTATTAAAAATCCAGATAAACTTAAAATAATGGAATTGTCTATAAATAGTCAAGGTAATTTTAACAGAAAATATGAGCTTCAAAAGAAAGACGGATTTTATATTACATCTGGCAGTTTATACAATTTTGAACATAATGATATTAAAATTTCAAATATTAAAATTAGTTTAAATTTTAGAAATTTTAAATATGATGAATTTTCTTTAAATCTATTTAATAACAATGATCTTCCATTAAAAATTACAAAAATTAATGCTGTATATATTCTCGATAAAATCATATTTGAAAATATTAATAATAATAATTATAAAGTACTCTTTGGTAATCCTCAGGCTTTAAAACCTTCTTATGATATTGCCAGCTTTAAAAATTATATAGAAAATGAAACAATGGATAAATTAGCTTTAGGAGAACTTGTGATTTTAAAACATCCTGGTGTTCAAAAAAAGAAATTTAATTATAAATTTTTTTTTAATATTATAATTTTTATGGTTTCACTTTCTTTAATAATCATGCTTGTATATGTTTTAAAAAAGAAATGATGAAGTGATAAAAAAAATGTGAACTTTTTTTATTTAGGATAAACATTATGATTTTGATTATGCCGATGATTAATTGTCTTTATTTTTTCCCTCATTTTGAGAAATCGACTGATAAAATGGATTATAATATTTTAGACAGTCAAACATTGTTAAAAATATAATAATATCTTTATATTTAACAGTAAAAAAATTTTCTTTATATATTAATAATAATTCTAACAAATGAAGAATTAAGAAATATTATTCATAATACTATTTTTAAGCGATGTCCCCATTTTTTTAAATAATTATTTATTATTTGACATTATATTAAACTATTATTATAATTATAAAACAATGAACAATGAAAAAATTCAAACAATTAATACTAAAGATCAAGAATTTCTTTTAAAACTAGCCAGAAATACAATAATAAAAAAAACAGTTAAAAATTCTTTGACAAAGGATGAAATTAATTCTCTATCAGGTGTTTTAAAAGAGAAAAGAGGATGCTTTGTTACTTTGAATAAACATGGAGATTTGAGGGGGTGTATAGGCTATATTCTGCCCATACAGCCTTTGTATCAAGCTGTTATTGACAATGCTTATAATGCTGCTTTTTCTGATCCTCGCTTTAATCCAGTCACAAAGGATGAAATTGATGATATACATATTGAAATAAGTGTTTTAACAATACCTGAAAAACTTAATTATAAGGATAAAGATGATCTTTTAAATAAACTTAAGCCTGACATCGATGGTGTAATTTTAAAATTGGGATATAGAAGTTCAACATTTTTGCCTCAGGTATGGGAACAGCTACCATCTAAAGAGGAGTTTTTATCGCATCTCTGCATGAAAGCAGGTTTAAGCTTTGATGAATGGCAAAAGGGAAAATTAGAGATTGAAATATATAAAGTTGAAGCATTTGAAGAGGGAAAAGCATGAATAATTATTCATTTTACAACTGCTCGCAATAAGGCAGTAAATAAACTGGCTTACTTCCGTTTTGTGAATAATAATTAAATAATTTTAATATCTGCTTATTAAGGTTTAATTTAATAATATTAAAATTTGATTTTGTCTGTTCAATCTGAGCTAATTTTTCAAATAAACTTGGGGCTTTAGGATAGGAATCAATAGAGAAATTAGTAATTTTATTTGTTTCAACAGCATATTCTATGACATCTCTTAAACCTCCGATTTCATCAGACAGTTTATTTTCAACTGATTGGTTACCGGTCCAAACTCTACCTTCTGATATTTTAGGAATTATCAATTTATCAATTTTTCTTTCTATCATTACATGATCTGTAAATTCATTGTATATTTTTATCATTGATTTTCTTAAGATTTCTATTTCTTCAATAGTAGGTTCTCTTGATATCGATAGGAAATCATCGAATTTATTTATTTTTATAGTTTCAAAATTGATACCTAATTTATCGCTTAAATTTTTATGATTTAAAAAAATAGATACAACTCCTATTGATCCTGTAATAGTAGATGAAGTTGTAAATATTTTTTCTCCAGCACAACTTATATAATATCCTCCGGATGCTGCTGTAGGGCCAAAGGATACATATAATGGTTTTTCTTTTTTTAATTTAATCAATTCCTGTAAGATCAATTCACTTGCCAATGCGCTGCCGCCGGGTGAATTTACTCTTAAAATTACAGCTTTGACACTTTTATCATTCTTTATTTTCCTGATGTCTCTTATCATTGTTTTTGCGCCAATAATAACTTCGCCGAAATAATCATCACTGGTATAATAATTATTTATAGTTCCTTCTGCATATATTATTGCAATCTTTTCTTTTGCTATTTTTTGGTTTTTAAAAGATGAAATATAATCATATAACGAAATTCTATTAATATTTTTATATTTTTCTATCTCATCAAAAATTTCATCATAATATTTTAATCCGTCTATAAATTTATACTCTAATGCTTCTTTTGGGCTTAAAAATATCGTTTTGCCGCTAGTATATAATGCTTTTAGTCTATTTAAGTTAATATTTCTTTTTTTGCTTATATTATTTAATGTTTTATTATATATATCTATTAATAAATTTAGATATGAATTCTTTAATTGATCAGAAATTTTTTCTTGAATAAAATTTTCACCTGTACCTTTGAAACTGCCAATATGTACAACATTAAAATCCAATCCTATATTGTCCAATACTTTTTTTAAATAAGGTATTGATTGATAGTAGCCTTTGAGTGTAAGATTTGCGGAATCTGCATCAGGCATGTATATCTTATCCGCAGATAAGCAAAGTTCATAAGATTTGTTATTTCCGTCGGAAAACCATGCAATTATTTCTTTTCCTGATTCTTTGAATTTTTCAAGTTCTTTAGATATTTCTTCAATATAAGCTTTGGAATAAGAAGTTAAATCTCCATTAATGATTATTCCATCAATTCTCTTATCATATCCTGCTCTTTCTATAGACTTTAAATAATCAATTAATTGTATTTTTGCAGGTTGTGAATTGAATATATTTAAACCTTTTGCAATGGGTCTTTCAACAATTTCACCTGCAAAATCCAGTACCAGCCAGGAATTGTTATAAACAATGGTACTGTTTCCAGAGAAAGATATTACAATAAAAAAAATAAATGAAATGAAAAAAATAACTCCTGCCATCATCCCCAGAATAAAAAACAGTAAATTTTTAAAAAAATTTTTTTTATCCATACAGCCTCTTAATAAATTTCCTCTTTTTTCAACAATTCAAATCTTGTATAAGGTTTATGAAAAATCATTTTTACAGCACCTGTAGGCCCGTTTCTGTTTTTTCCAATTAAAATTTCTCTCGGCTCTGCAAGCTCGCCATAATCATCAATTGCTTGTGATTTTTGACCTTTATGAATAAATAAAATTAAGTCAGAATCCTGTTCAATTGATCCTGAATCCTTAAGATCTGATAATCTAGGTCTTGAATCTTCACCTCGAGTTTCTATATCTCGATTTAACTGCGCCAATGCAACAATTGGTATGTCAAGCTGTCTTGCCAATGCTTTTAATGACCTTGATACATAAGCAATCTGTTCATGTCTTGGAATTTTTGCCATGGTTTCATCAAGTGTAATTAATTGAAGATAATCAATAAATATAATTTCAACACCGAAATCCTTGTACATTCTTCTAGCTTTTGCCCTGAGCTCCAGTAATGGTATATTTGCAGTGTCATCAAACACTATTGTTGTATCGTATAATCTTTCTGCTTCATGGCTTAATCTTACGATATCTTCGTTTTTCAGCATGTTTCTTCTCATTAATAGCTGATCAACACTGGCACCTGAACAAAGCATTCTCTTTACTAAACTTGTTTTACTCATTTCACAGGAGAAAAAACCGATTTTTGTATTATTTTTTATTGCGGTTTTAGAGATCATATTTAAGGCTAATGAAGTTTTTCCCATACTTGGTCTAGCTGCAATTACAACTAGTTCGGAATTATGAAAACCGTCTGTTAATTCATCCAGCATATAATAACCTGTAGGTATACCTGAAATCTCACCTGTAGCAGGTCCTTTATTTATTATTTCAATAACCTGATAAATATTATCCTTTATATGAGATATAGCTGATGAATGCTTTTCTTCATTAATATCAAATATTTTTTTTTCAGTTTCTTCAAGAATATTTTCAACATTTTCAGGATACTGAAGACTTTTCCCTATTGCTTCTTTACAAACTTGTATAACACTTCTCAGCATTGATTTCTTTTTGACAATGTCTGCATAATATTCAATATTAGCGCTTGTAGGGATTTTGTCTAATAGTCCTGTAATGTATTCAATTCCACCGGATTTATCTATGAGATTTAGACTTTTTAATTTATCAGTTAATGTTATAATATCTATTGGAATGTTTTTTTTCTTTAAATCTTCTAAACTTGAATAAATATGCTGATGCTTAATGTCATAAAAGTCTTGAGAGGAAATTTTATTATTCATTTCTAAAATTTTTTCAAAACTGTTTGGGTCAATTAATAAAGATGCCAATAGATAAGCTTCAGCATCAACATTATGAGGTAAATTTTGAATAATCTGGGAGTTTTCAATATTCATTACAGAGATCCTAATGGATATAGAATATAATTAATTATAAAATTATTCAATAGATTCTTTTTTTTCTTCGATCTCTGTGGTTTCTTCTTTTGGTGAAGTTTCGGTGCTTTTTTCAGACATGTAGTTTCTTCTTGGTCTGTCGAATCTTTTTCTTCTTCCTTTTTCTTCTTTATGTTTTTCTATTTTAGCTTCTACATGTAGTTCCATGACTGCATATATATCCTGATAAATATGTATTCTATATTTGTAATTTCCCTGAAATTTTATATGTTCATTTAATTCTATTTGTTTCCTATCTATTAAAGTACCGAAATTTTTAATTTCTTCATCCTTATTTAATTCTTCTGATATGTTTATACTAGTTACTGTGCCGAACAATCTGCCTTTATCTCCTGCAGGAACAACCAGCTTAATTTTTTTTGTTTCCAATAATTCTTTTAATTTTGTAGCTACATCTCTTTTCTCAAGTTTTCTTTTTTCATAATAATCTTTTTTACTTTCTATATCCGCTAAATTTTTTTTAGAACATTCTATAGCTAAACCTTTAGGCAATAAAAAATTTCTTGCATAACCTCTTTTAACAGTTTTAATATCACCTTCTTCACCTAATGTTGATATGTCCTTTGTCAATATAACTTTTAATGTACTCATTTTCAATACTCCATTAATTTTTTACGTAAGGCAATAAAGAAATATATCTTGCTTTTTTAATTTCAGCAGCAAGCATTCTTTGATGTTTTGCACAGTTGCCTGACATTCTTCTGGGGATAATTTTTCCACCTTCAGTAGTAAATCTTCTTAATAAAGAATCATTTTTATAATCAATAATTAATGTCTTATCAAGACAGAATCTGCAGACTTTTCTCTTTAAGTAAATTCTTTTTTTATCGTGAAAGTCTTCTTTGTCATCACCCATCATTTTATCTTCAATAATATTACTTTTTTTGTCTTTATAATCAGAATTTTTATTCATAATTAATTACTCCGTATAATTATTATATTTTAATTTAAAATGGTATATCATCATCACCAGTTGTGGTTTCAAATGGATTTACTTCTTCATTGGACCAATTATCACCCCATGGATCCGATGTTATTGCTTCATTACTTACTGTTTTATCCTTTTTTATGGTTTCCTGTTCACTATCCAAAGGAATATTTTGTGCGCCCGACATAGGTGTTAAAAATTGAATACTAAATGCAGTAATTTCAACTTTTGATTTTGTTTGACCACTGGTTTTATCATTCCATCTGTTTTGTCGTAAAACTCCGACAATCGCAACCTGTTTGCCTTTTTTTAAATATTTTTCACAGGTTACAGCTTGATTTCCCCAGACATTCACATCGAAATAATTGACATATTCTTTTTTATCATTATTTTGTGTAAAAGTTGAGTTATTTGCAATTGAAAATTTAGTTACAGGTGTGCCGGAAGATGTATATTTTATTTCTGGATCTTTTACTAATCTTCCGATTAAAAATACCTGATTTAAATCTCTTGCCATAATAATTACTGCCTTACTATTAAATAACGCATAATTCCTTTATTTAATTTAAATACGCTTTCAAGATTATTTAAAACTTCCTGTTCGCATTCTATAGTGTATAAATAATAATGTCCTCTTTTTTTTTCATTAATAGGAAATGATAAGTCTTTTTGACCTATATCTTTTTCTTCTTTGATATCAACTTTATTTTTAGTAAAAAGTTCTGCTAATGTAGATTTGTTGTCACTTAATGGTATCTCTTCTTCATCAAAAATTATCATTAATTCATATTTTCGCATCAAAATCCCCTTTTGGTCTACAGGGTTATTATTATAATAACCAAGAAGAATTTTTTTTAATTTTTTGAACAATTAAAAAGTTTAATGAAATTATCATTTTATTTTATAAATGTCAATATAAATTGAGTATTTAGTTGTTTTTATAACTAAATAATTATTTTAATAAAAAAGTATTTGATTATGAATTATAAATTATTATTTTATTATAGGGTCAGATATTAAAATATTCTCATCATTCTCATTTCTTACCATGAGGATGATACTTATAATGAATATCCTTAAGTTCATCCAGCCCAAGGTGAGTATATTTTTGTGTTGTTGACAAACTTGAATGACCTAAAAGTATCTGAACTGTTCTGATATCTGCTCCATTTTTAATTAATGAAGTAGCAAACGAATGTCTTAATGAATGAGGAGAAATATTTTTTGAAAGGCTTATTTCAACAATTCTTTTTTTAAAAATATATCTGATACCTCTGTCTGTCAGTCTTTTACCTTTTTTATTCAAAAATAGTGCTTTTTCATCATTTATGCAAATTTCATTTCTAACTTTTAAATAATCATTTATAATTTTTGCGCATATTTTTCCGAATAAGACTATTCTTTCCTTATTACCTTTGCCTTTTATTTTAATTTCATTATTTATATTTATACTGCTTACATTAATTGATACTAATTCCGAAACTCTAACTCCAGTGGAAAATATTAATTCAAATATAGCTCTGTCCCTGTAATCTGAAAAATTTTTACATTCAAAACTGATTAGATTGTTGTATTCCTTGTCAAATAAAAATAAAGGTGAATACTTGTTTGTTTTTTGTGATTCAATATCAAGGATACTCGCTGAATCTTTATAATCAAATCTAATTTTATATTTTATAAAACCTTTTACGCTGGCAAGTATTCTATTTATTGTTGTATTTTTGAGTCTATTATTGTTTAATTCTGCTAAAAAGCTTCTGAAATGATATCTTTTCAGTTCTGTCATACATAGATTTTCTGATTTTAAAAAGTCATAAAATTTTATAAGATCATTTTTATAAGAAATAATGCTTTTATTAGATAAGCCTTTTTGTGTTTTTAAAAAATCAAGATAATTTTGTATTTCTTCTTTAATTTTTTTCATATATGTTATTTTTCGTTGTTTTTTTTTAAAATATAAATATTCATTGTCTTAAAAATATAAAAATTAATTTTTCAAAGAATTTTTTATCTTTTATAATTGACTTTATATCTTAATTGTTATTATAAGCTCTGTCCCCCATTTATCATTTTTTCTATATATTTATCAGAAAATTAAATTCTTTCATATAAAAATTATTAAGCACTTTTAAAATTATGACGAAAATTTAATATAAATTTATTTTTAAAGGAAAATATAATGGTGCTTTTAGGCGGTAATTCAACAAAATCGATAGATTTGATGCAAAGAGCAATGGGAGCAAGTATTCTTAGAGCTCAGGTTTTGAACAATAATATAGCAAATGCAACAACGCCAAATTACAAAAGGCATGATCTTAATTTTCAAGCAGAACTCGAAAGAGCGATAAATTCTGAAAAAGAAGCTCCGGGAGTACCATTTAAAATGAGCAGAATGAAACATATACCGTCGTTTAAAGTAAAGGATTATAGAGAAGTTGAAACAAGGATAACTACAGATTACAATACATACTATAATAATGACGGAAATTCTGTTGATATTGAAAAAGAAATGGTTGAAGCTAGTAAAAATACAATGTATTTTACAGCATTAGCACAAAGGACAGCTAAAGAATTTAGTAAATTGAAGTATTTATTAAGATCTGTTGGAGCATAAAGGAG
>JAFGQB010000245.1 GCA_016935915.1 Spirochaetota bacterium
GGAGTTATTTATGGAAATAATACAGCATAATATTGCACATGATCCTGAAATAAATATAATATTAGGGATGACTCATTTCATAAAAACAGTTGACGATCTTGCGGAAATAATAAACACGACAAATTCAAATGCAAAATACGGGATTGCTTTTTGTGAAGCAAGCGGACCTGCGCTCATCAGACATGAGGGGAATGATGAAGTATTAATAAAAAAAGCAATTGAAATAATGCAGGATATTAGAGCCGGACATTCTTTTATAATACTTTTAAAAAACTGCTTTCCCATCAATGTATTATCCAAGATAAAAATGTGTGATGAAGTTGCGAGAATTTTTTGCGCTTCATCTAACCCTTTGACGGTATTGACTGTCGAAAACGGCATAGGTGCAGGGATTATTGGAGTTATTGACGGTGAATCGCCAAAAGGTGTTGAAACAGATAATGATAAAATAAAAAGAAGGGATTTTTTAAAGAAGATAAAGTATAAGTTTTAATGTGTAATTTCCTTTTACAATCATTATGTTCTAAATAAAATTCTTAAATGTTTTTTATAGGTTTTTTTATATTTATCCCGATAATCATTACATAGATACTAAATTATTAAGGAAAATGAATGAAGAGAAGTTTTATCTTTATTTTATTATATATTTTTTTTATACAATATGCATATACACAGGAAAAAGCTGAAAATATATACACAACTTTAGTTATTATAGAAGAACAGCAGAATGGTGAGATGTCTAAAGAATCATTAGTCTCTGACGGTATTTTTGATGCATTGTGGGACTTGAATGAAAATATTTTTTTTGATATGGTTAAAGAAAAACCATTCCTGTTGATTGATAATCAGCTTGATGTAAAACCGTTTCTGCAGGAGGCAAAAAAATCCGGAGCGGATACTCTGTTATTGATAAAATTTAATTATACTTTAACAGAGGAGGGGGCTGGTTTTAGAATTAAAGCAGATAAAGTAAAATACAATCTTTATTCATTGAAACAATTAAAATCTTTAAAAAATGGAGACAAAGAAATATTATACAATGAACTGATAGATAAAAAAGATAAAGAAAAGATTTTAAAAGATATCGGTTATAAAATGCTCAATGAAATATTCAAATAATATTAAATGATATGATCAAAAAAATTATCCATGTTGACATGGATGCTTTTTATGCTTCTATAGAGCAGAGAGACAATGTAAAACTGAAAAGCAAACCTATAATCGTAGGCGGCAGTCCGGATGCAAGAGGTGTTGTCTGTGCCGCCTCTTATGAGGCGCGTAAATACGGCATTAGATCGGCAATGCCAACAAAACTTGCTATACAAAAATATCCTGATCTTATTGTTGTTAAACCTAATTTCAGAAAGTATGAAGAAGTATCTGAGCAGTTAATTTCTATTTATAAAATGTTTACAGATAAAATTGAACCTCTGTCCCTTGACGAATGTTTTCTGGATGTCACAAAAAACAGGTTGGGGATTGCTACTGCAGTAGAGATCGGGAAAAGTATAAAGTCCATGATAAAAATGGAGCTTCATTTAACTGCTTCTATTGGTATTGCTCCAAATAAACTCCTTGCAAAAATTGCATCGGATTATAAAAAGCCTGATGGCTTTTTAGTAATTAAACCTCATCAGGTAGACTCCTTTATTAAAAATCTTGAAGTGGACAAACTCTGGGGAGTGGGTAAAGTTACTTTTGAAAAAATGATAAAAATGAATATAAAAACATGCCTTGATCTACAGAAATTCAGTATGATTGAACTGATTGATCAGTTTGGTTCTTATGGAGAGACTTTATATTATTTTGCCCGTGGAATAGATGAAAGAGAAGTTATAAGTGAAAGAATAGAAAAATCAATAGGTGCTGAAAGGACATTTACTGCGGATACTGATGATCTTGAAGTTTTAAATGAAGCATTGAAAAGTTACACAAAAATTGTTGTTGACAGGCTTGTATCAGAGAACATCAAAGCAAAGACAATAACATTAAAACTAAAATATGAAGATTTTTCTCATATTACAAGAAGCAAAACAATGGGTTATTATATTAATGATTTTGAAGAAATTTATAATATTGCATCAAATTTATTAAAAGAAAATTATGACGGTATGCTTAAAATAAGATTAATAGGGATATCTGTGAGCAATTTAAATACTCAAAATAAAGGACAATTGAATTTAAATTTATAAATTTAAAAAAATATCTTTAATTGACAATCTGATTAATTGTAAAGAAAATAAAAATATTTTATAAAATAATAATAAATATTTATTTTATATGTTGCATTTTTTATTAAATAATTACTGGTTAACAGGTTCACAATAGTTCGATTTTATTATTTCTATTCCTTTTTGACTGTAAACAAAATCAAGGAATTTTTTTGCATTGTAACTGATTTTTTTTTCAAAATATACAAAAGCAAAAGCATTCATTATATTGTACTTTTTAGTATCCGGTTTTAGATTGTTAACAGAAAGTACATTTAATTTACTGTTTTTCATATTGACTAAAGCTCCGAAACCTATTGCTCCTTTTTTTAATTTTAAATCCCTTATCATATCCTGGTCCCTTACCAATATTGTTACTTTATCACTATATTTAATTGTTTGAAATTCAGGATAAACTTCTTCTATAGTTGATCTTGAACTGTCACCTTCTTCTCTTCCTATTACTGCTACTTCAAGATCAGGTCCACCCAATTTTTTCCAGTTTTTAATCTTGCCTCTATAAATATTTATAATATCATTGATATTTAGATTTTTAATTGTAACGCTGGGATTTGTAGCAAAAACTATAGGGCATAATGCAAATTTTCTGTATTTTATGCCTTCAACTTTTTCTTTTTCTTTTAATGCTCTGGAAACTCTCGCAATTTCAATTTTTCCGTCAATTACACCTTTTATGCCGCCTGATGAACCGATGCTATCCGGCACTTCAACTTTAATGTTCTTGTTGATGACCATAAATTGTTCTGCAATTTCTCTCAGTAAGTCCTGATTAGCACCTGTGCCTTGGATAACTATCCTGTTGTCTGTTTGACTGTAAATTAAAGCAACTGTTAAAATTAAAAAAATTATCAGAAATTTTTTCATTCCAATCTCCTTATAAATATTGACAGAAAAAGATATAATTACAGGTTTTAAGAAAAAACACGTAACAAAAAATTCACCGAAACCTTCTCAAAAATTATTTTATATTTAAATTATAATA
>JAFGQB010000038.1 GCA_016935915.1 Spirochaetota bacterium
CCGGGCTGAACACTGTTTGTCATATCATTTATTGATTCGCTAAATTTCCCGCTGACATCCTCTGTTATCCATGAAAGTCCTTCAATTATTCCTGCCCATACAAATGCAGTTAAACCAACAGCAATAATAAAAATTGAGATAGTGTATATTATATATAAATAGTTTTTCCAGTTTTGTTTGAGATACCATATAAATAATATCAGTGTAATAAATGAAATAAAAAAATATATTCTGAATGTATAGTTCAGATTATAAGAGGTGTTCAACAGTACAAAAAAAATAATGCCTGACAGCCACCATTTAAATTTATGTGTTTCAAGAAATTTAGCTATGCTAAGAAGTATCCATGGAATATATGCAAAAACAAAAGTATTTATAAGTGATAAGTTCGAAAGAGCCATTGACGGATTTAATGCATAGGCAACACCGCATACTAAAGAAACCAGCTCATTGGACTTAACAGCTTTTCTGAAAAAATAATATGTTCCAAATCCGGAGAATATTGTCAATAATATAAAAGGAAGTATGTACAAAACGAGAAATGACTGATCAAGATTTTCGGTATCTGCCATAAAAAAAAGGGGATAAAAAATTATATTATAAACAGGACTTTCCATCATAGTATAAAAAGGTTTTGCACCGCAGTATTCATTGGAATCCCACAAAGGAACCTCTCCGTTTTGAAATGCCCTGGCTGCAGCTATTAACCGTGGAAAGGATATAAAAGCCGCATCATCGTAACATAATCCTCCCTGTCCGGTTAAAAATGGTAATAAAAATATAAATAATATTAAAAACAGTAATATTTGTACAAGTACTTCTTTGTTTTTTAGAATTTTTAAAAGATATTTAAATAAATTCATATAAATCCGTTTGCATTCAATATAATAAATAAAAATTATCACCGAATTAGTTTTATCATGGAAACATTCAAATTTTAAATATTTTCCTTAATATAGGTGTTTTTATTCCAATCGCCTCGTGTGGACAAACTTCAAGACAACAATAACACCGAATACAATTATTATAATGAAAAAATGGAAATTCTTTTTTATTATGATTTTTAAAAAATAGTGCTTTAGGTTCAACCGGGCATATATTGACACAATTTGCACATTTTTTGCAGTTTTTTTGTATGATATAGGGTTTTTTTACAAACAGTCTGTTAAATGTTTTATGTATAATTCCTTTAACAATTAAATTTTTTACCGGTTTTCTATCAACATCAAAATCATATACAATATGATCTGAAATTTTTTCGCCTAAAATATTAATCTTATTTTCCTCATAGACACCTGAATCAAACTCTTTTGAAAATTTTATTGTTGGAACCAAAAGGGGATCTAAATTTATCAATCTGCATGCAGTTGAGTCCAATGCAATAGGATCAGTAGAAAAAAGGAGCATTCCGGTTTTTCTTAATTTGCCTGCGCTTGGGCCGTTTCCTTCCATTGATAATATTGCATCCATAATATAGAGTCTTGGTTTGATAAAATTGTTTAAATCCAATAACATTTTTGCGAAATGTGAATAATCCGGGATTCTTGCATGAAATTCGCTTTTTTTTAAACCCGGTATGCAGCCAAATTGATTTTTAATACATCCAGTATATTTCTGGGAAAAATGTGTTTTTAATTTTGGAATACTTATTATACATTGATGATCCAGTACAGCATTTGCTATAAAAAAATGTTTGTTTTGGATACCTTTTTCATAAAAGATATCCCTTCCATTTTTGAAATCAGCGAACATGATGCCTAATTCTTTAGCAGCCTGTTCAAGACCTGATTTCCTGCTGGCATTTTCACAAGTTGCAAACCCCGGAGAATCACCGTATGCTGCCTTATATTTATTTTCTTTAATAATCTCTGCAACTGCTTTAAAAACCGAAGGATGAGTTGTATTACCCTTTTCGGGAGGAACCGCACCTAAAATATTTGGTTTAAGCAAGACCTTTTCATCTTTTTTTATAAATTTATTGATTCCGCCTAATAATTCTAATCCTTTAATAACAGCATTTTTAACCATATTATATTCATAGGTTTCACATTTAACCAATGCAACATTGCTCATAAAATTTCCTATAAAAATCACAACATTAATATTTATTTAAACTATTTTTAAAGTATAAATCTTAATATGCGTTTATTAATTTATCATTATATTTACTGTTTTACAATTTATTTTTAAATGATTAAAAATAGAATTTCCATAATAATTTGAAAAAACAAAAATTCTTTATTAGATATTTAACAAGCTCAATCCAGAGGATAACAGGTATTTTTTATTTTTTATATTGACATTGGTTATTGAATTTCCTATATTGTTTATAAAATTTTTATATATTATTAAAAAAGGATATTCCTTTTCGAATGAAAACAAGTTATCTTGCCCGTTATGCTTGGCATGTAGTAAGAATGCACCTGCAGCATGGATACAGAATACCTCTCAACATCGAAATTGAGTTGACCTATCGTTGTAATAACCGCTGTGTCTATTGCAGAACCTATAAACTGCCACAAAAAGACATATTAACAACCCAAATCATGAAGGACTTATTAAAGGAAATGAAGTCCTGCGGGACCCAACGTGTACATTTTACAGGCGGGGAAATTATGTTACGGGATGATATTGGCGAGCTTATTTCGTATGCCAAAAATCTTGGTTTTTTTGTGGGGATCGTAACAAGCGGGCATCGGGTTGCCGAACGTATCAATGAATTAAAGGGAGTCGATCTTGTCTTTGTCTCTTATGAGGGACCGCCTTCAGTGCATGGCCGTATACGGGGAGCATCAAGCGTAGCTGAAGTTGAATCCGCATTTGAAGCTCTTTTATCAATGGGAATTCGTGTATGGACAACCACAGTGTTAAATCGATGGAACGCTGATTATATTGATGACATTGTTACGTTTGTAAGGGATCATTCCATGCTTGCAACATTCAAAATAATGGAGTTTTATCTGGAGCCTCCTGCAAACTTGCATCCTCTTATGCAAGAAGTGCAAGATCTCATACTAACGGCTCAGGAGAGAAAAGAAGTATTTAATAAATTAATTCGGATGAAAAAATCAGGGGCGCCAATTGCTTCATCGATTCCATATTTAAGAAATACAATTGAATGGCCTTACAATGAAAATATAACAGATTCCGCCCCTTCAAAGAATTTTAAATGTTTTGCAGGCAGGGCATATGGGATTTTAGCAGCAGATGGATTGTTGTACGGATGTTGCTGGGATGTTGGACGAGTACCGGGCAGCAATGTA
>JAFGQB010000246.1 GCA_016935915.1 Spirochaetota bacterium
AGATAACAGTTTAAAAAATAAATTCTTGACTTTAAATTTTATTTTTTATTATAATAACCTGTCATTTTAAAAAGCAAGAATAAAATGAATGAATTTAGATTGTCAGTAAGCATGAGTATTTCAGTTTGCCTTTTTCCAATATTTTGTAGATTTTATTTGACAATGCGAGCTTTCGTAATTATTTTATTGAAGAGAAAATTGATTTTGTTAGAAGATTTTAGAGGATTTTAGGTTATAATTAGCATTTTATTATATCTGTGATTATAACTTTTCCTATCAATATCAATTAATGGATTTAGTAAATTATCAAGGAGTACCAAATGTTTAAAAAACTTTTTATTTTTATTAACATTACTTTTTTAATTTTAATAATAAACTCAGCAAAAATCGATGATCTGATTTTAAAAGGGAGATTTGATGAAGCTGAAAAATACTGTAACAAACTTAAGGGTGAAAAACAAATTGAAGCATATGAAAAATTAGCTAATTCTTTTAGTGAAAAAGGGAATTCAGAAAAAGCAAAAAAATATTATGAAATAATTGGAAATTTTTATTTTGATAAAAAAGATTTAGATGATGCAGAAAAATATTATGAAAAAGCTGAATATAAAACTGGACTAATAAAAATTGGTGAATATTATATGAATTATCCTGAAAATAAAATTTTTAAAGAACATACTTCATCAATTCGCTCGGTAGCGATATCTCCGGATAATAAATATATTGTTTCTGGAAGTGATGATGGTTTTATAAAGCTCTGGAATATAATCTCTGGCAAAAACGAAAAAACTTTTAAAGCGCATCAAATTAAAGTATCATTTGTAAAAGTGACTCCGGATGGAAAATATATAGTTTCCAGCGGTTTCGAAGGTTCCTATATCTATCCAACAATAAAGCTTTGGGATATTAATACCGGTAGTGAGATTCGTAAATTTCATGGATATAATGGTGACTCATCAATATCAATAACTCCGGATGGAAAATATTTAATTTCCGGATCCGGTTACCCTGTTGATATAAACAATGCTAATATAAATCTCTGGGATATTAATACAGGTGAAGTTATTCGAATATTTAAGGGACATAGAATTGGCGTATCTTCAGTAGATATAACTCCTGATGGAAATTACATCATTTCCGGAGGTTTTGATTCGACTCTAAAGCTTTGGGATCTTAATACCGGTAAAATTATTCGAACATTTCCATCAGGTATCATTAAACAAATTGTCATAACACCTGATGGAAATTATATAGTCTCCGGAGGTTCACGTATGAAATTATGGAATATTAAAACTGGAAATATAGTACGTGAGTTTGACGAATATAATGGCCATGCTTCTTTAGTAGTAACATCTGACGGGAAGTATATAATATCCGGAGGTAATAATAACACAATAAAGATTTGGGATATTGTTACAGGAAAGATAATAAAATCATTTGAAGGACATCGTAATTATAATAATAATTCTATCCTTTCAATAGCTTTATCTATTGATAATAAATATATAGTTTCATGTAATGGCTATGAATATAAAAACGGCGGTGGTGATAATACTATAAGACTATGGATTCCAATAGATAAATTTGAAAAAGCAGCGGAATACTTTGAAAAAGCTGAATATAAAGAAGGCATAAAGAAAATTGCAGAATCCTTTATTAATAAAGGAGATTATTTTAACGCCGCAATTTATTTTGAAAAAGCCGCCGATAAGGAATCTTTGTATAAAATTCCGGAACTTGCTAGGAAAATTAAAATAATTGCTGTTATAATGAATAGTTCAACTGATAAACATATTACGACACAGTATGTAATAAAAAGAGATGCAAATGGTAATGTTATAGAGTTGTCTGATCCAAAAAAAGAATATAAATATGAACATTTAGAAGAAATGAATACTTATTTATATGGTAGTATTGAAGAAGCAGGTTTTATAGTTATAGATAAGAATAAAGAAGCAATATTAACAATAAACTATAATGAATTAGAAAATAATCAATATTCTTTTTCCTTTTCATTCAATTATAATGATAAAGAAATTGTTAAAGGTAGTACCGGAGTTTGTTCATGGGAAGAGTTAATTGAAAATCCTCAGTGTAAAGATATAGGAAAATTAATAAAAAACCGGTTATTAAAATAAATTTTAAATTTTTATCTGTGTTATTCTTTTTGTTTATTTTTTTTCATTCTTTTTCATCTCTGATATCGAGCCAAAACTGGGTATTTAGAACAGACGTACCCATGTTGGCTTAAATGGGTGGTGGCTTTATGGGATTTAGTCCTTAAATAAAATTGAACAGATTATAAATGACAAGGAAATTCTCTATCGTGGGGTAATAGTTAATTTATGAAAAAATTATTAAGTTTAATATGGCTTTGCAATTGTTTTTTATCGTTATACTATGGTTATGAAAGCTATATTTATCTTTCTCATATACGACTTATCCCTCCATACCCTGTATTGAATTTTATTTTTCTTATATTAATTGGGTTCTGGTGCTTTATAGTATTTTTTGGATTGTTTAATAATCGTAGTTGGGTAAAACGTCGTACAGGGGATTTTTTTTTATTAATTCCTATGACTTTCCTATTGGAAGTTTTAGTTTTTAATCCCACGCCCATTTTAATAATAATTCTTTTAATAACAACTGTTATTACATTTATATATTTGAGTACGACTAAAGGTAAACATTCTTTACCGACTATTAATATCGGCGTTCCTGATGACTGGTCTTACAAAACACGAGGAGACTTAATTAAGATAAAAAATAGTGATAACAAAATAGTTCTTGAAATTAAAAAGTATAAATTAACTTCTTTTGAAATGAATAGAAGAACACCTGAAGATAATATAAGATTATTTACCGAATATGTTTCAAAATTTGGTTATCAAATGACAGAGTATGGTTTTATCGAAATACAAAGTAAAAATCAATTTTGGGGACGCTATATTTTAGCGGGATTCATGTTAATGAAAAGATATTCTATTCTTATCAATGATATGGAAATAATTGCTACTGGCCAGTTGGGCTATGATAGAGATGATAAAGACTTAATTGATTATTATAATAATATCTTTGATGAAATAATGCAAACTATTGCGATATATAAATAAAGAAGGGGTAATTTTCGGAAATGTTGAAAATTTTTCGCTTTCTTCAATTTGCTTTGGCATTAATAATTCTTTTCATGCTAATTTTTTACCCCAATAAGTTACATATTAGTGGTATTAAGTTATGGTTAGTTGGTATTGGAATAATTGTTATGGGAATCTCAGCGTTAATTACGAAAGAAATACCTCTTTCTTTGTTTAGAATTCAACTTATATTTTATTTGATCTTTGTAAATATCATTTTTCATGATATTTCATTTCCAAAATTTGAAATTTCCGACTTGACTGTAAATATAATAGCTCTTATCTCTTTTTTAATAGTGCAATTGATTAATGGGCAATTTATTGAGATAAACTAAAATATAATTCTCAACGATTTTTAAATACTTATGAGGTATTTAAAATGGAAATAACAAAGGGATGTAATAAAATGGGGAAAATCGGTAAATTAATTTTATTTTGTTTATTTATATTTATTTTTTTTGGATGTAGTTTAAATAAAGATATTCATCAATTTGAAAACATAGATTTTCCTATGATTATTACATTTTGGCTAATAGGAATTCCATATCTATTTGGATGTTATAGTATCTTTTTAAATAAAATTAAAATTCTCTATTTCTTTACCATACTTATAATTGGTATTTTTATATTTTGGGGATTACCTATATTAATAAAAAAACTTCCTGAATTCCCGAATTATCATTTAAAAGTTTATTCCACCGTAATAATATGGTTCACTATGGGTGTACTTTTTGCAATAAAAGCCAGATCGTATATGCTCACTGTTGGATTAAAAGGATACTATTTTACAGTAATTGGTGTTTCGTTTTTAGGTGTATGTTTAAGCTCAATTTTAGTGGATTATATATTGATCCCTCAATTAAAAAATAAACCAATAAACATTCAAGTGATTACTCTTTATATATATACATTTAGTTTTTTCTTTTTTCTAGTTAGCATGATGGGAACAAGACTTTCTTTATCAGTTTTAAAAATTGTATTTAAAAAGAATCTTTTTTTCGTTTTTAGCACTTTGAGTATTATTAAGTTTGCCATCAATTGGGTTTGGCAAGAATCATTAACTAATATTTTATGGTTGTTTCCTAATATTAATATGCCTATAATGTACGAATGGTTTGTAGATCTTGCGTTATCGGCGGTAATTGCCCTTCCTAATATATCGAAGGATAAAGTACCAGTAAAAATAAGTGATAAACATAAAGAAATAATTGCCCATATACGAGAAGGTGAGGAAAATATAGACCCATCAAAACTTCCGGCATTAAATAATTCTCTTATTTCTTATAAAATCCCCGAAGGATGGAAATATATATCCGAAAAATCCGATAAACACCGATATGCTTTTTTTTTTAGACCCCAGATAAATTCATGGATAAAAAGACTAAATAGTAGGATTATGCTATTAGTCTGTCAGGATATAAATAAAGAGATAGATGAAGAAGAAATAAAAAGTCTTACATTTATGAATTTAAAAGGTCGAGATGCTACTATTATTGAAGATAGAATAACATTTCGTAAAAACATTCCAATGCATGAATGTTATTTTAAAGAAAATAATTTATATGGTTATGTTGTCCATTTTTTTGCTTTTAATAATGAGTTTGTAATTGAATGGATGACACCAGATGATACAATTTTTAAAAAATACCTTCTACAAATCGAGGAATTTATTGATAGTTTTGAATTTAAAACTAATGTTTCAAGTGAAAGAATGACACCTAAAAATGAGCATGATATTGAAAATAATATTAAACTATCTCTGGAAGAAATTGCCTCATTTAATGGGCAAGGTACCGTTTTATTTAGTCCTAATGGAAAAATATTTGCTTCAGGAAGTGGAAGTCCTACTCATGTTTCCGGCGAGGGAAAGGGGGTAATAAGTATATGGGACATACAAGAAAAAATAAATATAACTACATTTGAAGATAATTATGGGATATGGTCTCTCTCTTTCCATTCTGATGGAAACATTCTTGCTTCAGCAGGAGGTGGAACTGTTAGATTATGGAACATAAAAGAAAGAAAAAAAATTATTACAATAAAAGAAGATAAGGCTTTAATGTTATGTGCTTCTTTTTGCCCTAATAGTAATATTTTTGCTATTGGAGGATGGAAAGGAACTATTTGGTTATGGGATGTTACAAAAGGTAAAATTGCTACATTAGAAATAAAAGAATACTCAAATTATTGGAATAATATTGAGTTTATATCTTTTAGTTCTGATGGAAAATGGCTTGCTTCGGCAGTGGATAAAATCATTAAATTGTGGGATGTACAACAAAAAAGGGAATTTGCTACTTTTACAGATACTGGAACCAGGGTTTTGGATACAAAATTAGATGGAATAAAATCTATTTCCTTTAGCCCAAATAATAGATTTCTTGCTGCAGGAACGTATAAAACCATTAGATTATGGGATTTGAATACTCGAAAAGAAATCTTAATACCAAATGCACATGAAAGTTGGGTCCAAGCTTTATCATTTAATCCAGATAATCGAATCCTTGCTTCTGGAGGAGATGATGAAACTATAAAGTTATGGGATATACAAAATAAAAAAGAAATTTTTGCATTAAAAGGGCATTCAAGTTTTGTAAATTCTATTTATTTTAGCTCAGATGGAAAACTTTTGATTTCAGGGGATCAAAATGGAATAATAAAGTTATGGCAAATAATATGAAGAACTGAATTATGATTAATTGAGGATAAAAATTAAAGGTACTATCCATTTCAAATATTAGAATATTTTAGGAAAAATTATGATTAAATCATTTAAGAATTATAAAATAATATTTTTAATAATATTAATTATTTTATTTTTTTATTTACCTAATATCCATTCTCAGGATGATCCATCCTTTTATTACAATCAAGCAAAAATTGCAGAAAGACAGGGACAACTAGAGAAAGCAATTTTATATTATGATAAAGCAGCAAAATTGCTTAAAGAAGATAATAAATATTTTGATTATGCTGTAATGTTGAATAATATCGGATATACATATTTTAGATTGTTCAAATATGATTATGCGATTAATTATTATAATCAAGCTTTAAATATTGTAAATAAATTAGGCAGTAATGATGCTATTGCAGCAGTATTAAAAAACTTAGGGGAAGTATACTCTGTTCAAAGACAATATGATAAATCTCTTGAATACTATTCCAAAGAATTGGAAATAAATAAAAAAATTGGTAATAAAAATGATATTTCAAATAATTTAAACAGCATTGGAACTATTTATTTTCATTCTTCACAATACAATAGTGCTTTAGAATATTATTTTCGGGCAATGCAGATTGTCATTGAAATAGGGCATAATGAAGGAATTGCGGCTATTTCGAACAATATCGGGCAAGTATATTATTGTCTTAATAATTATGATAAGGCGATTGATTATTATAATAAATCTTTAAAAATTTATAAAGAAATTAAATTTATAAAAGGAATAGCTCCTGTCTTAAATAATATTGGGCAAGTTTATGAAGCATGGGGAAAATATAATTTAGCTATAGATTATTATAGCCAATCTTTAGAAATAGAAAATGAAAATAATAATTTAAGAGGAGCGGCTTTCTGCCTTCATAATATTGGTAATATTTATAAATCATGGGGCCAATATTATAAAGCCATTGATTATTATAATAAAACCATAGAGATAGGTAACAAAATTAAAGATAAGGACGGTATTGCTGCAAGCTTAAATAATTTAACTGAAATTTATTTATCAATGGGGCAATTTGAGAAAGCCATTGAAAAAGGTAGTATAGCATTAAACCTTGCAAAAGAGATTGGAAATAAAAAAGGGATCGCTTCATGCCTTATGAGTATTGGACAGGGATATAATTCCTTGGGACAATATGAAAAAGCTCTTGATTTTTTTTATCAGGCAATGAAAATTAATGAAGATATAAAAGACAATTTAGGAATAGCAAATCAGTTAAACAGCATAGGTGCAATTTATGCTGTTAAAAGTCAATATGATAAAGCAATTGAGTATTATATAAAAGCATTAGAAATTAATAAAGGAATAGGAAGTAAAAAAAATATTGCCATCTGTTTAAATAATATAGGAGATGTATATTCCTTCAAAAAGGAATATGATAAAGCATTGGAATATTTTAATAATTCAATGAAAATTAATAAAGAATTAAATGATAAAGAAGGTGTGAATAATAACTTAAATAACATTGGAGCGGTTTATTTTTCTTTGTGTGAATATGACAAATCAATTGTCTATTATAAAAACGCATTAGAAATAAATAAAGAACTAGGATATAAAAAAGCAATTGGAACAATTTTAAATAATATCGGACAGGTATATTCTTCTTGGGGAAAATTTGATAAGGCTCTTGACTCATATAATCAAGCTTTAACAATTAATAAAGAAACTGGGGATCAAAACGGATTAGCTGAAACTTTGAATAATATTGGAAAAGTTTATAACTCATGGGGGCAGGATGATAAGGCATTAGATTTTTATAAACAGTCTTTGGAAATAAATAAAGAATTAGGAATTAAAAAAGGAATATCTGTATGTTTATTCAATATCGCTCAAATCTATTTAACTTTGAAAAATACTGAATATGCAAATTATTATTTTATTCAATCATTGGAAATTAACAATGAAATAGACGATAAAGAAGGAATTATAGCCTGCTTAAATGGATTAGGGTATTTATATTATTCTATAGGTCAGTTTAATAAGGCTCTTGATTATCATAGAAAAGCTTTGGAAAATAATAAATTAATAAACGATAGGAAAGGATTTGCATCTATTTATAACAATATAGGCTTAATTTATGATGCAATTGGACAGTTTGAAAATGCTCTCAGTTATTATAATCAGGCATTAGCAATAAATAAAGAACTTAATGCAAAAGAAAAATGGGCAATCAATTTAACAAATATCGGATATGTTTATGGAGAATTAAAAAAATATAAAGATGCAATAAAGTATTTTAATGAATCAATAGGTATAATTGAAAATTTAAGGCTTACTGCAAAGGGCGAAATAAGAATCGATTATCTTGCATCTCAAATTGAAACATATCAATTTTTAATCGCAGCATATTTAAGAGATAGTCAGCCTGAAAAAGCATTCGATACTAAGGAATTGTCAAGCGCTAAATATCTTTCAGAACAAATAGCTGAAAAAGCAAATGAAAGATTTTTTTCATTTAGCGGCGTAAAAGAATTTCAAAAGAAACTCGATGCTAACACTGTTATAATAAGCTTTGCCAATGCAAATTGGAATGATTTAGCTATTTTTATTGCTGACAATACTAATGTTTATGGAATTGAAATTAATAATATAGAATTTATCAATAATATAAATAAACTATGCAAAGAAAGACTCGATACTGAATATGAGTCATTTGCCAGACAAAGGAACTTAATATTAAAAAAGGAAAAATCTGAAAAAAAAGAATTCTCTAATTTGGAAAGTCTTGAAAAAATAATTCATTTTTACCGCAATCTTTTAACAGATTATAAAAAATCCGAAAGAGGAATAAAAATAACATCTAATTCAAAAACAAATTTTAACGATTTTGAGTCAATTTCTCGTGAACTTTATAAATTTTTATTCAGTAAAATTGAAAAATATATTGAAAATAAAAAAGATATAATAATTATTCCAGATGGAATACTCGCATTTCTTCCTTTTGAAACTTTAATGATGCCTGATGGCAGTTATTTAATTGAAAAATATAATATAAAATACAGTCAATCATTAACAATAAATGAACTAATAGCAAAAAGACAATACCCGGAAAGCAGAAATATTTTCTGTGGTTTTGGCGGTGCTGTTTATGAAGAATCAACATTTAACAGCGACATGGAATATGTGCTTAAAAATGAAAAGCAATTTGAAAATTTCCAAAAACAGACAATTTTAGCAATGAATGAAAAAAGAAGTATAAGAGATGCTTATCAAGGGTTAGGTTATGCAAAATGGATAAATTTACCCGGGACTTTAGATGAAGTAATAGAAATAAATAAAATAATAAAAAAGGGCATAATTTACACAAAAAATAAAGTTAATGAATCAATTATTAAAGATTTATCAAATAAGGGAGAATTAAAAAAATACAAAATAATACATTTTGCAACTCATGGTTTAATGATTCCGGAAATGTCTAAATTATCAGCCATTGTACTTTCACAGATAAAAAATGATAAAAGTAATGAAGATGGATATTTAAGAATGAATGAGATAGCAGGATTGGATTTTAATGCTGATTTTATATGCTTAAGTGCATGTGAAACAGGATTAGGCAAAATTTATAAAGGCGAAGGTATCGTTGGATTAACACAGAGCTTTTTAATAGCCGGGGCTAATGGAATAGCAGTATCTTTATGGCAGGTTGCTGATGAGTCAACAATGAAATTTATGATTGGATTATATGAACTTGTTATTAATGAAAAAAGAAGTTACTCTGAAGCAATTAATGAAATGAAGCGTAAATTTATAAAAAGTAATGAATATAAAGCAGCTTATTACTGGGCGCCGTTTGTTTACTATGGGAATTGAAATTTTGAAACTATAAATAAATTTAATGTTAGAAGGGAGATTTTTTTTCACCTTGTTTAATTTTTTTTTGAGCCTGTCAGAAATTTTGTGTAAATGAAATTTTGCCCTCAAATTTTATCATAAGCTGATTCAGTGCCAGACCCCATTCCTGAATCGGCATTGTCCATTTTTTGCTGACATTTTTTAAGCCCATGTACAATAACTTCAATACAGCCTCATCGGTTGGGAAACACGGTCTGCCTTTTATCACTTTTCTTAAACTCATGTTCAATGATTCTATTGCGTTAGTGGTATAAATCACTCTCCGTATATCACCGGTATATTCAAAAAAAGTTATGATTTTGCTCCAGTTGTTTCTCCATGATTTCCCGATCATCGGATATTTTTTATCCCAAATATTCTCAAACTCAATAAGATTTTTTTCAGCTTCATTCGCACTGGCAGCCTGGTAAATCATCTTCAAATCAGCTACCAGTTTCTTCCTGTCTTTGTACGAGACGAACTTCAGCGAGTTTCTTATCATGTGAACTATGCAAAGTTGAATTTCAGCATTCGGATAAACTGAGTTTACCGCCTCCTCAAAACCTTTCAATCCGTCAATGCATGCGATCAGAATATCATTTAATCCGCGATTCTTCAACTCTGTTATTACCTTAAGCCAGAACTTTGCGCCTTCATTTTCTTCAATCCACATGCCTAAAGCCTCTTTTTGGCCTTCAAGATTGATTCCAAGCGCCAAATACACTGATTTATTCTTAATCTGACCCTCGCTTCTTACTTTCACAACTAGCGCGTCAAAATATACTACCGGATATATGCTCGATAACGGCCTGTTCTGCCATTCCTCAACTTCCTTGATAACCGCATCCGTCACATCGGAGATCAGGTCAGGCGAAACATCAACCCCGTAGATATCTTTCAAATGTTCCTGAATATCACGGGTTGTCATTCCACGGCTGTACATCGAAAGTATCTTGTCGTCAAATCCCGTAAATCTTCTCTCGTGTTTTTTTATTATCTTCGGCTCATATTCTCCCTCTCTGTCACGCGGAACTTCGATTTCAATATTCCCCTGATCCGTTATCACTGTCTTTGAACTTTTGCCGTTTCGTGAATTGCCTGTCTTTTTGTTCTTAACATCGTTTCTGGAATATCCGAGATGATTTGTGATTTCTGCCTGCATCGCCCGCTCCACAACCGCTTTTGTCAGTTGCTTCAACAAGCCGTTTTCTCCGGTAATGTCTTCCGGTTTAGAATAGTTTTTTAATAACTCATCAATAATTTCAGGTTTAATGGTCATAATTTTTAACTCCTTAATATATATTATTTTTGACCATTTACACAGAAATTTCTACAGACTCTTTTTTTTCGATATGATAGTGGAGGATAATGGATAGTGTTCCTCATAACATTTTATTATTTAATACTTTATTTCTTCAATAAATAAATTAAATCTATAAAATTTGTTTTAATTGCATAATCTAACACTGAACTATAGTACTGTTCTTCAATATCACCCCAAGGCCAAGTTATTTTCTTATAATAACTACTATTAATATCTGCACCTTTTAATATTAAATATTCTATGATATCATAATAATATATTTTAATAGATGCTCTAAACAATGGTGTTTCTGATATATAAGATATACCCCAATAATTAGAATTTAAAGTTTCTTCTCTTTCTTCATGTTTCCATCTAATATTAATGTTAGCTCCTTTTATAAGAGCCGATTTGACACCTACAAAATCTCCTTTATCAATTGCATCAAATAAAATAACATTAATATTTTCGGTATAATTATAATTAAGAGAAATGTAATTATTGACAATTTTTATTAGTGCTGTTTTATTATGAGCCTTTTCATAATAATCAATTGCTTTATCATAATCCTTTAATTTTAAATATTCATCTGCAACATTGTTATAATATTTTTTTGCTTTGTCTTTTTCTCCGGCTTTCTCAAAATAAAAAATTGTATTTTCATAATCCATTGAATCTAGATATTTATTTGCAATTTTTATAAATATATCCTTTTCATTAATACCAATTTTTTTATAATAATATAAAGCACTAGCATATTTTTTATTTTCAAAATTTTTGTCAGCAATTCTTAAATAAGCATCTTTTTCATTAAGAATTTTATTATAGATATTAAATGCAAGTATATTTTGATTGCTAATCCATAATATAAGAGTATTTTTAAAATCAGAAATAACATATTTCCCGTCAGGTGAAAATGCTACTGCTGTGGCGTAAGAAATTATAGAAAATGTCTTTAATTCTTTACCTGTTGATAAATCCAAAAGTTCGAGATACGCAGGACTAATAATGATATATTTCCCGTCTGGCGAAAATGTTATTGATTTAACACTATCATAATGTCCAGAATATTTCTTTAATTCTTTACCTGTTGATAAATCCCAAAGTCTTAGGGTCTTATCCCATGAGGCAGAAATAACATATTTCCCGTCAGGTGAAAATGCTACTGCTGTGACTTTATTATAATGTCCCTGAAATGTTCTTAATTCTTTACCAGTTGATACATCCCAGAGTTTTAGGGTCTTATCCCATGAAGCAGAAATAATATATTTTCCATCAGGTGAAAATGCTATTGATTTAACAATGTCAGAATGGCCAGAAAATATTTTTATTTTATCTAATTGTAAAAAATAATCACCAGCGTTTAAATAGGCATTTTTAATTAAATTAGCATCTTTAGTTTTTTCATAGTATATAAAAGCATCATCAAATTTTTTATCCTCAAAATAAAAATCTCCTACTTTAATAAGAGCTTCTTTAATAACATCTTTATCAAAATAAACGCTATTATGATCTATCCATATCCCAAAATTTTCTGTTTTTTTTAATTTAAATAAGCAATTAAGCCCATCAAAAAAAATCAGGCTACTTTTACATCCTTTCGTAATTGCTTTTTCAAAATTTTCAATAGCCTTTTCATACTCACTTTTTTCAATGTTTTTATAGGCAGTTTGGACTTGGAAATCCCATTTGAAATTTGAAAAACTTGATTTTTTATAGATATCAAAGTTGCTAAAAAGTAATTCCTCACTAATCAAAAAAACATTTTTTAATGAAAATATAAGTGCAAATATTACAATAAAATTTAATTTTTTCATAAAATTCTCCTGCTAATATAATAATGAACTATTTAAAATTCCCTATAAAACGGAAATACTCATGCTTACAATCTAAATTCATCCATTTTATTCTTGCTTTTTAAAATGACAGGTTATTATAATAAAAAATAAAATTTAAAGTCAAGAATTTATTTTTTAAACTGTTATCT
>JAFGQB010000247.1 GCA_016935915.1 Spirochaetota bacterium
AACCAATCGACGCAGGATAGAGCAGTCGGTAGCTCGTCGGGCTCATAACCCGAAGGTCGCAGGTTCAAGTCCTGCTCCTGCTAATATCTAAATGCTTGATATAGCATAAATTAGCCGAATATAGCGAAAAGCCGTATTCGGTTTTTTGTTAAAACTAATGAAAAAAACTAACGAAACTAACGAAACTAACGAATAAGTCTATTAAAATCATTTTCAAGCTCAATTAAACTCTGCGGTTTTGTACTCAAATCCTTCGCTACATATCGATTGTAAGTAAAAGCAAAATCTTTATGCCTTGCCAGTTCCTGTAATTTTTTCGGATTCTCATTTTTCATGCTCAAGTTTGTTATAAATGAATGTCTTAAGGTATGCAAAGTTATTTTATCTGCTTGATTAATTATATTTATTTCTTTTAGTTTCTTAACCGCTTTATCAAAATGGAATTTTATCAATCCGTCTTTACGAAAAGGTCTATTAAACAGATCAGTAAAAACAAATTCAATGTTATCGGCATTTTTTAATTTTTTATATTTAGCGATTATGTTTAAAGCTATTGAATTAATTATTATTTTATCCGGTCTTTTACCTTTTCTGCATTTAACAGGTACTAAATTCCATTTGCCTTTTTTCCAGAATATTTGATTGTTTACAGTCAATAATTCATTGACTAAATCAATATCACAAAATCGTAAACCGCATAATTCTGATATTCGTAATCCGGTGTTGAAAAGAAATAATATAATATCCCTGATAATTTCAATATCAACAAATTCAACTAATTTAATGCATTGAAAAACGGTTAAATAATAATCCTGTCTATCAGAATATTGTTGAGGATATACCGGAATATATAACAGTAAAGCGCTGTCCTCAATATATAACTTTTGGATTGCAAATTTAATTATTGATCTCAAAGCAGTACAAACATTATGTTTTGTTTTTTCGGTTAAAAAATTCTGTTGTAACTCCGACATTTTTGTCGAGGTATCAGGCTTGCTTTTTTTCTTTTGCTTGTCTAAAAAATTTCCAAAACGAATTAAATCGAATTTACTAAGATCCTTTACATACTTATTTTTGAAAAATGGAATAAAATAATTTTTAACAAATCCATCAAAGGTCGGCATTGTATTTTTAGACCATTTTTCTTTTTTGAATTTAATAAATTCATCTGATAAATTCTGAAATGTCATCTTATCATTAAAAGAAAAGTCATCAATTGCCATTTCTTGTAAAATATCTTTTTCCCATTTTTCAGCTTCTTTTTCTGTTTGAAAATTTTTTGTTTTTTGTATTTTACCGATTTTATCCTGTAATTTTTTAGGAATATAAATTCTTGATTCAAATGATATTGAATTATCTTTGTTTTTTATTTTTCTAATGCTCATAAAAACCCCTTTCGGAGTTCATCAGCTTTATAATGTCAAAGAGCTTTTAAAAAAATTATAAAATATTTTTTAAAAAAAATAAAGCTCTTTTTGTTGTTAAGCTGATTTTCCCTGCAAATATTTTTCAAGTTCACTTTTTGCAACAATTACTCTTTTGCCGATTTTCGTATGCGGAAAATTTTTTTCCTGAATTAATTTGTAAATTAAAGGAATTGATACCCTTAAAAATTCAGCGCATTCCTTCACTGTTAAATATTCAAGCATAAAAAACTCCATCATTAAATTATTTATAAAATATATTCATTTTTTAAATATTTTTCTCGTTCATTTTTGGACATATTAGGATATACTGATTCACAAAAATATTTTTCGCTTATTTTATAATATATATCACCTTCAACATGATCCATATAAATAATTTCGTTAATGGTCATAGGAAAGCCGGTATCATCATCATCAATTCTTTTTTGAGCTTCCGAATAAATTCTGTTTTTTTCATCATTATTTAAACTTGATAAGAATTTATTTAGATAATAATTTTCTTTATCCTTTAACCAATTCTTATATATCTTTTTAATATTAATACTGTCCTCACTTCTATAAGAGTTAGAGTTAAAGTTAGAGTTAGACGTGACGTCACTTTGTGACGGTAATAATTGCCTTTTAGCTTCTTGTTTTCTTTTTTCCCTTATTCTCTTTTGACGATTTGCAGAAGCTCCATGTTTGCCGGTTAATTGTTTTGCCAATGGAATAAATAACGTATCATCAGTTCTTTTTATCATTTCCAAATTGCCAAAAATTTGTAATGCTGAATTGACTTTGTCCACGTCTTCTTTAATCAATGTAGAAATTATATTTATTGTTATTGGCATGTTTTTAATACGTATCAAACCGACTTCTTCCTGTGTAATTGATCTTAATATTAATTTCAGCCATATTTTTATATAATCACTGCCGTTCGGCATTGCCTCAATAATTTTAATGTTATCAGATTCAAAAAAATCAGTTTGAAGTCTAAACCAAAAATATTTTTTATTTTCTTCGGTATTATTATTCATTATTTTTTCAGACATATAATTTCACCTTTTTATAAAGTTCATTCAAAAAATGCCCTGTAATCATACTGTTTTTATTAAGTTTTTATTATTCCTTTGAGCTTCCTGCCCTTTAGGATTTTTACCGTTTCGGTAAATAAACAAACTGCAATCAGAATCATTGCAATAAACAGCCGGATTGTAACCGTTACAGCAAAAATCCTTACAATACCGTTTTATTTTTTTTAGATTGCTTATAGAGTTATCAGCAAGTTGACAGTCTTTACATAAACTATCTGTTTTGTTTTCAGGCTGACAATCCCTGCACCGTTTTTTAATTGCCTGCTTTGGAGTCATATTTTTTTTCCGCTATTTCTTTGTTGACAGTCTATAAAATGCCCTATTGGTATAAGTTCCTTTTCTGGTAGATAAATATCAATATGATCATTTTGCAAAAGTGATAATCTGTCCTGATAGTAAGTTATTTTTGTAAGAAATTGCTGTCTTACATATTCTTTTAATTCGGCTGAATAATAATTTCTTTGGCTTTGCTTTTCATAATAAACATAATGCCTTGAATGAAAGCTTTTAATTATTCCTATTTCTTTTTTGTAAAGTTCTCTTTTGTTTTTTAAAATATATTTCGTTTTCGTTTCCAATATAATTTCGATTGTTTTATTTGCCAGCTGTAAGCCAAAGCCATACTCATTAAGAGCCAGTAAAAATAAATTTTTCATTTTTTACCTCCAAAATTATTTAAATCACAAACTTTTTTTAAAATATTCAACTTACCGGTTGACATATTAAAGTTGAAAAACAGAGTCCGGTGATCCGTTAAATCAGTCCCGATAAAACCCGTTATACTGTTTTTCATTTTAAGTTTTGATTCATACAAACGTGATAGGTGTTTTCCCGATTTTTGAATTATACCGATATGATTTGATTGAAAATTTTTTTTGAATAATAAAATTTTATATTCTGTATCATCCCGACTACTTTTAAAATAAAAAATTTTTTCAATGCTTGGATTTTTTTCAAGGATGCTTGTTTTAACCAAAGAACATTCATCAATTTTAAATTGGAGTGATCTTTTTTGTGTTTTCATATAACCACCTTATATTTATAAAAATTGGTGTCGGCGTTATTGTCGACACCTTGACTTTAAGCTGCGGTTATATGAATAACATTGAAAAATTCTCAAATATTTCTATTTGACTAACAGAATTATTTGTTTTATAAATCTTTCAATGGCGTCAAATAGACCGCTATTTCAGAAAGAAAGCGGATTCATCTTGACCGGTGCTATCCGCTTTCCATTTTATAAGAATTTATAAATTTTTTTAAAGATTATCAAGTAAAAGTGTTAGAAAAATATTATGAATTTGTCCGACAAAATTCTTTTTTTTTGCAAACTATTTGTTATATTCGGCTATCTTTTGCTATATCAAATATTTAATGAAAAGGCTGTTGAATAGATTGGGTTTTGTGTTTTACTTATCAATTTTACTTTATTTAACTACCACAAAAGGGATCTAAAACTATTTAATTTTTTCATTTGCTAAATAAGCAATCCATTTAAAAAATTGTTCTGTTTCAATTTTTGTATTATATATTTTTTTAAAATATTTTGTGGTTATTTCTTCAAATTCGTTATCATTGAATAAACATTTTTTTTGTTTTAACCAAAAAACAATATTAAATGCAATATTTTTTATTGTATTGGAATATCGTATTGATTTAGCATATAAATTTTTATATTTTCTATTATCTCTTTTAAAATCATCAAGTGCTGTTTTTAATAATAATTCAATTTCTTTTAGTGCTTGTGTTCGCAGTTTATTTTTTAATTTTTTTAAATGCATATCTTGTAATAATATAGCCCTGCAATAATCAGAAAAGGATTGTAATTTATAATTTTCGGGATTACTATATTTTTTTCTGTGTTCATTTATTATTTTTTCTTTTAAAAACTTTAATTCACAAATAGAAAATCTAATTGTTTTTTTAATTGTTTTGGTTTTCATAATAACCGCCCGCTTTTATAAAAAATATTACTCAATAAGTTTTAAGCTTTTCAAGTAATTTTCTGTAACTCCGATATTTGCATGATTCAATAAATTTTTAAGTCTATAAATATCATGATTCTTGCTGTATTCCCTAATTGCAAATGCATGCCTGAATGAATGACAGTTATAAATTGTTTTTAATCCGGCTCTCTTGCATGCAAGCTTTAACATTTGTTGTATACTGTTTTCTGTTATGCTTTTTAAATCTATTGTTGTTTTCAATTCTTTAATGAGCTCACTATCAAGCTGTAATGATCCTGTCTTGCCCTTACTTATATATGTTATTATATTGCCGTGCTTAAAAGTTATTGTTTTTATAGCTGATATTCTTAATCCGCTTTCATATAACAGTCTGAATATAACACGCCATTTATGTTTTATTTTATCAGTACTTTTATAAATACCACGTTTTACAGGTCTGTCAAAAGTCTTAATTATTGCCTGATAATCATCATCATTTATAACTTTTAATTCCCGTGTCCGCTGTCTTTTAGGCAGATCACAACCTAAAAAATAATTGACATCTATAACATCCCAGCGCTTAAGCATTGAAAAAAACTTACTGCACCCTGCAATTATCAGTCTTGCAGTTGAATTGCTTATTTCTTTAAGACTTGAAATGAAACTGTCAATATTAAAAGCCGTACAATCAAGGACTGATAAATTATTATCTTGCAGATATTTTTCAAATACTTTAAGCGCCCTGTTATAAATTTTTCTTGTATTATCAGTCTTTAAGTTTTTAAGGAATAGGTCTTTTTTTTCGTTATAATTAAATTGATCTTTTTTGACCGCCTGATCCATTTTCTTTTTAGCGTTATCAATAATAAGCAGTTTTGCAATGCCGTTAAATTGATCCGGCGTTAAATTATCAATGTCAATATTCTGAATAAGCTTTGATACTTCCTTTAAACGCTCTTTTTTTTGTATAATATCTGCCATAAAATACCTTTATTTTACAATATAACTAATATTATATAGTATATAAAAAAGTATTAAAAAGTCAACATAAAAATTGAATTATTTTATATATTTTTGAATACTTAAAGCTAGTCAAAAATACCTCTATTTTACTCAAAAAAACATACTGTTTACAGGGCATTCTTTTTAGAAAGTATGCAGGATAGTGTTTTTGTTATTTATGAATTAAAAAGCCGTGCTCACGGTGTTGTTTATGCAGAATTATGCTGTGTTAACTCTTAAGGAAGGTCAATTCAGTTGTTTTTTTTGTATCTTTTCACGGACTTTTAGCTTATTTTTCACAAATAAAACAATAAAACCCCTGAAATTTCAAGTATCATGCCCTTATACATATGCGCTATTTTATATATATGTTTAAATAATCTTATTTTAAATCAAATTTTATCTATAATTCATTATCTAATACCTAAATTAACGAACACTTCACCTGTATTTTTATCAATCATTTCAATAATGCCTGTTATACTGTCTGGAGCATCATCATTTTTATTGTGTTTATCTCTCATAAAGCCTTTCATCTGCCTTGCAAAGTCCGGAAATTGTAAATACCAGCTCTGCGGGTAGAATACTCTTGATTCTACATTAGAAGCATTTACAAGGATTCTTGATAGTTTATTCTCTGTCTGTGTAAACCATGTGATTTGAATATCATTTCTCTTATAATGATCCTGCAATAACATCTCAATTTTTCTTGCAAAAGCCCGCCCGCCTGCATTACTTTCAATTAAAACATCTTTAATGTTATTTCTAATCAACATTTCACACACTTTCGTTTCAGTTACTTCCTGCGGCTCACGAGTGCAAATTACATCCGTCAAATAAAAATTCTTTTGATATTCAATACCACATGGAGCGCATAAGTAATCATTGCCTTGATCTGCGGTGTCAATAAAACAGATTCGGCGGTCTGATAAAATCTGTCCTGTATTTATATCGGTCGGCAGTCTATCGTACTCTTTAAATTCCTGATAAAGTCTGCCTTTTTTTTCAACTGTTATTTGATGATAATTAGCTTGGAATATTTCATCGTCCATTAACCTTTTTTTATTCTCATAACTTTCACGACTCATCATGTCGTTACATAACATTTTATCAGTTTCTTGATTGTATGCCTCAAATTTTAATTGATACCATTCTTTAGATTCAAATTCATCTGCTAATAGCTTCCCGCAAATATCCTTATCACTCCATCGAGTCATACAGATTATCTGTTTGCCACCTTCTTCAAGTCTTGATAAAAATGTATTCTTATACCACTCGAATTTTTTTTCAAGCTGGATTTCGTTAACAGCTTCCTCATAGGATTTTATCTCGTCGTCAATTATTAAAAACTTCCCTCCCTTGCCGGTGATAGACGCTCCAAAACCAGCGCCAAGATAATTAAAATGCTGTCCGTGTAAAGCCCATTTTGAATAACTTGCATTGCCTTCTTGAACTTTCGTTTTTTCAAATATATCTGAATAGACAATATCAATTTCAAGATTCTTTTGTTTTGAAATTTCATCACGGGTAAATCTTGAGAATTCCGTTGCCAAATCATCTGAATAACTTGTTGAAATAATTGTATTAAAATTGTCTTGACCTAAAATCCAGGCGCAAAATAAAATTAATGTTCTTGTTTTATAATGTCTCGGCGGCATATTAATCATTAACTTTTGATAAGGTATCCCTGATTCATTTAATAATTTATTTTCATAAAACTTTTGCAGTACATCGCATAGCTTAATGATATGATTCCATGACTTTTTATATCCATGTAATACATGACAAAAATCGAAAAATGATTTTCTTGCTTCCCTGATTAAAAATTCCCGCTGTATTAAATAATTTTCAATTTCTTTATTTTCTTTCATTAACCACCCTCATTCTTAATTCCTCATCTGAAAAACCTTTAATTGAATTTATAATATTGATTATCTGATTCCCAGATTCAGGATTTTTTCCTATTTCCATTTTAATAATTTCTATCAAAATTCTGCTATCTCCGTTTATTGCTTTAGTAAAAAATGCCTCAAGGATAAATTCCCAGCGTGTTTTTTTAATGCCTTCAATTTCTATTTTTTCGCTTAAATATTTATCATAAATAGTAACTCTATTCAGTGATCCTTTAGGTCTGCCCGGTGATCGTATCTCACCTTTTTTAGCCGGCTTTAAATTTCTCAAGCTGTTTTGACTTATCATTTATATCTTAAACCTCCGAATAATAATTCCTGCCCTCCAGTTAACAACTTTCAGACAGGATTATAGGTAAACCCTCATTTGAAGTATTATCTAAAATTTATAAATTCGCTTCGCCATTCACATCTTGGACAAATTAGGGTATTGGATAAATCTCCGAATTGTTCGGAAATATTATTATCTTTTTTAACCAAAATTAAATTTACGCTTAATCTCCCCGCTTCATCTTTTTGACAAAAAGGACAATAAGCTTCCGTGATTTCATATTCGCTTTTTTTTAAGTTTGAAATAAAATTCTTGCAAGCCTGAATAGTGTCCTTGAGATATTTTTCATGCTTTTGAATTGAAAGTTTATAAATTTTTTCACTTTCCTTTCGACTTATTTCAGCTTTTTTCTCGGCTAGCTTCTGTTCGTTTCCTTTGATCATATTTTCAATTTTTTGTAAAAAGCTCTTTTTTTCACCTTCGATTATTTTAAGTTCATTTTGACTTTCAGCGAAGATTTCTTCTGCTTCATCTTTGGATTGTTTATAAAGTCCAAAGTTTTTTAATTTATTAGTTGTAAAAATTTTCTGATTAGGAATTTCATTTTTTAAACTGTTCATATTTTTTACCTCCTAGATAAATTCATTATTTTCAGGATTAGAATAATCTTTTTTTTCTTTGTTTGCTACAACAGTATCACTCTGATCCAGCGTCTGCCCGTCATCCATTCTAAAGGCTTCCATCTGTTGATATTGTTCAATTGAAAATGCCAATTTTTTTAGCAATTCTGAATTTTCAGGTTTGTTAAAGATTTCATCAAAATTATTTTTGACAAACTCCCGTCTGTGAATTTCATTTAAATATTTCATCGTATGCCTCCTCTTTTGATTGTTTAGTTTTGTTTTCAAATAGTTGGATTTTTCCATCTTTTAAATCTTCGATAAATTCATCATGCAGTTTTGCATTTTGGATAAAATTAAGATTTTTTTCAAGATTCGTCATATTTTGCCCCCTTAACTCAAAAAATTTTCTTTAACATTTTCAGAGCTCAAATTATTTTTATTTGATCTGTATGCTTGAAGTCCTTTTAAAACTTTCTGCCTGCATAGTTCAGAGATTGAAACGTCTTTTTCTTGAGCTTCATTAATTATTTTTTCTTTTTCTTGCGGTCGCACGGCAAAGCCTACGATCTCACTTTTAATTGTCATAGAATACCTCCTGTTTATAAAAAAAATGCGCAATTAAACATAGTTCTTTCGCAATCAATCATTTTATATAACCGCAAAAAAACTACGCTTAACTGCGCAATTTATTTTATAAATCTATTATAACATTTTAAAATTTTTTTTCAAATAATTTTTTTATTTTTTAAAACTAACGATAAAAACTAACGAGTCAATATTATTTTATATAAAACATATATAAACGATATAACAAATATACATAATTTAAGCACTTTTTATAATAAATAAAGCTAATGAACTCCATATAATTTAAATTAAAACCTCATAACCCGAAGGTCGTAGGTTCAAGTCCTACTCCTGCTAATATTATAACTTAACGTTATATAACAAAAAAGCTGATTACTGCTTTTTAGCATTATTCAGCTTTTTTGTTAAAACTTA
>JAFGQB010000248.1 GCA_016935915.1 Spirochaetota bacterium
GCAGGAATGACTGAAAAGGACTGCTTAATTTAAAGACTTTATTAAAGGATTTTTATGAAAAACTTCTTGATCAATCTTGTTAAAAAAACAGGTAGATATCAGATCAAGTGTCTCAATGATAAGTACATTATTAAAAACAAACCTGATTCGAGTTTTGCTACCGAGGTAGATATTGCAAGCGAAAAGATACTCATTGATGAAATATTAAAGAAATTTCCCGATTCAATTATAATTTCAGAGGAAACCGGCATTACCAACAAAGACAATAAGGGATTAAAATGGATCATTGATCCAATAGACGGCACCATGAATTATGTTCATAAGCTTCCTGTTTATTCAATATCTATTGGAGTTCTTGAAAATGACATATTGAAATTCGGCATTGTTTATAATCCGGCAATGAAGGAGTTATTTTATGCTGAAAAAGGAAAAGGGGCTTTTTTCAACAATCGTAGAATTTATGTATCCAGGCATGACAGACTTCAGAACGGGCTTTTTGGTACCGGTTTTTATTATACAAAGGATAAAGAAGAGCTTTTAAATCTTTCAAAGATGTTCGTCAATGTTCAGAGGGAGTCTCTTGGAGTTAGAAGACCCGGAGCCGCATCGATTGATCTTGCATGGGTTGCATGCGGCAGGTATGAAGCCTACTGGGAGTACGGCGTCCAGAGCTGGGACATTACAGCAGGAGTGCTGATTGTTGAAGAAGCGCAGGGTAAAGTGACAAAAATAAACGGTGATGTGCATGACCTCTTCGGCAGAAATATCCTTGCAAGCAACGGTCTGGTTCATGACAGATTGATTGAGATATTGAACAAATAAATGTTTTTATCTATTTACAACTTTCTATGGTATAACCGATATTCAACCCTATCTGATCTATATATTTCGGGAACATGCCCACAACAACTGCATCCTTAGCTTTGATATTTGAGTATGCAAATTTAAATGCACTTTTTATTTTTTCCTGTGTATCACACTCTCTGCCTGCTCCAAGTATTTTAAATGCAAGACACATCCTGTCGGTCTCTCTGATGACTTTGCACATTTCAGCAGGATCATCAGATGAAAACTCCTCATTGTGGTCAGTGGTAAAATTGCTTACAATGGCGCTTTGTCTTTTATTTCGGTTTATATTGTAAAAACAACACATATAAAAATCAATGTCCCAGTTTTTTTCTTCAGCATATTCTATAACTTCTGGAATATGAGTCCCAAGCCCGACCTGAACCCCTGTGTCCCTGATTGCCTTTAGATAATCGTTGACTCTGTCAATCTTATTATCAAGCCAGAAATTATCAGTTTGTGTCCCGTGATGGTAAATACCGGCAGCATTTGCAGATGCAATTATTTTTATGTTTTCGAAAACATTCGACATTTCAGATGCAGTCTGGGCTATCCAGTGCAGTTTCCCCTTCTCCCGTTTGAATAACTCCAGCCAGTAGAGTATCCTGTGATAGTCGCCTCTTGCCTGTATGACATTGATCCCCTGTTTCTGAAGTTCATGAAAATATGAAACAACGTTTTTTTCCGTAAAAAACTCTTTCATGTCATTGTCAAGTTCTTCGGAAAAATGAGAATTGCCGCAAAGGGGATTGCCGCCGCTTATTAGCCGTGTTATCATTATATTTGAATTTGCAAATTTAACTAAAGGTATATTGTTCATGTTCCCCCTGTTCAAATGGGTATATTATACATTTAAGTAAGGATTTTGTCCATTGTTTCAAGAATGATTAAATTGGTGTACATAATTTCATCTGTTGAAGATTTTTAAATCGTTATTCTTTGATCCAGATAACTTTCTTGGGGATGCGCGGATCGTATTTGACTTGTATTTTCTGCTCGATCTTTAAATAATCGGTTTCACCGATAATCGTTGATATTTTTGCAGTGAAAGGTTCTGTCTCCCTGTCATCAGGATAAATTTTTACAGTTATTACCGCGACATTATTATCATTGATAGTTACTCCGGGATATTTTATTTTAAGTATTTCTGCTTCTGCAGTCCTGCCGTTCTTTTCAATATATTTATAATTTCCTTTATCAAGAGCAGATGAAATACCTGTGTAATTCATAAATTGCCAGATTAAAACAAAGCTTAATAAAATAAAAATTGTTCTGGCAATTGTATTTGTATTAAAAATCGATCTGTTTTCAACTTCATTTTCCTTTTTGTTTCTCATGGTATTTATGATGGTTTTTAATCCGCCGGCTATACCGTCTGCGGCAAAACCGAACAGGAAGTTAAATATTAAAACAAGGGATATGAAAATTATCATAGACAGCATGTTATAACCTAAAACTTCCCAATCACCGATCATTGCAGAGAGAAAATTTCTTTTTATAAAATGATAACCCATCATATGGAGACCCTCAAAACCTGCTGCAATCATGCCGATCGAAAACCAGCCCAATGCAAACTGTCCGATCGACATTATAGGTCCGAATGAAAACTGCGCTATTGAAAATGCCCCTGCCATGAACTGCCCAAGTCCGAATATTAGTCCCACTCCAAACTGTGCAAGAGTAAAAAATCCGTATCCGAACTGTCCAATTGCAATAAAACCTACAGCAGGTTCGGTGAATGAAATGCTTATAAGCGGAAGGTTAAAGATATTAATCTTTGATCTGTAAACCATAACAGGTTAATAATAGAATAAAAAGCAGGAAAAGTAAAAGGGAAATTAGAAATTTGTTCCTTATGAACAACTAAATTATATATTCCAGCCATTCAGGACATGATTGCAAATCAGGCGAGAGATTTTTAAACAATTAAAAATAAAATTGCTGGACTTAAAAGCTCTCGAAGTAATAAGTAATTCATTAATAATTCTTTCTCAAAGTAATCATTCATCAAAACCAATCACAAAGATATAAAAAAAATTTAAGAAATCACTGCCTGATCCCTGCTAAAAAAAATTTTTAAATTATTAAAAAAAAACCGCATGATTTTTGACATTTCTGCGATTATATAAGTGAAAAGTAATAATTGCCTGAAATATTAAGCTTTCATATATATGACACGCTTTCTCTTATATATATGAGGGCATATGCATCATATATATGACAGGCTTTTTCTAATATATATGACATTAAAGTCATCATATATATAAAAAAAATA
>JAFGQB010000249.1 GCA_016935915.1 Spirochaetota bacterium
AAAAAAAATGGCGCGTAATTTATACGCGCCATATAAATTTAATGACCCTATTTAAAGTCCGTTAAATTTAAAATTAGTAAGAACCAACTGAGAAGTTACCATACCACCAGCTAGACTGAGCTAAATTACAAGATATACTTCTCCATCTTACTGAAGTAGATGTAGAGTCTGATCTAACAACTGCTTCTTTTACTCCACTCAGATTTGCACCATTGATATAAATAGTACATTTCCAAGTTTTGCCTCCGTTCTGTCGGCACATTTTACCCATGCCGCTACCGCTTATGCTTGAATAAGTGATAGTACATAGGTCGTTGATCTGGAAGAGTTTGTCTTCTGAGCTGTTACCAGTAAAACTTGAAACATTATATGTTCCCTGTGATTTTACTGTGATAGCATCTTCACCAACATCAGGAACTCTTACACTTGATACAGTAGCGTTTCCACCTTTGAAATGGATACCGTCACAAGCTGGAGCGCCTATTGTACAATTTCTAACTGTACCGTTAGTAATTGTAAAGATCGGGTCCTGGCTTTCTGACTGGCTACCATCGCCCATACCTGATGCATAGATAGTCTGTCCGCCACCGTCCCATGTAGAACCGTTAACAGCGATTGTACAAGAAATAGTTAATCTTGTACCATCTGATTCATCTAATACATTAATACTAGATGCTTTGTCTTCCTTGTTGAAAGGATTACAGCTGAACCATACCATTAAAGATACGATCACCAATGCTGCAATAACAAAAATGATCCCTTTTTTCATTTTAAAAATTCCTCCTTTTTTTTTGAATATAAATTTTACACTTTTATTATAAAATTTACATTATTAATATTAATATATTAAAATAAAATACAAATTTACATATAAAATATAATCAAATATATATAAAATATACTCAAAAGCTTCAAATTGTAAAAAAAAATTTTATTAATTTTATTAAAACCAAAAAATATAAAAATGATTCAAAAACTAAAAAGAGAAATTTGCTCAAAAAAAAACTTTCTGTTTTACAGAATTTATAAAATTTCTATTTAAAAATTGAGTAATAGCTAATATTTTAATTAAATTTTATAAATTTGTTAAATATTTAAAATTTTTTTGTTAATTTGTAAAAAATATTTACAAATTATTTAAACTTACTTTAATATTTAACGTTTTTTGTAAATTCTTTGTAAAGAATACTTATAAAAAATCAAATTCTAAATTAATTTTTTAAAATAATCATTAATTTTTTCTGACTTTTTACCTATAATATAATCTATGATAAAAGGTTTAATTCAAGTTTATGAAGGAAACGGTAAGGGCAAAACTACAGCGGCAATAGGAACAGCAATCAGAGCTGCTGGACATGGCTTAAAAACTATTATTTTTCATTTTTTTAAATCAGAACAAACCGGCGAAGCTTCTGCTTTAATGAAATTCAAGGATTTGATCACATCGCATTTTTGCAGTTCGCAAAGAAAATTCATTTATGATATGAATGAAACAGAAAAACAAATTTTAAAAGATGAAACAATTGCCTCGTTCAACATTGCAAAAGCATTGATAAATAATAAAAAAGCTGATATTTTTATTTTTGATGAAATTTCATATCCCTTGAACAATAATTTTATTTCCATGGATAATTTATTAAAGCTGTTAAAGAACAAACCTGAAAACATAGAAATCATACTTACCGGAAGGGATATGCCCGAAGAAATCATTCAAACAGCTGATCTTGTTACAGAAATGAAAAAAATAAAGCATCCTTTTGATGTAGGAATTAAATCCAGAAAGGGCTTTGATTATTAAAACCAAATCTATTGTATTCAGAAAATCTTTAAAAAATACGGTAAAAGTGTATTATACAATAGATAAAATCCAGTAATAATAAATAACACACTTGAAATTATTTTCAAGACTTTCCTGTCAATCATTTTTGTAATTAATTGACCGAACAAAACGGCAAAAAGTGTCGATGCGATCAAAGCAAGACTTGCTCCAATCATAACTGAAACAACATTACCACTGCCTGCAGCCATAGAAAAACTTGCAATTTGTGTTTTATCACCCAGTTCGGCTAAAAAAATGAGCAAAAATGTTGAAATAAAAAGTTTAAATTTATTCATGATTTCCTCTTTTTTTTATTTTGTTAAAAAATTCAATATGCTCATTTTCTTCTTTTATAAGTTTTTTCAGTATTTCCTGTAATTCTTCTTCATTATGATGATCCAGATCAAAATGCTCATTGATAAATTCATAAATATCAAGAGATGACTGCTCAAATTTAATGATTTCATCCAATGCTTTTTTAAAAGGCATCTTTATTACTTTTTTTGAAATATCCAGATTACAGGTAAGCCCCTCTATTTTATCAGATCTATTGATGTCATCCTTAAAAAACTTCTTCTGCTTGATCAGAAATCTAAAAATATCCGCATGAGATCTGTCCTGTCTAATAATATTCTCTAATTCATTATTAAATATTTTGTGCTTTTTAAAAACCTTGGGTAAAATCGCAAGCAGCAGATTTTCGGAAGCTATTGTTTTTAAAAAACATTCCTTGATCAAAGGCATTTCTTTTGAAAATAAAAGATAAAAGCCAAAAACAAGAAACAAAACTGCTGAAACAACAGAAGTTATTTGAGGCAAAAGCTTAGAAGAAATACATCCTAGTACTGCGGATAATATTGACGAAGTGACAAGCGCCAGCGAAGATGAAATAAAAATTATCAAAGGATTTTTGGTTGATGCAGTTAATGAAAAAGCTGTAAGCTGAGTCTTATCTCCAAGTTCTGCCAAAAAAATCAATAAAAAAGTTGAGAATATTATTCCTATGCTTATCAAAAAATCACCTTTTTAAATATTAATATCTATACCAGAATAATTACTTTTTGAAAAGTAATTATTTTTTAATCATATAAATAAAAAAAAGGCAGAAAATTTTAAAATTCCTGCCCGCTCATTATAAATTATTTTTTTTGATTATCTTGCAACTCTTGCGCCGCCGCCTTTCATTACAGACTCTACTTCCTTTAAAGTTGCCATTGAAGTATCGCCCGGAGTTGTCATCGCCAAAGCTCCATGAGCCGCACCGTAGTTTACAGCATCTTTTAGTGATTTTTCCGTTAACAGACCATATATCAAGCCTGAAGCAAAACTATCTCCTCCTCCGACCCTGTCATATATTTCCAAATTTTCTCTTAATATTGCCTCTTCAAATAATCCATCTGCATAAGCTATAGCACCCCAGTCATTAATGGTTGCTGTTTTTGCATTTCTTAAAGTTGTTGCAACTACCTTAAAATTAGGATATTCTTTTACGGCATTTAGAATCATCTTCTTAAAATTAGAAACATCGAGTTTTGAAAGATGTTCATCAATCCCTTCGACTTTAAAACCCAGTGCCGCAGTAAAATCTTCCTCGTTTCCTATCATAACATCTACATATTTGGCTATCTTTTTATTTACTTCTATCGCTTTTGATGTTCCTCCGATATCTTTCCATAAAGAAGGTCTGAAATTTAAATCATAAGAAATAATCGTTCCGTGTTTTTTGGCGCATTCCATAGCTTCAATAACAACATCGGGAGTTGTCTCAGATAGACCTGCATATATGCCTCCGCAATGAAACCATCTTATCCCGTCTTTTCCAAAGATCATTTCCCAATCAATATCTCCTTTTTTCAACTGCGACGCAGCGGAATGTCCCCTGTCAGAACAGCCCAGAGCAGCCCTGACTCCATAACCTTTTTCAGTAAAATTAAGCCCTACTCTGCATTTTTTACCGATGCCGTCAAAAGGCATCCATTTAACATAAGACATATCGACTCCGCCCTGAAAAATCAGATCTTCCAAAAGTCTGCCAACAGGATTGTCAACAATTGCTGTTACAACCGCACCCCTTAATCCAAAACATCTTTTTAAACCCCTTGAAACATTGTACTCTCCGCCGCCTTCCCAGACTTTAAAATCCCTTGTCCTTGAGATGCGGTTTTCTCCGGGATCAAGCCTCAGCATTATTTCTCCCAAGCTTAATATATCAAATCTGCATTCTTTTTCTGATTTTATTTTTAAGATAGACATGATAAATTAATCCTCCTTTAATTTGGAATTAAATATAAATTTTTTAATTAATAATTTTCTATAAAAAAAGCTTAATGATTATAATTTAATATATTAAAATGTCAATTAATATATAAAAATATTTAGTATCACTAAAAAAATAAATGTTGAAATTGACACAAAAAGTTCAATTTTAATGATATTTCTTTAAATAAAAATTGAACTTCTCAAGCTTAATTCTTATTTAAAAATGTATAAAAATAATTAAATTATAGTTTAATTATTATAAAAAATCAGTTATATTTATTTCTGCTATGACTCAAAAAACAAATACAATAGGTTTTATTGCTCATGACTACTTAATTGAATTAGGTATAGACATATTAAAGGGCATAAATGATCATCTTTTAAAAAACAATTATAATCTCATATCAATCATGGGCTCAAGAATAAACGACCCAAGACCCGATTTAAAAGTCAATAATATAATGTATGAAGGCATAGACTCAAAATTCTTTGACGGTTTTATTATTTGGTCAATCAATCTTTTTTTATATTTAAAACCTCAGGAAATTAAAATTTTTTTAAATAAATTTAAACCGAAACCCGTAATTATACTTCAAAAAAAAATAGAAGGATATCCTTCTATAATTCATAACCTAACCTCAGGCATCACGAATATAATGGAACATCTTGTAAATTATCATAAATATAAATCAATAGGATTTATAAGGGGACCGGAAAATCATCCATTGGCTCAAATACGCTATGAAACTTTCTTAAGTTACATGAAATCAAATAATATGCAAGTAAATGAAAATTTAACAGGAACATGGAATGACTGGGGAGAAAATGCCGGTCGTGAATATATAATAAATTTGCTTGATAAAAAAAAGGCCAAAATCGGTAAAGACATTGATGCTATTGTCTGTTCAAATGCAAACCATGCAAAGGGAGTAATCAAGGAACTTAAAAAAAGAGGTTATGTTCTGCCTAAAGACATTGCAATAACAGGATATAATGATGATCAGGAAGCACATTTAATTAATCCGTCAATAACGCTTGCAGACCCGGGTTTTTATGAAATGGGCACTATTGCAGCTGATCATGTATTAAAACTTATTAAAAATGAAAAAATTGAAAATGATTATGTAGTAAACTCAAAATTAATAATCAGAAACTCCTGCGGTTGTATAGATCAAAACATTCTTAATATGTTTCAGGAAGAAAAACATGAAATAATAATAAATGATAAAATAATCAACAGCAATGAAAAATTTTATGAGTTCATAAACAAATCTTTTGATGGTTTATCAAAACGTGTGATCAACAAACTCTATGCCCTGTTTTACTTTATTTCAAAAGAAATGAATAATACAAATTTATTTGATACGGATTTTCACTTTTTTGTTAAGGATATCATTGACACCTTGTTAACAAATAATTTCACTCCGAATGACCTTGAAAAGCTGATTTATAATTTTTTTATTTATGAAACAGGCAAGATCAAAGATTCTACTTCTCTTGTCAATCTTTACAGGATAATTTATTATATCTTTGTGGTAAGTAATCTCAGTGAATATAATATCATTAAATATGAACAATTAATTAAGAAAAAAAATGATTTAATTATCAATAACATCGGGCTTGAACTGATAACAAATCACGGACTTTCTCATTTAATAAAAATAATTTCAGACAATTTCCCGTTATTGGACATTGATTATATAAGTTTATTTTTAAAAAATGATACTAATAAAAAAACAGATAAACTGGAATTAATACTTTCAATTAAGAACAAAGTAAAAGATGACAGATCAAGACAGGTGAAATTAATTGAAATTTTTGATAGAAAATATCTGCCTGAAAAAAATAACTATAGTATGCTTGCAATGCCTTTGACTTATCAGAATGTTTATCTGGGAATAGTCTTTTTCAAAGCAAATAATATCCCGATCAATGTTTATCTTCAATTTCAAGCTCAAATTAATAGTGCAATAAAAAGCACTTTCTTACTGAAAGAAAGAGAAAAACTCTTAACGGACATTAAAGTGAAAAACAAAGAATTAAACAAAGCCTTAAAATCTATATACGGGGAAATAGAATTAACGAAAAAGATACAGACAAGCATTCTGCCAAAAAATTACGAAATAGAAGGATATAAAATAATCGGGTATATGAAACCGGCAAAAGAGGTAGGAGGTGATTATTTTGATGTTATAAGAGCTGATAAAAACAGCTACTGGGTAAATATAGGTGATGTTTCAGGTCATGGAATTGACGCAGGTATGATCATGCTTATGCTTCAGACTTCAGTAATGACCCAAATTTTAACCAACAACAATATTACACCTGCCCAATTGATAATTGAAGCAAATAAGCTTATTTATTATAACTGCAGAAACAGATTGCGCAGAGAAAGTTACATAACCTCCTGTTTTATTAAATTCAATGATGCCGGAGAATTTACCTATTCCGGTGCTCATCTTGAAATATTGATTTTTAGGGATAAAACAAAAACTGTGGAAGTGATAGAAACTTCAGGATTCTGGCTGGGTATTTTACCGGATATAACAAAATATATTGACGAAAACAAATTTACAATGGGGAAGAACGATGTGCTATTGATATTTACAGACGGAGTTATAGAAAGTTTCGACAAAGACAAAAATATTTATTCTCTTGAAAGGCTTATAAATTTATTGCAGAAATACGGTGAAAAAAACCCCGATTTTATTTCAAAAAAACTTATTAATGATATAGATACCTTTCAGAAAGAACAGCTTGATGATTATACTTTTGTGATCTTAAAAAAAGACTAAATATCAATTTATTTTGTTAATTTTAAAGCTTCCTCATTGTCCGGTGAAAGCTGGAGAGCTTTATTTATATAAATGTTAAAATTCTTCATATCACCCGATTCTTTATATATTCTTGCCAATTCTATATAGAGCAATGGATCGCTTGCCTGTTCTTTTATCAAATCCTTCAGGATAATTTCTGCCCTGTTATAATCCTTTAATTTTATGTAAAGCATGCTTAATCTAAATTTCGCAAGGTTATCATCCGGCATTATTTTTAAAGCTTTATCAAAATAATCCATTGCCTCTTTATATCTTCCTGTTTCTGCCATTAAGTCCGCATAGCTTACATAAGCATAGGTGTAGTTTGGATTATATTTTAAAGCTTCCTTGATATAAAATTCCGCTTCTTCATATTTTTTATGCTCCATCAACGCTCTTGCAAGACCGTTATATGCTCCTAAATAATTATTTGTTACAGAAATGGCTTTTTTATAGTACTCAATGGCTTTATCCAATTCTTTCATTTCATGATAAGCAAATGCAATATTAAAATAAAATTTTGAATTATTACTGAGTTTCAATGCGGATTTAAAAATTTCAATTGCTTTTTCATATTGTTTATTATCATGATACAATGTACCAAGATTATTATAAGTCTTTGAATACTTAGGATCCTGTTCTATGGCTTTATGATAATGATAAATTGCTTTTTCGGTGTCCTTTTTTTCCATCTGATAATAAACAGCAATTTGATTGTGAGCAACCGGATTAATCGGATAATTATTTAGGGTATCATTCCATAAAGTATAACTATCCTTCCATACTTTGCACCTCTGCCATGTCATAAATGAAAATAATAAAACAATAATGACAGGTATTGTTGCTAAACTTATTTTAATGGTTCTGTTTTCCTGTTTTTCAAATAGTATGAAAAAACTATCCGAAATCAGATAAAATAATCCTATATAAGGTATATATGTATAACGGTCTGATGCTGGCATTACATTGATCCTTTTCAACTGCAATACCAATAAAAGATTTAAAAGATAGAACAATGCTGCAAAAACTATTTTTCTGTTTTTCCTGTTAAAATAAACGCCAAGCGCTATAATTGCGACAAAAAAAGGAGCAGTATAAAAAAGTGCTCTTAAAAAAAAGTCCCCTGAAGTGTCCGGCATGGGATAGCAGTTGGACAACTTTATCGGCAAAACCAATTTAACCAGATAAAAAATCAACCCGAAATTTGCAAGCATAACATTGTAAAAAAATGAAGGTGTAGTTTCCTCCTGAAACTGTCCTGTTTCCTTTGCACCAAAATAAAGAACAGCAAAAAAAACAGCTGATATCAAAAAATAAGGAAATTTTTCTATAATGCTTTTTTGATTTATCTTTCTGGCAAAAAAATAATCGGTCAAAATCAATACAAAAGGAAACATCAAAGCCTGTGATTTCGGCAACAGGCAAAGTATAAAAAAAAGTATTGATGAATAATAATACCTTCTGTTTTTTCTCTGAAGATAAATAACATAATGTATTAAAGAGATTAAAAAAAACAGTGTAAAAAGAACATCTTTAAGTTCACTGATCCATGCAACCGACTCTACCCTCATGGGATGTATGGCGAATAGGACTGCCGCCAGCATTGAAACATCTGTGCGTTTACTAATTAAAAATATCAGATAAAAAACAAGACAACTGTTGGCTATATGAAATAAAAGGTTAAAAAGGTGATAAATCCGTGCATTTAGTTTAAAAAACCGATAAATAACTGCAAACGCAAACTCTGTTAATGGTTCATACCCGCCGTGATGCGTTGTAGAAAAAATATGTTTTATATTATACCAGCTTAATGCCTTGATCTTCCAGTTTTCAGTAACATAAATATCGTCATCCCAGTTTGTAAAACCGTTATTTAAAGATGGTATAAATGCTACAAAAGCAATGACTCCAATAAGTAAATACAAAAGATAATTGTCCTGTTTTTTATCAGACAATTTATATTCAGATTTTTTTTTAAATGCCTTTGACATATCTAAATCCCTTAAGTTTATGTTCAGTATATCATAATAATTTTAATTTTTCCATTTTCATTGAATATTTTTTAAGCTGTTTAAAAAATATCTTTTTTACATTTATCATATACCAATATATAAAATGTTATACCTGTTCTGCCAAAATTATAACAAATAAATGTTCCTGTATATCATTATAAAAACATAGGAAAATTTTTTTTTATAAATTTGATCATTTTTTTAAACTTTCGCATTTAACAATAAGAATATTAAAAACAATTATTATAAATATAGTTTTAAATTTCATAGAAAAAATATTTTAAGTATTATAAAAAAAGTTTTATATTAAATTAAAAAAAATAATTTTAAACTAATAAATAAAAAAAGGCTTCCATGCATCAGCATGAAAACCTTTACTTATATTTAAATTTATTATCAATTCTTACCATCTAAAATTAAATCTTTTGATTTTAATAAATTATGTGTTTCACCGGTAATAACATCGGCTTTCATTTTACATGAGGGGAGGGCAAAATCAAGGAAAAATTTTGCCATTTCTTTTTTACGCTCTGACTTTGATGCATCCCTTGTCATGAGATATCCTATAAAAATCAAAGTAGCCATTTCAACCAGTCTTCTTGCATGATATTCCTGATAGCTTATATCATTTTTCTGCTTTACAAATGTAACTGATTTTTCTAAAGATATAACCATTTCTTTAACGATTTTATGAAGATCTTCAACAGGTTTAAAATCAAATTCATCTTCATATTCATGAATTCTTTCCATAGCAACGCCTGTTATTATACCTCCGATAGCAGCTACAACCTGAAGCTGAGTTGTCCCTTCATAAATATTTGTAATCCTTGCATCCCTGTAATGTCTTTCAGCATTGAAATCTTTCATAAAACCTGTACCGCCATGAATCTGGATCCCGTCATATGCAACTTCATTGGCAATCTCAGTATTATATGCCTTAGCAATCGGAGTAAACAATGCCGCATAATTGGAAAATCTTTTTAATTCATTTCTCAACTCCTTTTCTTTTTCAGGATGCTTTTCTATATTATGTTCCAAACCGTCTTTTATATCAACTATTCTTGCAGTTTCGTATAATAAAGTTCTTGCTGCTTCTACTTTCATTCTCATATTGGCAAGCATTTCATAAACAGGTATCATAGTTTTAATAGCTTTTTTAAACTGAATCCTTTCCTTTGCGTACTTTTCTGCTTCAAAATATGCCGCCTCTGCTATACCAAGCCCCTGGGCAGCAATAGCCAATCTTGCACCATTCATCAGCGACATTACATACCTGATCAAACCCATTCTTCTTTTACCCACAAGTATAGCCGGTGCATTGTTAAACTGAAGCTCGCAAGTAGGAGATGTATGAATACCTAGCTTGTTTTCAATTCTTCTTATTTTCATTTTATCATCACGTTCATAGAGAAACATTGACAATCCTCTACCGTCTGTTGTGCCATCTTCGCTTCTCGCAAGAACAAGGGAAATCTCTCCGCATCCGTTGGTGATAAACCTTTTTACTCCATTCAAGTACCACTTGCCTTCCTCATCCTGAAAAGCTTTTAACTGAACCGCTTGAAGATCGCTTCCAGCATCAGGTTCTGTTAAAGCCATTGAACCTGTCACTTCTCCCGAACAAAACCTTGGTAAAAATTTCTTCTTTATATCTTCATCAGCAAATTTATTAATTGTTTCGGCTATATCCTGCAGTCCGAAGATGTTCATTAAGCCTGCTTCCGCCCTGGAAACTATCTCAGTGGCAATTGAATAAATCGTAACAGGGCAGTTTAATCCACCGTATTTTCTAGGCAGAGTAAAGCCCATGAGATCAGCTTTTTTAAATAATTCCAAAGCTTCTTCTGTTGCTTTGGCATATCTGACCTGTCCGTTTTCATAATGGGCGCCCTCTTCATCTGCATCTGATGCGGTCGGTGCTACAAAATTACCTGCAAGATCTCCTACAATATCAAGTATCCTGTCATAAGAATCTTTAGCATCTTTAATGCTCTTTGGGGCATAGTCAAAACTGCCTTTATCTTCAAAATTATTTTCTTTTAATTCTATGATCCAGTCTAAATCGATATGTTTCATATGAAATTGTATATCATCATTTTCTTTATAAAAATTTGGCATGTTTAACTCCTTTATTTCTTTAATGATTTATAGACTTCAATAAATTTCGGTAAAACCTCATTCAAATCACCTACTATACCGTAATGAGCTATCTGAAAAATAGGTGCTCTCGGATCGGTATTTATTGCAATGATTCTGCTTGATTCACTCATTCCAGCCATGTGCTGTACAGATCCGGATATTCCTATTGCAATATATAATTTAGGTCTTACAGTCGTACCGGTCTGCCCTACCTGATGATCTTTACTTACAAAACCGGCATCAACAGCCGCCCTTGAAGCGCCGACTTCCGCGCCAATAGTATGTGCAAGCTTTATTATAAGATCAAAATTGTCTTTTGATCCTACTCCTATTCCGCCTGAAACTATTATATTTGCCGCTTTAAGATTGACTGTTTTTTCCTGCTGGAATCTTTTTACTATTTCAGTTATTAATAAATCCTTGCTTATCTCAGCTTTGTGTTCAATGATATCTCCGGTTCTTTTACTGTCCGGTTCATTCATTTTCATTACACCTTCTCTCACTGTCGCCATCTGGGGCTTATGATCGGGACAAACAATGGTTGCGATAATATTTCCGCCAAATGCAGGTCTTATCTGATATAAGATATCCTTATATTCCTTGTCTTTTGCGGAATAGTCGCCTATCTGAAGATTTGTGCAATCTGCTGTCAATCCTGTTTTTAATTCGGACGTGATCCTGGGAGCAAGATCTCTTCCCGTAGTTGTGGCTCCATATAAAACTATCTGCGGCTGATATTTTTTAACAAGATCCACAACTACTCTTGCATAAGGAAGTGTTGTATAATATTTTAAATTGGCATCTTCATTAATATAAACAGTGTCGGCACCATAAGAAAAAACCGTTTTACATAAATTTTTAATCTGACTTCCCAATAAAACAGCTCCGACTTTTACTTTTAATTTATCAGCCAATTGAGTCGCTTTGCCCAATAATTCCAAACTGACATCTGCAATTTTGCCTTCATTCTGTTCTATATAAACCCATACTTCGTTTTTACTCATTTTATCCTCCTATCCTAATATATGCTCATTCATAAGCTCTTTTATAAGCTCTTCCAGACCGGGTTTGGTGTTGTCAATATTTTTAAACTCCCCTGCTTCGAGTACAACACTTTCTATCTGTTTTACTTTTGTCGGAGATCCGGCGAGTCCGATCTGCTCCTCTTTTGCACCTACTTCCGAATGATCCCATAATTTGATAATTACATTCGACTGATCGATTTCAGTAGTTTTTAAATATTCTTCATCATAAGAACTCATTTCTGAAGGAGTAACAGCATATTTATATTTTAATACTTTTTTTGCAGAAAAAGGTCTCGGGAAATTTGCTTCACCTGTAATAGTTAAAAGAACCGGCAGTTTTGTTTTCACAATCTCATAACCGCCCTCGATTGATCGCTCAACTTTTATCTCTTTATTTTTTAATTCAACTATTTTATCCACACAAGTTATTTGATTGACATTTAATTTTTCGGCAGTTTGAGGTCCTACCTGAGCTGTATCACCGTCAATCGCCTGTCTTCCACACAGAACGATATCATAATCTTTGATTTTTTTAATTGCCATTGCTAATGCATAGGATGTTGCAAGAGTATCTGCACCCGCAAACTTTCTGTCTGATAATAAAATAACCTCATCAGCTCCCCTGAAAAGAGACTCTCTTAAAACCTGTGCAGCAGCAGGAGGTCCCATTGATATAATGGAAATTTTTCCTCCAAACTTATCTTTAATTTTTAAAGCTTCTTCCAGTGCATTTAAATCTTCTGGATTAAAAATAGCAGGCAGTGCTGCTCTGTTTACTGTACCATCTTCTTTCATTGCCTGACCTGTAATATTTTTAGTATCCGGAACCTGTTTGACCAGAACAATCATTTTATATTCCACTTTTTCCTCCATATTTTATTTAACAGTTTTTTATTTATAATTATGAATTAAATTCAAGTAATATAAACAAAAAATATATAAAAGTCAATATGTTTGGATATAGCAGCTTATTTTATTGTTATACGAAAAATGGAATTTTATTTTATATCATTTAGATGTTTTATAAGGCAGGCTGCTGTTGTGTGATGCAGTGGATACCGCCCCCTCCGTGATTTAATGGCTCGGCATCGATCTGAATAACTTTTCTGTCAGGGAAGGCTGACTCCAGTATTTTTTTTGCATTTTCATCTTTAATTTTTATTTCATACGATCTATCATCTTTCCAGTATTTCGGCATTAGTACAACGCTGTTTGTAGCCAAAAAATTCAGATAGCTGGCAGAAATAATATATTTAACAGAATCATCGGATATATTATTTTCCTCTGTTGAAACATAATTGATTTTTAAAATTTTTTCTTCTGCTATAAAATCTTTTATGATTATATTGCTGGCAGCTGGTATTCTGATTATTTTGAAAGGATTTCCATCCTGATCCGTTGAGTTTTTTAATATTTGATAATTTTCTTCAAGTCTTTTATAAGTTTCCCGGTAAATAGGATCTTTCTTCGCTTCATCTTTTGTAACTTCAGCAAGTAATATTGTATCATGCGAAACAAATCTGCAGAATTCATCAATATGTCCGTCTGTTATTGAAGATGAATATATATTATCAGTAATAGGTCCATGATAATAACTGTCATCTGCTGCCAGGCCTTTTTTCAGCCATATTATTTTTCTTATACCGAATAAATTTTTATAATTTTCTTCAAGCTCCTTCAATGATTTATCGGGGTTTCTTGATAATTCTACTGATTTAACGGCAATCATGGTCCCTTTTCCATTAAATTCTCTATTACCGCCTTCACTGTAGATGTCTGTATTAATTAGCTCTACATCGAGCTTTTCTGCTATTATTTTATCTTCATTGTCTATTGATATGGATTCGGGATCGTCACTTTCCAGTAATCCGTAAAAATTAAATTTAAAATCAATAATTTTTAAGTTTAATTGATTATCTTTTACAAATACAGGACCTGAATCCCTCATCCATCTGTTGTATTCCGGAATAATAATATAATTTATATGGTTGTCGTTTATATTTCTTTTCCTTAATATCTCTTTAATTTTTTCTATGACTGTTTCATTTTTTACCAGTAAATTTATCTTTACATACGGTTGAAGTTCTTTTATCATTCTAACAACGACTTTACCGGTGCTTTCTCCGGCTCTGTATTTTTCATTGGACCAGGCAAGCCATATACTGTCATGTTTTTCAAATTCCCCCGGGAATATATTGTACGATTCATAAAAATTTGATTCAAATGAAGAGCTGGTCATTAAAAAGATTAATGGAACAATAAAAAAAAGCATCAATAATTTAAAATTTATCATAAATCAATAAAATATTAAACTTATAGTTATATAACTATATAACTATAAGTTTATATAATGATTATAAATACAAAAATGAAAAATCTCAAATTAATTAAAAAAAAATTACAAACTTTTTTATTATTTAATGATACCCAATGCGATCATTATAAACATGGGACCATTAAGAAGAGCATGAATAATTATACCGTTTAAGGTGTTTTTAGTTTTATAAGCGATATACGGCAGAACAATTATTATCGGGATAAGCAAAATGATTAAGCCGGCTCCGAAACAGGCATGAAAAACCAGCCATAAAATTGAGTTTATTACCCATGAAAAGTTTCTATGTTCAAGCTCCTGTCTGGGCAGGATATAACCTCGCCATAAAATTTCCTCGCCGACAATATTGAAAAAAAACATGAAAAGCCATATAATAAGATAATATCTTTCATAACCTGTAAGAGGATCAAACTCCATAAAAGGAGGATTTGTTTTTATCAATGGTATTTTAAAATAAATATTGAAGATTTTTGATATAAACATGATAAAACCGGTAAACATAAATATTAATATTAATCCGAAGAGTATATAGAAAAAGTCTTTTTTTGTGATTCTTTTTATTCTTAACCTTGCAAGAACAAATTTAAAATCAAATGTTTTATGATCAAAATAAACTAAAACTAAAGCCGTGATAAACAATGGCAAAAAGACAAAAATGCCGCCTATAAACCAGCTTAAAGCAGGATGAATGAAAAGCTTGTTATTAAAAAAAGGAATTATAATATACGCTATAAAAAGAAAATATATCGCTGGTATTAAAAAAAGGATTATAGAATGAAAAAGTTTCATAGGTTTTAATTTGATGTTCATTGATTTCTCCCAAATGAAATTAATATTAACTTTAAAGCTCTGTCCCCAAATTAATTATTAATTTAAAACATAATATGATAAATTTCAATAGTAATTAAAATTTTTGATTCTTTATAATATTAATGATAAATGTTATAGTAATTATTATGAAACAGGTTTCTTTTTATTTTAAACTGATCTTAAAAAATGATTTTAGGATAATTAATGATGAAATTTGATTATGGTTTATATCCTGTAATAAGCGAAGAGTTCTGCGGGAAAAGATCGATGGTTGATGTATTAAAAGATATCATTGAAGGGGGAGCAAAGATCGTTCAACTCAGGCAAAAGGAAGTAAGTAAAATTGAACTCTATAAACTTGCATTGATATACAGGCAGATAACTGCAAAAAAAAAGGTCAAGTTGATCATCAATGATCATATTGATATTGCTCTGGCAGTAAAAGCAGACGGAGTTCATTTGGGGCAGGAAGATCTGCCCTGCAGTGCCGCAAGAAAAATTGCTCCTCACTTTATAATAGGTGTATCAACACATAATTTCTTTGAGATCAAAGCTGCTGAAAGGGACAAAGCCACTTATATAAATATTGGACCGATATTCGCTACAAATACAAAAAAACTTAAAATCAAACCTTTGGGCTTGGATTATCTGCAGGATGCAATCATGCTCACCAGAGTGCCGTTTACGGTTATGGGCGGCATAAACAGGAATAATATTGATAAAGTACTTGAGTGCGGTGCGAAAAATATTGCCATGGTAACAGCCATTACTCAGGCACCTAATATTGTAAATGCAACAAGAGAATTTGTTGAAATAATTCAAAACTTTAAAAAGAGAAATAAATTTTAATTTATGAGATTTTAAATGCCTTTATATGATCAAATTGGATATAACTATGATATAACTCGTTGTGCAGACCCGTTTATTGTTCGATGTTTGAAAAATCATTTAAATTTTAAATCAGGACATAAATATATTGATATTGCATGCGGGAGCGGCAACTACACCATTGCTTTACAGGAAAAAGGCGCAAACATGACCGGAATAGATGAATCTGGCTTGATGATTGTAACAGCTCAAAGAAAAAATAAAAAAATCAACTGGATCGTAGGTAGCGCAGAAAAACTTCCTTTTAAAAACAATGAATTCAATGGAGCAATATGTACTCTTGCTCTTCATCATTTTAAATCAAGAGATTCAATTTTTGGTGAAGTTTACAGAGTGATAGATAAAGGGAGATTTGTGATATTTACCGCAGCACCTGAACAGATGAAAAGCTACTGGCTTAATGAATATTTCCCGGGTATAATGTCAGCATCTATTAAGCAGATGCCTTCATTAAAAAGCATAGAAAAGGATTTGAAAAAAGCAGGATTTAATTTTATTAATACCGAGTCTTATTTCGTAAAGGATGATCTGAAAGATCTCTTTTTATACAGCGGGAAAAATCATCCCGAAAAATATTTAAATCCGGAAGTGAGAATGGGAATTTCCTCATTTACAAATTTAGCTGATTATGATGAAGTTGAAGAAGGATGCAGAAAACTATCTTTAGACATCGAGTCTGGCAGGATCAAAGATGTAATGGGTTCATTTAAAAACGATAAAGGTGATTATTTGTTTATAACAGCGGAAAAATGAAGTTGAAATCCATGTTTAACCGAATGATACTTTGTTTTTCCCGTTTTTTTTGCTTTTGTACATTAATTCATCTGCCCGGTTCACCAGTTCCTTCATTGTATCTCTTTTGTTGAATAATGTTGCTCCGACAGATATGGTTACTGAAATTTTTTTATTGTTTTCAGTTAACCAAGATTTTTCAACAAAGAGCCTTATTCTTTCTGATACAGTGACTAATATATCTTTAGAAGTGTCCGGTATGATCACTATAAACTCTTCACCGCCCCATCTTGCAACTGTATCGAAATTTCTTAATATCCCTTTAATTGTACTGCTTACCATAGCAAGGATTTTATCACCTACATCATGTCCGTAAGTGTCATTTATTGATTTGAAATTATCAATGTCTATAAATAATAAACCGAGGGATGCCTCTGAACTTGCTGCGGAATTATAATGATTTGCCAGAACGATCTCAGCATACTTTCTGTTGCCTATACCCGTTACACTGTCCGTGTAAACTTCTTTTTTTAATGTCTCAAGTTCCTTTAATGCCTGGTTATCTGTTGATTTGTCCGTAAAAATTTCTATTGCACCGATAATTTCTTTTTTATCATTATATATCGGTGAAACTTTGACAAGCACCGGTAATCTATGTCCTGATTTGTGATGTAGATATACAAGATTTTCTCTTTTTTTGCTGTCCATTAATGTCGCATGTAAGGGGCAGCCGGTTATACATAATTCATTACCATCTTTGTCAATGTGCCTTAAGATGTTATCTGAACACTTACGCCCAATAACATCTTCCTGTGCAAATCCCGTAATTTTTTCTGCAGACTTGTTCCAGAATGTGACTTTTCTCTCCTTATCTACATAGTAAATACCGTCGTTGATATTATCTAAAAGATTTTTATAAAAATTCTCATCCATAATTGTATTTTACAATATTAATTTTTGATTTAGAACAATTAAATTTTAAAATTTATTAATTTTGAAGAAAATGAGATGAGGGGCACTTTCAGACCTGAGCTGTATAGTTACTCCGGCTTATAATATTCTTTCAGGTAAACCAGACTGTCTTGAAACCCGGTCGCTTCCGGTCTGCTTTAGAGCGCCTAAAAAAA
>JAFGQB010000039.1 GCA_016935915.1 Spirochaetota bacterium
AACTCTTTGTCCCAGTCAAAGGGCTTTATCTTTTTGAACTCCTCATTGTCAAAGTTCAGGCTTCCGTCAAAGTAGTCGGTTCCTATAAGACTGTTGCCACATTTGATGTTGTCAGCCATATCAGGCAGGATATGACCTTTGATGAAAAAAAGGTCCTTCTGTCCTTTGTCAAAGCCTTCGTCTAACATCTTAAGATAAAGGCTCATTATTGCAACTTCGGTTGCTTCCTTGTCTATGTCAACACCGAAGATATTGTTTTTAAGTATATCGGCTCTTTTGTCAAGCCTGACTTTAAGCTCGCCTTTTTTTGTTATGTAATAATCATCCTTATATTTTTTGTCACTCTTATGAGCAAGATACCATTTTTCATGGTAATTTATTAGATGTGAAAATGCCCCGAGCAGAAAGCTTCCAGAACCGCAGGCAGGATCAGCTATTTTTATGTTTTTTATTTCATCGGGACTAAGTCCTTCGATTTTTTTGCCGACTGTATTTTCAACTATGTAATTGACTATGTACTCAGGGGTATAATAAACACCTCCTGCTTTTCTGACTTCCATTTTTTCTTCGACTTTTGCCTGATGCGACTCTGTAAGCCTTATCTTGCTTCCCAAAAACTTTTCATAGATGCGCCCCAGTATTTCAGGTTCTATTATATCGAACCTGAAAGGAGAAACAGGGTAGCACATTTTTTTAATTATTTCCCTGATTACGCTGTCGTCAATGATAATGTTTTCCGAAAAATGCTTTTTAAATAAAAGTCCGTTATAAACCGCATTGAGTTTATTGAAAAGCGGCACAATGTTTTTATAGATATCCTCTCTGTTTTTTGCAATATCAAGCATTGTGTTTTCAGGCTCTATCTCCCTGTCCTCAAGGTTTCTGATGAATATGAGCCTGTCGAGTATCCTCTGAACTGATTCGTTTATTTCATCAACAGTCAGATCTTTATTTCTTACAGCAATATGCTTTGCAAGAGTTTGCCGCCATTCGGTTATCTGTTCAAGAAACTCAACATCCATTGTTTTGGTGTTCTTATCGATTTTACCGATCAGTTTATTTAAACTGCCGTTTATTACTGCTTCTTTTGAAAATGTATCCCAGACCAGATCCCATTTGTCCGTATAATCTGTATATTTGAAACAAAAACTTTTTAAAAGTTCTCTTTCGGTATTGTCATATAAAGGAGCTTTCAGCACATTGAAAGTCCTGAACTCTTCAAAATCCGTTAAAATTACGATCGGTGCTTTTCCATTTGTTGAGAAAGCATACCTTTTTGCCTGATAGATCGCATCCCTGTCATGTTCAAGGTCAATGCTTGACTCCTTTGCTTCGACAAAAAATTTCAGCTTTCCGTTTATTAAAAAAGCATAATCAACCTTCTTTGTGCCTGATGTGTCTTTCTGGGAAAATTCCCTTACAACATCAGTATATTTATCCATCTGCCAGTCAAGGGCTTTAAAGAAAAAATCGATAAAATTTGTTCTTATATTTGTTTCGCCGTGTCCTTTTTTCTTTAATATTTTTTCCTGTTCCTGAAATTCCTTAATTTTCTGCTCTATTATTAATTTGCCTTCATTTTTTGTCATAGTTGCAATGCCTCTTTTAAAATGATTTTATTAAAACATTAATTTAATGTCAATAATTAAAGAAAGTAAGGTACTATTAAATATTTTATTTTAAAGCAAATTATATTTAATTAAGGATGATTCATAATTTTTATCGCACCGGTGCGACAAAAATACACTTTAAAAATAATTTTTAAATACTTTATATTCTTAAAAAATATACGGGAACATGATAAAACATGCTCCCGTTTTTTAATTCATAAAAATTATAATCTATTTCACAATCTCTTCAAATTTACCGTTTTTTACCTGATAAACGGAAAATCCTACTCCGATAGCATCACCTTTGTTGTCAAATTTTATTTTCCCTAAAGGTGTGTCAACCTCTTCTGTTTTCAATGCTTTAACGATCGCTTCATATTTTGTCGATTTTGCCTTTTCAATTGCATTGACCAGCGCTAAAGCCGCAGTATAAGCATTCAGAAAAAAAGCACCCGGGTCTTCCTTGTATCTGTCCTGATGTTCTTTTATAGCCTGTATTGTCAACGGATTTTGTGACGTGTCTTTTGGCCCAGTAGCATAAACCCCTTCTGCAAACTCGCCTGCAACTTTTATAAATGTATCATCCTTAACTCCGTCTTCAGACAGGAAAAGTGTATCCATTTTTTTCTTTCTCATCTGAGTTACGATCTTTGATGCTTCAGGATGATATCCTCCAAAAATAACAGCTTGCGCTCCTGTTGACTTTATCTTATTAATAACTGCCGTGTAATCAATAGCACCGGGAGTGATCCCTTCAAAAAGTACAACTTCGGCTTTATTGGACTGTTCAATAAAAGTTTTTGCAAATTCGGCAAATCCTTTACCGTAGTCTCCTTTGTCATGAAGTATAGCGATCTTTTTTAAATTTAAAGTATCCAGTGCAAACTTTACTTCAACATGTGCCTGTGCATCATCCGAAGCTATTGTCCTGAAAAAGTTCGGATATTCGCCGCTTTGAGTCAGAGGGGGATTTGTTGCAGACGGTGAAATACAGACAATATTTTCATCCTTGTAAATGCCCAGTGCAGACTTTGTCGCGCCGCTGCATATGTGCCCTATAACTGCAGCAACTTTTTCACCAACGAGTTTTGAAGCTGTGTTTGCCGCAACCTCAGGTTTGCAGACATCATCCTCGACAACAAGCACGATCTTTTTACCTAACAAACCGCCTTCTGAATTTATTTTTTCTGCAACAAGTTCTGCAGCTTTAACCGTAGGCAGTCCATAGGATGCAAGATCGCCGCTGTGCGCCCCTGCAACTCCGATCTTTATCACCTTTTCCTGTTTTTCACAGGACATGCCCAAAATTAATACAATAATGGTAAATATTGCAATTAATAATTTTATTTTTTTCATACAACAACTCCTTTTAATAAAAAAATTATATGATTGGATAAGATTACCTATGATAATATATAATTAAATTAAAAATCAAGAAAAATTTGATATTTTTTATGAGGCAGATATTTATTATAAGCTGATAAATATTTAAAAAAAAACAAATTTCATAACTATAAATATTTTTTAAAAAACATTTTTTCATCTGTATATTATTGCTTTTTTTACTAAAAAATTATCACTGGTATTTCAAAAAATAGAGTATTCCAGTAGTTCTATTTTTATCTGTTCTTTCTTCTATAATCATTCCTGATCTGTCTGGCAGCAAAAAGGTACGGCTGAAACAGGAAATACCGGGTATTATTTCATTTATCATCAAATTTTTTATAATCTTTAATTGATCACAATCAACAAATACAAATCTTCCTCGAATATTGTAAAATAAAACATTTGGTTCAATTAAACCGAAGTCTCTATATTCACCATCACCGGCATCTCCCAGATAAAGTTCATTGATTTTTTTACCGGTAACAATGTCATTGATCCACATTTTGCCTGTAATACTTGAGATCTGATATAAAAGATTTTTTTCTCTGTCAAATTCTGCCCAGTATGTCCACATTTGAGAATCTATAACATTATAACCGTCATTTTCAAAATTTATAATAAAGCCTATCGGGTCCTTCGGTTCTTTATCAATATCTGTACTCTTATATGCATGGAAAAAACATATATTCAAATCCATATTATAAAAAATATCACCGCCTCTATTAATAATAATTTCAGAAACAATTTTTTTATCATTTAAATCAATTGAAATAAATTGATTTCTCTGATCGCCATCCTGTATACTTTTTGTTCTTTTTTTCCCGTCTTCAATATAGTTTTCAGAAATAAGAACAGTTTTTGACAGTTTACCGTAAAACATCCTGTTTTTATAATTATAACCCAAACCATCAAAAAAATAATATGTGTTGCTTCCTTTTTTATCAATGGGATTCCAGATTTCATCATATAATAAATAAGCTTTAATAATTTTGTTGCTTTTTAAATCCCAATGAAGGTAATATTTTCTGTTAAATTTTGTTCTTCCTCTGTAAACATTATTTATTAGTTCCAAGCCCGCTGCCATGTTTTCCGAATCATAAAAAAAACAATTAGAAATTCTATAATTTTTTCTTTTTTTATTATTTACATTTTCATATAAAAGACCATCCACCATGAGATTTTTATTGTCTTTTAGAAATTTTTCAACAGGTACTTCAATATTTATTTTTTCCAATGAAGGTATTTTTATAAATGAAACCGTATCATTAAAATGTTCAAACGGATTATAACCGTATTTATCAAAAACATACAACATTCTGTTCCTGTCAACAACATTATACCAGCAAGTATTCCCATAAGTGTTCTTTTTCACCAAATCTGCTGAACCGGTCAATAAAAAACTTTTTTTTACCGATGAACCGAATAATAAAACGGCAAATATTAAAACTGATAACAATATTTTCCTGTTTTTCATATAAATCTTCCTTAATATTAAATAATTTTTACTTGTTTAATCTACTCTTTCACCGAGCCTGACAATATCCCTTTTACAAAATATTTCTGCAATGTAAAAAAGATCATCAAAGGCAGTATCATGGAAATAAATGCAGCCGATGTAAGGTATTCCCAGCCGCCGCCGTATGAATTTACAAGATTACTGATGGTTACTGTTACCGGAGCAACTTCTGGACTGCCTCCTAAATATATCAATGCAATCAACAGATCATTCCACACCCACATGAACTGAAAAATACACAAAGATGCAAATGCAGGAAGGGATACAGGCAGAACAAGGTAGAAAAAGATCTGAAAATGTGTTGCCCCGTCCATAAATGCCGAATCAAAAATCTCATTGGGAAGCTGTTTAAAAAAATTGTGAAGAAGATAAACGGCAAAAGGCAGACCATATGCACAGTGCGCAATCCAGATACCTGCAAATGTCCCTGTAAGTTTAAAAAAATTGAATAACTTTAAAACAGGGATTAAAGTAATCTGAAGCGGCACAACAAGAAGTCCTATAATAATAAGAAAGATAGCTCTTTTGCCTTTAAAATCCATCCATGTGAATGCATATGCCGCATAAGATGCAATCAGGATCGGCATAACAGTAGAAGGAATGGCAATGATCAAACTGTTTATAAAACTTATGCCCATATTACCCGTTTGTATGACCTTTAAATAGTTTGATAAAGTAAACCTGAAAGGAGGTGAAAACGCTGTCCACCAGCCTGTTGTTCTGATCATTTCTTTAGTTCTAAGAGAACTTACTAAAAGACCAAGTGTAGGTATGACCCAGATAATACAGAAAGATATTATAAATAAATGCAATATGATTCTGGCTGTTAAATAAATAATTTTCTGACTGATTTTATTTTTTATAAGAATATTTTCAATTTTATGATCTCTCAATTTTTTCATAAAATTATATCTTTATTTTCCTTCTTTTTTTAAATTTATTATCATGGCCGGTATAACAGCCAGCAGTAAAACAACCGCTATTGATGCTGCTCTGCCGAAATTCCTGAAAATGAACATCTCTTTATACATTCTGTTTGCAATGACTTCGGTATCGAGAGCGCCGTTTGTCATAATATAGATAATATCAAATATCTTTAAAACATTTATAAACATCATGGTTGCAACAACAATTAAAGTCGGCTTCAAAAGCGGCAAAATAATACGCCAAAATATTTGAAACTCATTTGCCCCGTCAATCTTTGCGGCTTCGATCAAATCATTTGATATCCCTTTGATCCCCGCGGATAAAACAACAACACAAAAACCAGTCCAGATCCAGATGCCGACTAAAATCAAAGCAAAATTATTATAAGTTTTATCAAAAAGCCATGCCTTGGGCTCTGCTCCCTGAACAACAGCAGTCATAACGGCATTAATCGTGCCAATCTGTACTGATCCGGGAGGCTTATACTCATACATGAATTTCCATATCACTCCGGCAGCAACAAATGATATTGCCATTGGCAAAAAAATTATTGCCTTACTTATCTTTTCATAACTTACACGGTCAGTCAAGACCGCAAGTATCAGCCCTAAAACAACAGTAACAGAAGTGAAAAACAACACCCATAAAAAATTATTTCTTAATGCTAAAAGCATTTCCCTGTCAGTAAAAATGTAAATATAATTTTTAAATCCTATGAAACCCCTGGAATTTTTATCCATAAGACTCACTACAAGTGTATTGAAAACCGGATAAATGATGAATATCAGCAGAAGCAAGAATGCAGGCATCAACCAGAGCCATGGTCTCACTTTTTTTCGGCTTTTATAATTAAAAAGTAAAACCGTTTTTTCAGTTATGTAGAGATAAAATGTTAAGATTAAAGGAACGCCTAAAACAGCTGATATGATCAATAAAAATTTGGCTGTATTCATACTTTTATTTTTTTTTTAAATAAAATTGAAACCATAGAGATGATATGATATTTCATCTCTATGGTAAAATCTAATATGCTTCTTTTCTCACCTTTTCAAGCTCTGAGAGTATATTATCAATATCTGCCGGGTTTTCTACAAACTTAACCACAGCAGACCAGAATGCATTGTTCATCTGCCCGCTCATCATGTCGGATGCATCAAAAACCACTATTTCTGCTTTTTTCATGATCCTTGCCTGTGCCTTGCTTAATTCATCGGGATAAATACCGATCTGAACGCTTCTGTTGGGCGACAATGCCCCCGCTTCCTTAACCCAGTAAGATTGAGCTTCAACTGTTGAAATATACTGAATAAAAGCTTTAGCCTGGGGAGTATCATTGAACATACCAAAAATATCTCCTCCTGCTTCAATTGCATTTTTATACTTATTATTTATCACAGGGAACTCAAAAAAAAGAAAATCTTTGCCTGGTTTCAAGTCAGGATACTGATCTTTGATAAAAGACTGTATAAAACTTGCCTGATGATGAAAATAAGCATTAGGCGGATCAGTAAATAAAGATTCATAAGCCTGTCCGAAATTAGTTGAGAGAACATACTGCCTGCCTCCATAAATCATTTTGGGATTTGCAACAATCTCGCCCCATTTTTCCCAAACGCTTTTAACTTCATTAGATGTCCATGGAATTTTACCCTCATACCAGTCTTTATACATTTGAGGACCGTACATTCTTAAAAAAATATTTTCAAGCCAGTCGGTGCCCACCCATCCACTTGCCGCTCCGCTTTCTATACCTATTGCCCAAGGAGTATCATTATTATTTATTAAAAACTCACAGATATCGATCATTTGATCCCATGTGACAGGAACTTTGATCTTTTCAGCTTCCAGATTTTCAGGTCTGTACCAGACAAGTCCCTTCAGAGCAGCTTTAATAAAAACTCCAACAAGTTTGCCGTCAACAGTTGCCATATCAAGCCAGCCGGCTGCATAATCTTTTTTGATCTGATCCATATTTAAGACATTATTAAGATCAATGAGCCTGGATTCTTTTGCAAGCTCTTTCATTTTACCTGGACCGGGAAGTCCTGCGATATCAGGAGGATTGCCTGC
>JAFGQB010000250.1 GCA_016935915.1 Spirochaetota bacterium
GAAAGCCTGAAGCAATGACTTGTAATTTCAATGAATGAGGCGGCATCTCATGAAATTTCTTAGGTTAATCCCTTATTCGACATTCGATCTATATAATATTTTATATAATAAAATTTTTTTATATATACTTAAGATTTTCTGATAATTATAAATTTATATTTTAAAAGAAAGATTTATAATAAATTGATATTATGAGAAATTCATGAAAAATTAATAATTATTTGACTTTTTTAAAATAATTAATTATAATTATAGTAATTATAATAAAAAATATATTATTTAATAAGGAGGTTAAACAATTTTATATTTTATTCACAGTTATTAATAAAAAATTTCTTTTACTAAAAAATTAATCAATTTTAGGAGAAGTAAAATGAAAAAAAAGTTAATTATTTTAATGTTTATTGCTATAGTGATAATTATAATAAATATCATTATAAGTTGTAATCCAACCTTTAAGGTCTTATCTAATAAAAAAAGCAGTACTATAAATGAACTGGATGTACCTGATATTGTTCGGGCAACAGCAGTATCAGATATTTATGAACCGGACAATTATATTAATACCGGCTATCCTAAAGAACTTCAGCTTGGAGAGGTTCAAGACCGTTCTTTATTACCATCAGATACAGATTATTGTCTCATTTATACAGTACCCGGTAAATCTTATACAATTAAAACAACAGAAGTTGTAACTGAAGGTTACGTAATTGATACTGATCTGGCATTATTGGAATATAATGATATAGCTCAATATGTATATCTTATGGAGGATAATGCAGTAGGAATGCCCAGTATTATTACATGGACTGCAACTGACACTGCTTATTTTGTCAGAATTAGAGATCATACGAGTCCAAGTGGAAATGGATATTATACCATTTCTTTTACTCAAAATTAAATGACATATACAGGTATATCTAAACTGATGAATCTGTATATCCTCCCTCAATTTTAACTTTAGGGAGATGTAGTGGTTTAAAAGTTTAATTGAATTCTTTTCATTAAATAGGACAGTAAATAACTGATTAAGTAATTTTACTGTGCTTTTTTTTAGTTTTTTTACTGTTTCTTTTTATTTTCAATGAGTGTGATCAAATTATCAGCCAGATATTCACCTGCAATTTTTTGTCCCAATGAAGTCATATGCACAAAATCCCACCAGATAAAACCGTAATCGTAATATTTGTTCATATATTGATGAAGAGGAATCACAAGAATATTATATTTTAAACCCACTTTTGACATAATTTCATGCATTTCTGTTAAACCCTTAATTCCTTCAGGGGATTGTTCTACTGAATTAGGTTCATGAACAAATAGTGTTTTTATATTATTTTTTTTGTTTATAAGATAAAATCTTTCCAGAGTCTGATAGTAAAGACTTTTATTATAAACTGACCAGAAATCATTATTTGACAGGATTATCACATTAATATCCGGATGATATGATAATATCTTATTTTTATAAATTTCCAGTAATTGAAAGGAAACCATACCCTGTACAGCACAATTAAGACATTCAATATTATACTGATCCTGAAAATGCGCATTTAATTTTTTTTCTATTACTTTAACTTCTGTTTCTTCCACTGTCATTGCACCAGAGCCCCATGTCTGGGATGTTCCTATAAAGGCAATTCTGATTGTTTGATTATCGGTTGTTTGATCGTAATCCTCATCCAATCGATCCAGCATTTCTTGTGCCTGGTTCCAAAGCCACTCAATATACTGGTCCCTGAAACCATCATCAGGTTTTATAAAAATTTCTTCATCTTCGCTTTCTGAAACTTTCAGTATATTGCCTTCCTGTTGATCATGTTCTGAATTTTTCATGATATCAGAGCTCTGTTCCTGCTCTGTGTTTTTAGTATCAAGAGATTGATCTTTTTTAATTCTATTTAGATCTTTTAAATAAGCTCTTTTTTCATCATATCTATTGGAAAAGGCACCTGGTGGATAACGGGAAAATTTCCATTGTATATAGGCATACAAAGGTGTTACTGTTAATAATAAGGATAATACTATCAGGAGCAGCCAGAACAGAGATGATTTAAACTCAAATTTCATAAACAGTCTGATTATAACAAATAAAATCAGTGTTATTATAATAAAAATTATAATTATCAGAGAAGGGATAATTTTCTTTTTGCTGTAGTTAAAATGATCTTTAAATAAAATTTTTGCATCTTTATTCCTGACAATAACATTATCAACGAGTACCTGGTCTGCTGAACCTCTGAATCCGAATTCCTGAAGAGGTTTCTGCTTTAAAATAAATTTTCCAACAGGGTTGTTATTAATGAAGAATGCAACCTGTTCCTTTTCTCTGTCCAGTAAAATTTTCGCATGGTTCCAAATATTAGTAACCATTTGATCATTCAAACGCAAACGGCGCTTTAAATTAAATTTGCCCAGATCATCTGCTTGAAAATAGATTTGAGAAAATAAAGGATGGCGGCTGATTCTGATACCGTTAAAATTTTTTTCATCTTTATTAAAAATTACAGTCAAACAGGAATCGGGATTGATACTGAAATCAAAATCTATCTGATATATATCCAGCTTTTTTTTGTAAATCAGGTATTGATTTCCAAACCATGCACCGAGGTTAAGTGATTTTTTTACCAGTGCATTTCTTGTTTGATAAAATTCTTGGGCTCCCATCAGATTATATGCAGACAAGCTTTTTAAAGATCTCCAGTTGCTGTTATTTTCCAGTGTATTATTGTATAATTGATAAATAATGTTTATTTGATAAGCAACAAACACGAAAATGATTAAAATTATTATTATTAATACAAATTCAGATTTTTTAATCATATCAAAAAAATTTTTTTATAAAAATACCTATTTATTTAATATTAATAATGACTGATAAGTCAAATAATTTTTTTTTAATGATCAAAAAATCAAAAATCAAAAGAATTATCAGTACAAATAAACTGGAAACGGTTATTATTAATCCCATTTTGACATTATCGGGGAAAAATGAATACTCCACTTTATGCAGCCCCTTATCAAGAAAAACACCCTGAAGCATATAATTTGTCTTGATCAAATCAGCTTCCCTGCCATCAACTTTGACATGCCAGCCCTTATGATACATTTCTGTTCTTATAAGTAAAGACGGGACTGTTACCTCAATCTCGAGTTCCAAACTGTTTGCATGCTGTTTATCAATTTTTAATATTTTATTTTTCTGCTGTAAATCCTTAAAGGATTTTTTATCATTGACTATTGACTTTATCATATTATCACTATCAATTAGTAATTCTTTAGCTGCTTTTGCATCTTTATTGATCATGGCAAATAATCTTAAATCACTGTTTACCAGATGATTATACTGTTCATTCTCCGTTAACCGGACCATTTTATCCTGAGTGTATGCATACGGCAGAGGCTCATCAAGTTCAATCATATCAATTTTATCGCTTTTTATAAGACTGTTAAAAATCAAGCCTTCCTCATTCATCAGGTCTAATTTTTCATCATTATATAACTCATAAACCTTTATTTTATCAATTTCCCTTATCATCACACCGTCATCATCAATGAGTCCGTCCGGTACCATCATATATTTTACATTAAGGTTATTCAGCACAAAGTAAGGAAATTTGTTGTAATAAAGCTCTAATGGCCATCCGTCGGTAATTTTTTTTGCAAGATAAGTCATTTCACTGATCATGGGTTTAGCGTCATAACCGAAAAGCGCCCTGCTGTTTGTAACCCATGCCATATTGTCCCTGTCGGATATTACCGACGTCCACCTGTATTTTTGAATATCGGGAATAGTACGGACTTTTTCCCTAACTTTATTATATGCAAAATCATTGACTGTCAATGACCTTAACTGAGTAAATTGTTCCTGTAAATTTCTTTCTTTTATATAGGAACAATTTTCATTTTTGAAAAAAGTTATATATCCGAAAAAAAGTACATCAAAGAGCAATCCTATAATTATTAATTCAAACATATGCTTTTTTAAAACCAGTGCAAAAATCATGATTAAAACGAAAAAAACAATAAAGTATAAAAACGGATTAAGCAGAAACCACCAGATTTGTCCCAGTATTGCCATTGATTGATAGGATGGAATATGAGCTATATCTGTATTTTTAAAAGCTTCAACAACATGGCTGTACCTGGTGCTCATATAAAATACTTCCTTAAACAGATAAACAGGCATTGTTTCAAGCATGCTGTAAATAATCAATAAAATAACTACTAAAAAATATATAATAATAGTTTTTTTATTATAAAACTGTTTATGGATTTCCCGATAAGAGACAATAAGAGTCAGTCCCATACCGGAGAGTATTGCAGCAGAGAGACACTGAACAAAACGATAATAAAAAGGATACGGCATTTTAAAGAACCAGGGTAAAATCAGGCACATAATTTTATAAACAGGAGTATATTTTCCCATCATAAGCAATATGGTAAAAAAATAGAATATTAATCCGATTAACATCCATCTCTTATAGTTTTTATCCCGGTCAATAAGAATATCCTGGTCAACAGGTTGTTTCATTAATTTATTTTTGATATTTTTAAAATATAAAAATACCAGATAGAATAGAGGGACAAAAGTAAAAGATAGAAATAATCCTCCTGCAAAGAGTATATTCTGATCGCCTCCCAGTGCACGTCCCCATGCATGGGTCCCGGGATTTAACCCTGTAAAAGTGGGTATAAATAAAGTGATCAAATGACCCGGCCAGACATTGCATGTATAATAGTTCACAAGCTCCTCATAGCTGAATTTTGTGCTTGATAAAAGCCATGATAGACCTTCAAGCACTCCTGACCACATCACTGCCGAGAGGATAAAACTGCACATATATGAGAGGATGAGGAATGCAAACCGGCGCACACCTTTTTCATTATAACGATAAATAAACAGCCATGCAAAAAATAAAATACCTGCAGTGACTAGATAAATCCTGACAGTATAATTGGTATTACATGCTGTTGCCATCATAGAAAGAGAGAAAACTGCTAATACCCATCGAGTTATACTCATTTTTTCCATAAGACGGCAATGAGTAAATAAAATCCATGGTAAATAAGCAAATATGGCTGTATTATGAAGAGATATTGAAGAAATAGCAATATGAGGTGCAAGTGTATAGATCAATGCAGTAAAAAAAGAACCTATTTTGTTCATTTTAATAACATATCTTGCAAACAGATACATTCCCGATACTGCTATCAGCAAAAACAATGTAAATGGCATCAAAAAAAGCATATAATAAAGAGCTTTAGGACTATTATGATCAGCCAAAAGATAAAAGGGATACAATAATGGATTATAAATAGGGCTTTCATACATGGTATAATAGGGGACTGCCCCCATGAAACAATTTGGATCCCAGAGTGGTATTTCTCCATTCTGTACAAATCTGGATACTGCAGTGAGATAGGGAAGAACCTGTCTGTGAGAATCAGAATGTAAAATCTTTTCATAACCGAAAAAAACCGGTACCATAAAACCAAGAATAATTATAAACAGAAGAATAAGATAAAAAATATTTCTCATATTTAATATTGATTGAATCATACCGGAGGAATTGAGTTTTAATGAGGAGAATTTTTCACTTCTCTTTTGTTCATTTAATAAATAATAAATGAAATACCATGTGAAAGAAACAATTATTAAAAAAATAATTGCGATTACTGATATATTAATCCCTTTTCTGAGACTTTCCGGGAAAAATGTAAAAACAATCTCATGTCTGCCTTTATCAAGAAAAATACCCTGACATGCATAATTTACATTATAGAGTCTGGCACTTTTACCGTCAACTGTAATCTTCCAATCTTTGTGATAGGCTTCACTTCTTACCATCAGAGCAGGTCTGGTAATTTCAGCTGTGAGAGTGATTTTATTTGCTTTTTTTCTATCAATGTTGCTGATTTTATTGTCCTTCTGAAGTTGATTAAAATAATCAATATACCTGATA
>JAFGQB010000251.1 GCA_016935915.1 Spirochaetota bacterium
AGCCGGAACCGGTGGTATACATGTTCAAGAACTCTGATCGTATCAAGAGTATATATATAGGGCATGGGATCGCCGACTTTGATTATTTTATGCGAAGGACCTGTTATTTTCTGACGTGCATCAATTTTATAATCAATATCCATTAACCTGTATAGTAAAAAACCATTAAGCAGATGGCGGTTTTTATCTTCTCTTTGTATAAACATTTCCGGCTCATCTGTTGACATAAGACCCTCTGGCACAACAATATAACCGATGTTCAAATTTTTAAGAAAATGCACCGGAATATGGGTGGCATACATCTGATAGGGCCAGTTTTCCATAAATGTGACCAGCGGATAATAAATATTTTTCATTAAAGGTTTACCGTCATATCCGGCAGCCGATCTTTTTCTAATGATCCAGGCTGCATTGTCTCTGTTTGATTCTGCACTGAAGAATCTGCAGTCATCATTATCCATGACCCTGTTAAGTTGATCCGCTAATTGAAAAAGTGCATTTTCAGAAGGCAGCCCGTCCCGTTTCATATTTATTTTTTCATAAAAGTAACGGTCATCAACCCGCCCTGTATTATTGTTTTTATAGAATGCGATATATGCAAAAAATAAAATATCAAAAAATATTGCTGCTACAAGAAAATTTTTTAATAAATAAGGCTTAAAAAGAAGAGCAGCAGTAAACAAAAGAGTAAATAGAATAAAATAGAAAAGAGGATTTAAAATGAACCATTTTATTTCCTTAAAATATATCAGGCTCTCATATGAAAATAAATATTTACCCGGGTTTTTATTAATTATATCAATGATTGATTTAACATGAGGTAAATTTTTATTGGTATTATCAATTAAAAATTGCAAATCGATTTTTTCAAAAAAAGGGATTACTGCCAGAACAAGAACAACGGCAAAAAAAAGCAGTATCAGTTTCGGCTTGAATACTTTTTCCCTGATATGGTCATATCGGAATAACAGGGTGACGCCTATACCTGTCAGTATTGATGCGCCCCAGCACTGCGCAAATCGAAAGTAAAAAGGATAGGGTATCTGAAAAATCCATGGAAGCATTTTACATAACAGATAAAAGACAGGCGTATATTTACCCATCATGACCAGGATGGACAAAAAGAATATCGTTAACCCTATAACAATCCATACAAAATAGAGTCGGTCATCAGATGTCTTATTATCATCGTCTTGTTTTCTTTTTTGCAAAGTCCTTTTCAATAAGGATCTTTCACGTAAATAATAGATTAAAAAAATAATGCTTATATAAATAAAAAAACTAACAGTCATTCCGCCTAGAAAGAGAATATTTTGATCTCCGCCTATAGCCTTGCCCCAGGCATGTTCACCTGGATTTAATCCGTTATATGTAGGGATAAAAAGTGTGATCAAATGCCCCGGCCAGAGATTGGAGGTATAATAGCTGATAATTGCTTCATAGGATGTGCTTTTTGCATCCGTAAACCATGATAATCCTTCTAAAATACCTGCCCACATGACTCCAAGTATGGCAATGCTGAAAATAAAAATAAAAAGAAGCCCTATTAGCGTAATAAAGGAGTTTTTTCTGTTAATATAAAGTAAAAACCAGATAAAAAAGAATATCAGGGCAATGATAAAATAGACACGCAGGATTATATTTGTATCATAAGCCATTGATGAGAGAGTTAAAAAAAGAATAGTTAAAAGCCACCATTTTAACTTTCTTGTTTCAAGATATATAGATCCGCAGAGCAGTACCCAGGGTATGAGGGAAAAAATACAAACAGAATGAAATGAATCAATATACAAAAGAATATGAGGACCCAGAGAAAAAGCAAGGCTCATAACTATAGCGCCTATTTCATTTAACTTAAGAATCTTTTTGGCAAAATAGTAACTGCCAAGAGCGCCAAACAAAAGATATAGTAAAAAGGGGATAAGATATAACACATAATAGGACTGTGTGTAGTTATCCAGGTCTGCAATTAAAAAAAAGGGATAAAGTAATAAATTATATAAAGGACCTTCATACATGGCATAAAAAGGTCTTCCTCCCATAAAAGTATCCTGGTTCCATAAGGGAATCTCGCCGTTCTGAACATAACGGGCTATTGCCATCATTCTCGGTAAAGCCTGCCATGCAGCGTCAACTCTCAATAATTTTTCAAACTGGAATAATCCGGGAATAAAAAAAAGTAAAATAACAACAAAAATAATCAATATGCTTATGATCTGTTTTTTTTTGTCACTAAAATTATTATACAAATCATATAGTTGAAATAATTTTTCCATAATTAATTCCTGCATACTTTATAACAATCTTTTTTCTTTAAATCAAATTTATTGTTTTAAATCTATAACATTAAGTGTAATTAAAATTACACCGATTGATAAAGTCCAGATGCTTGGCTTATAGGAACTCGAAGATGGTTTTGGATATGTATTTGAACAACCTTATATCTGAAATGTACCAATTGATTAAACTTTATTATAATTAAACTGTTTCCTCCTGTTGAATGACTTTTTTTAGTGTTTCGGCAAGATAGCGGATATATTTCTCATTTAATAACGGCTGAATCGGTAGACAGAGGTTGTCTTTGACTAGTTGGTCACTATAAACACATTGAATTTTATATTCTTTGAATTCCTTAATACTTGAACAGGAATTTAAGAAACTTTGTGTCACATCGATCCCTTTTTGTATCAGTATTTTAGGCAGCCGGTCACGGTTTTTTATTTTAACGACATAATTCAAATAGATACTTTTCGCTTCAGGAATGATCTCTGGAAGATCTATTTCCGGGGTTGATTTTAACAATGAAGTCAAAAGTTCTGCATTTTTGATTCTTTTATTTGTATTCTTATCTAATTTTTTTAACTGTTCAAGACCTACCAATCCTTGGATATTAGTAAATTTTTTTTGATATTTTTTAAGAGATACCCTTTCCCAGTCGGGCAGATCAAAGGCGTTATTCAATATGTCCATTTTATTCAGGGCTGAGAGTATCCTTATAAAAGGATAAGCAATTAAAGTAAATCCTGGTGGTGAAGTACAAAATGATGCAATGGCAGTTTTAAATAATGCTTCTATCGGTTTTGACTTCTTTGGGAATGGATAGGTTTGCACCTCTTCATAAATTTTTTTATATAAAGCTTCGTTATTTGTTACTACCATGCCCCCGCCTAAAGCGTTCAGGTTTTTAAACAGTCCGAAGCTGAAATAACCGATATCCGCAAAAGTTCCTGATTTTTGCCCTTTATATTCGGATCCGCATGATTGAGCTACATC
>JAFGQB010000040.1 GCA_016935915.1 Spirochaetota bacterium
TATGTTTCCGCACATTTCGGAAGATGTCCCAGTTTTACAATTGTGGATATTATTGAGGGAAAAGTAGTTGATAAACAGATAATAAATAATCCAGGGCATCACCCGGGATTTTTACCGCAATTTTTTCATGAAAAAGGAGTAGAATGCATAATTGCCGGAGGCATGGGCATGAATGCTCAAAATTTGTTCAATCAGTACAATATTGAACAGATAGTGGGTATATCAGGGAAAATCGATGAAGTAATCAGACAGTTTTCTAATGGAACATTGATAGGCGGTGAAACATTATGCAAACCTGGAGCAGGTAAAGGTTATGGTATTGATAAGAGTGAATGCGATCATGGTAATGATCATCATAATCATGGAGGTGAAAAATGAAAATATGTATAACTTCTTATGGAAATAATCTGGATTCAAATGTTGATCCGAGATTTGGCAGATGTGCTTATTTTATAATAATTGATCCTGAAACAATGGAATTTGAAGCTATTGAAAATCTCAGCGCTCAAACATCCGGAGGTGCCGGTATTCAGGCGGGGCAACTTATTTCGGAAAAAAAAGCTGAAGCTGTTTTAACCGGAAATGTCGGGCCAAATGCTTATCAAACTTTGTCGGCAGCTGGGATAAAGATTTTCACACAGGTTACAGGAAGCATAGGAGAAGCTGTAAATAAATTTAATAATAATGAACTAATAGAGGTGGATAATGCAACTGTAGAATCGCATTTCGGAATGCAGAGCGGTAAATAATATACATTGAAGAATTAGAATCAGTTCAAAAGAAAGAGGATAAGGGAAAATGACATGGTAGAATAAAGAGCAGTATAAATGGAACTGGCATCGGATTTTATTGCATTTGTCTTTCCCTTAATTATAAATTAGCTAATAAACCATGTGTTACATGTTCCGGCATGACCTGTCCTAAATGCAAAGAGGTAATGATCAGGGAATGATAAATGGATAAATCAAAAAATAATTTTTTTTTTAATAATATAGATATTATAGCTAATGATGAAAAATATTATGGCAGAATGAATGACCCTGTATGTTCTGCTTTTGTAAAAGGAGCATGCAGGGATGAAATGGAATATTATCTGGTAATTGAAAATAACATAATAACAGATATAAAATTTTGGACAACAGGTTGTGAATCTTCAAAAGCATGTGGAATTACTTTGGCATATTGTGTAATAAATAAAAATTTATATGATGCTTTAAATATATCTCCAAATTATATAATAGAAAGACTTAAAAATTTACCTGAAGAAAATCGTCATTGCGCAATACTTGCCTGCATGACTTTTTATAAGGCAGTCGGGGAGTATTTGGTCAATTATAATAATTATTAAGAATTCTTTGGAATAGTTGATTTATTAAAAAAAAAATAAAACAATTTGTCATATAGTGCATCAGATTTTCTCAGAACGATCCTTATGATAAATCGGAAGTAAAATCTTAAATGGATAATTTGTTTATAATCTGTATATGATGATAATGCAGGTACTTTATCAATAAAAGAAATTTAGATGAATATTAAAAATTTTATGATATAATAAGAAAAAATTCTTTTTTAATAAGGAGTTAGAATGCAAAGCGATCCATTAACACCTTATGGGAACAAACCCATGGTCACACCAATTGTTTCTGCGGTAAATTATGAATATGTTTCTTTTGAAATTTTAAAAAAGATCACCAATGGCGAGATTGACGGATATACATATCACAGGGATGATAATCCGACAATAAGAACTCAGGAAAAACGCCTTGCACTTTTAGAGGAGGCAGATGATTGTGTTATCAGCACAACTGGTATGGCTGCCTTAACAATGGTTTTTTTTACATATTTGAAGAAGGGAGATCATTTATTGACATTTCATGATATATATGGAGCAAATTATAAAGTTTCATTAATTCTGGAAAAATTTGGAGTTGAAATTACATGGCTTAATGCTGATGATTATGATAAAACTGAGAATTATGTTAAACAGAATACAAAAATGATTTTTTGTGAAACTCCCACTAATCCTCTGATTAAAACAATTGATATAGAATTATTAAAGAAAGCAGCCAATAAATCAGGAGCTATGCTTGTTGTAGATAATACATTTGCAACTCCTTATCATCAAAAACCTTTGAAACTCGGTGCTGATCTTGTGATTCACAGCGCAACAAAAGCATTGGGTGGACATAACGACCTGATGGCAGGAGCAATAATATGCAAAACTCACCAACAGTATGATGAATTATGGTTTACCAGACAGGCAATAGGTACAACTTTGGATGCTTTTTCAGGTTCTCTGCTTGAAAGAGGTTTAAAGACCTTTAACCTGCGGTCAAAAAAAATGAGCGATAATGCTATGCTATCAGCTGAATTTTTAATGAGTCATTCAAAAATTAAGAAGATTTTTTATCCTGGATTAAAGTCAGATAAAGGACATGAAGTTGCAAAAAGACAGATGGAAGACGGATTTGGAGGAATGCTTGCATTTGATGTAGGAGACAATCAAGCTGATGCTCAAAAATTTGTTGAAAATTTAAAAATCATAAAACATGCTGTCAGTTTGGGCTGTACAGAATCTTTGGTATGTCTGCCTGTTTTGACTACAATGCTTTACATGCCAATTGAAAGAAGACTGTCATTTGGAGTTAAGGAAAATACGGTCAGAATGTCATGCGGTATTGAAGATGGCAGACTTTTAGTAGAGGATATGAAACAGTCATTGGACAAATTATAAATTTGTTTTAAATATTTTGAAATATAAAGTTAATGATCTTTTTTTTAAGATTTAACTTTTTATTAGATGAAATTAAGTAAGGCGGTAGATTATATGTTGCCTATTAATTTAAAAATAGGTTTGTTGCAGATTAATGATTATGAAGGATTATATTTCCTTATAGCAGTTATATGCGGGTTTATATATTTTATTTTATTATCCAGAGATGAAAAATTAAATTTAAATAATTTGTATACTGCAATTTTTATCAGTTTAATATCATCTTTGGTTATGGGAAGACTTTTTTCTTTTATTTTTTGGAGAACCGAAGTTTTTTTTTCTAAACCGTGGATATTTTTTATCATATGGAAGTATCCGGGTTCATCCATAACCGGATGCATAATAGGAGGATTAACTGCTGCTTATCTTTTTTTCAAAATTAAAAAACTTGATTTTTTTTATAATATGAAATTCATTATTCCTCCGATAGTACTTGGTCAAATTGTGGGTAGGTTCGGCTGTTTTTTAAACGGTGATGCAGCAGGCAAACCGACGGATTTGCCTTGGGGAATTATATTTAATTCAAAAAGCTCAGCATATTATAATATTCCTGCAGGTACTCCCCTTCATCCAACCCAGCTTTATGAAATAGCGGGTAATTTAATCTTTTTGATTTTTTTAATTATTACGGGAAATAATAATTGGATAACGAACAGAAGAGTAATCTGGTTTGCATTTAACTACAGTATATTAAGATTCATAATTGAATTTTTCAGAAATGATACTGAAAAGTTATCATGGATTCCGTTTTTAACATCAGGACAGTTGATATCTTTATCAGGATTTGTTGTTGCAGTAATATTATTAATATGGTCGGTCATAAATAATGATAAACTGGTTAAAAATCAGTGGACTAATCCAATGGCTGATATTTTAGAACCTGATAAAATCATGTAAGCTATTATAAATATCTCAGGAGTATAAAAATTGCCCAAAATTGATCCTTTTGAAAAATTTTATAATGAGTACGATAATTGGTTTGATGAAAATAAAATTATCTATAAAACAGAAATAGATGCAGTAAAAAAGCTTTTACCAAAAGGCAGAGGTATAGAAATAGGTATTGGTACCGGAAGATTTGCGTATCCTCTGGGAATAGAAATAGGTATAGAACCTTCACCTAAAATGAGAGAGATTGCAGTAAAAAGGGGTTTAAATGCAATAGATGGGACTGCAGAAAACATTCCTTTTTCTGATAATGAATTTGATTTTGCATTGCTTGTCACTACATTATGCTTTCTTGATAATGTTGATGAGGCATTTAAGGAAATTCATCGTATTTTAAAACCGTCTGGTTCTATAATCATTGCTTTTATTGATAAAGAGAGTCCTGTCGGTAAAATATATTTAGAAAAAAAAGAAAATGATCCTTTTTATAAAGCTGCCGAGTTTTATTCTGCTGATGAAGTTATTTATCATTTAAGTTTGAATAAATTTAGTAAATTTAAGGTTATTCAAACTATTTTCGGCAGTTTGGATATGATAAAAAAAATTCAAAGATCAAAAAACGGTCACGGCAAAGGTTCTTTTGTTGTTATTAGAGCAAATAAATAATAATAGAAAGTACCAGCTTTAAGAATATAAATTGAAAGGAATTTTATGGCTATAATGGAAATAAGCATTATTCCGATCGGAACAAAATCAGCATCGGTCAGCAGTTATGTAGCTGAAGCTGTAAAAGTATTAAACAAAGAAAAAAATGTTATATATGAACTTACATCTATGGGCACAATTATACAATCAGATTCTGTAAAGCATTTATTAATGATTGCTGAAAAAATGCATGCTGAGATTTTAAAAAAGGGAGTTGACAGGATTGTAACATCAATTAAAATTGATGACAGAAAAGATAAAAATATTACGATGAACGGTAAGATTAAGTCTTTAGAAAAAAAATTAAGAGGTAAAATTTAACATGGGGAAATATGAAGAAATAACTCATGCAAGAAATGTATTAGGTATTGGCGAATATGAGAATTTAAATAATATAAAGAAAAAATTTAAAAAATTAATCAAACAATATCATCCGGACATTTGTTTGGATGATAAAGAAAAATGCAGAAAAAAAGCAGAAGATATTATAGCGTCTTATAAATTGATCAATGATTATTGCAGTAATTATAGATTTTCATTTAAAAAAGAAGAAGTAATGAAATATCTATCAGTTGAAGAATTATGGAAAGAACAATTCGGTAATGATCCTATATGGAGCAATAATTTTGATAAGAATAAGGATATGTAATATTTTAATTTTTTTAAATTAAAGGCTGGCATAGAATAATATGAAAACTTATATAGATTGTATCCCATGTTTTTATAGACAGATTATTGAAGCTTCAAGATTATCAGGTTTGGATGATAAAAGGATAAAAAAAATTATTGATAAAACAGGTAAAATTATTTTGAAAAGCTCGATTAATATGACTCCGCCTGAAATTGCTGGACTTATTTATAAAGTTGTAAAAAAAGAATCTGGTATTTATGATAGTTATAGTGATATTAAAAATAAAAGCAATAAACTGGCTTTAAGCATATATAATGACTGTAAAAAAATTGTTATGAATTCAAAAGATAGACTTCTAACTGCTGTGGAGATGGCAATAGCCGGTAATATTATTGATTTTGGTGTAAAGAATACTATCAATGTTGAACATGAAATTAATCAGATTCTAAAAGAAGAAAACAAGATGCTGAAGAACAAAAGTAATTTATTCTTTGCTTTTGATGATTTTAAAGATAAATTAAAGAATTCCAGAAAAGTAGTTTATCTTGCTGATAATGCAGGAGAAGTTGTATTTGACAGAATTTTAATTGAAGAAATAAAAGATAATTATCCAGATATTAATATTATATTTGCTGTTAAAGAGGGTCCTGCTATAAATGATGCGTTGATCAAGGATGCTGAACAATGCGGAATTAATAAAGTTGCCCGAATTATTTCTACAGGTCTGGAAATACCCGGTACTGTCCTTAATAAATGTTCCGGTTTATTTTTAAAAATATATAAAGAAGCAGACATGGTGATAAGTAAAGGACAGGGAAATTTTGAATCCTTTTCTGATGATAAAAAAGCTGTTTTTTATCTTTTTATGGCAAAATGCCCTGTTGTAGCAAAAGAGGTAAAATGTGAAATTAGAGCTATTAATTTATATTTTAACAA
>JAFGQB010000252.1 GCA_016935915.1 Spirochaetota bacterium
CTCTGCTTCATAATATAAACCTTTATTTGTAATAAATTCCGCATTCATTATATTTTAAATGAGCACGGTTTTAATAAATTATTTTTTTTTAAGTCCTGTATCTTTTTTAAAGTTCATTAATTATTTCATTTATTGCATTGATTTCATCATTCATAAACTTTACCTGATTTTATAATATTTAATTCTTCTTCATCGTACAATGAGTTTAAGCGGAATATCCCCACGCGCCTAAAAAAAAATCCTGCGGCATAAAGCCAATTTCTTCTGTTCCTCTCCCTTTTTAAAAAAACCTCCTGAATAATCAAATATTAAGCTCAGGTCTTATAATAACTAAATGAAAAAAATTATCATTTAAATTATAAAAAAAATAATTTTCAAAAATTTTTCCTAAATGCAGTCATTGCACATTCCGTCAAATTTTATAAAATGACTGCTGATCTTGAAGTTATATTTTTTTCCAAGTTTACTCTCAATCTTATTTAAAAACTCAATCTCTTCATTTATAAAATCAGAATAATCTATTATTTTACCACACTTGTTGCATACAAGGTGATGATGATGCTTTTTATGGCTGTGATGCTCTGATAACTCATACCTGGACTTGCCTTCTCCAAAATCCAGTTTTGACACCACGCCTAAATTTACAAGCATATCCAATGTTCTGTAAACGGTAGTTAATCCTATTTCTGGATGCTCTATCGATACTTTAGAATAAATTTCCTCAGGACTCAAATGTTCATCGGTTGATTCCAATATTTCAAGTATTAATTCTCTGCCCGGAGTACATTTGTATCCGAATCCTCTTAATCTATAGCCCCATCTTCCGCATTCTCTTTTCATAAAAACCTAAATGATAATTATTTTCATTTAGATTATAAATAAAAAAATAAGATTATTCAACTTTAAATATATAATTTACAAATAATTTACTAATTTATAAAAAAATAAAAAAACAATTAAAAAAATTAAATTATTATATTAAATTTTAAAGGATTTATTAAATAAATTTACATCTATTATTATATTTAATATAATTATTTTATTCTTTATTTTTAAATCAAAGGAAACATATATGAAAAAAATTTATGATTATTTCAGTGGAAATCCTGTACTTATAAATCTTATTTATATTCTGATTATACTTATTGGTCTAATAAGTCTGACCAAATTAAAAAGAGAAGTTTTCCCTGGTACTGAAACAGACACAATGATTGTAAATGTAGTATATCCGGGTGCAGGACCTGTTGATATAGAAACTAATGTAATTATACCAATGGAAACATCCTTAAGAAAAATCATAGGGATAAAAGATTATGTTTCAATATCAATGGAAAACGGAGCCCGCCTTTACATATATCTTCAGGACAAATTATCAAATGCAAAAGAGGTCAAAGACGAGATAATCCGCGAGTTGACTAATTTATCCGATATACCCGATGATGTTGAAGAAATAAGTATAATAAACATTAATCCTAAAAGAATGAGCGTTTATAGTTTTGGAATCAGTATTAAAGATGAAACTCAGACTAATATGAAAGAACTTTTTGATTTTTATGACAAACTTGAAAAAAAAATGAAAAATATAGAAGGGGTAGCTGAAATAAAGACTGAAGGTTATCTTGATCCTGAAATAAAGATTAGAGTTAATCCTTTTAAAATAAACAGCTACAATCTTCCTCTTAATTCCATAATTGACAGCATCAGATCACGTAATATCCGTTCAACAGGCGGCACAATTCAATCTGTAACAAAAGATCAAAATATTGTAACCCTTGGGCAGTTTAATGATCCCATGGATGTAAAAGATGTAATAATAAGAGCCAATTATGAGGGGAAAAGGATATTCGTCAAAGATCTTGCGGATGTGAAGATGGGATTTAAAGAAAAAAACATAGAAGTATATATCAACCAGAAAAAAGGCTTGACTGTTAGTTTTGTAAAAAATGAAGATGCAGACATAACGCTTACAATTCAAAATATAAAAAAATTTATTGAAGCAAATAAAGAACAAATTGAAAAAAAATTCATTATATCTGCAATTGACGATAAATCATTGTCAATTAAATCACTTCTGAATGTAGTTCAATCTAACGCAATAATAGGTTTTATACTGGTTTTTATTATTTTGATCTTTTTTCTTGATTTTAAAAGTGCATTCTGGACTGCATTAGGTATTCCTACAGCTATATTGATAACTATGACTTATATGTATATGAATGATATATCTCTTAATATTATCACCCTCGGGGCATTGATCACTGTTCTGGGTATGCTGGTGGACGATGCCATTGTTGTTTCAGAAAATATTCATATTTATAAGCTAAAAGGTATTTCCGGTTTAGAAGCAGGTTTTAAAGGTTTAATTGAAGTCTTGGGACCGATAATTGTTTCAGTATCAACAACGATTGTTGCATTTTTGCCGCTTCTTGCAATTAAAGGAAAAATGGGGCTTTTTATTAAAGTTTTTCCGCTTATCGTATCAGTAGCACTTTTAGGTTCATTATTGGATGCGATTTTTTTACTCCCTCATCATCTATCTCACGGAAAGAAAAAAACTATTCAAAAGAAAAACTGGTTTGATCCGATTGCTAAATTTTATAAAAAAATATTAATGATAATCTTGAAATTCAGATATATTACACTGGCTTTTTTCATAATAATATTGATAATTACAATATTTTTATCATTAAATGCTTTTAAAAAATTCATTCTTTTAAAGGATGACACTGCAGACACTCTGCTTGTTAACCTTGAAGCTCCTACTGGAACAAATTTTTCGGCGACTTCTCAACTAACAAAAAAACTTGAGAATGAAATCATTAAAAATATTGATCCAAAGATCCTTATTTCTGTAAATTCAGTTATCGGTCATCATAGGGTTAAAAGTTCAAATGACAGGGGAAATTATGAAAACTGGGCACAGATTGCTTTATATTTTCTGCCATCAACTGAACGTATACAATCAATTGATGTAATTATGACAGATTTAAAAAAAGTTGTTAAACAGCTAGGAAATACAGGATTTAAAAAAATATTGTTTGCCAAAAGAGTGGTAGGACCTGACCCGGGTATGGGAGTAGACATTAAAATTGCAGGAGTTGAATTTAATAATTTAAAAGAAGCCGCAGCAAGCATAGAAAAATACCTTTCGACTATTGACGGAGTCGGAGACATTGATAATACAGATAAACCGGGCAAAGAAGAAATTATAATTAATTTTAATTATCCGGAAATGGCAAAATTAAATGTAGATGTATCAATGGTAGCTCAAACAGTTAAAACAGCATACGATGGTACAATTGTTACATCTTTCCAGACTGAAGATAAAAAAATAGATTACAGGCTTGAATTAGACACTCCATATAAAAGAGATGTTACATTTTTAAAATCATTGCTTATACCAAATAAACAGGGGAGACTAATAAAACTCCAGGATATTGCAGAATGTTATATTAAACAAGGAATAAATGTTATTGACCATTACAATGGTGATAAGGCAATATCCATAACTGCAAATGTTCACAACAAAAAAATCACTCCTAAAGAAGTTATGTCACTTTTGAAAAATGAATTCAAATCATTACAAAAAAAATATCCCGGTATTTATTTAATCAGCGGTGGTGAAGCTGCTGAAACAGAAGAATCAATAAATGACCTTTTTTTTGCCTTTATTTTGGCGCTAATTGCCATATATTCGATTTTGATCATTTTATTCAAAGATCCGATACAGCCCTTTTTGGTTCTCATAGTAATACCTTTCGGACTTGTCGGAGCGTTTCTGGCTTTTCTTCTTCATGGTGTTCCTCTATCGTTTATGGGCATGATAGGACTGATAGGACTTTCAGGTGTAGTTGTAAATGACAGCGTTGTTATGATAGAGTTTATTGACAGAATAATTAAAAGCAATGCCAATAAAGATAAAAGGAAAATAAAAGAACTTATTGCAGAAGGAGCGCAAAGAAGATTAAGACCGGTTATTTTAACAACTCTTACAACTGTAGCCGGATTATTGCCAACTGTCTATGGTATAGGCGGAAAAGCCGAATCTATAGTGCCGACTGTTATGGCAATGTCATACGGAATACTGTTTGCAACTTTATTAACATTGTTTTTTTTACCATCATTATATTTGATAATTATTGATATAAAAAACATTTTATCTTTAAAAAGAAAGGAAGGCTGATATGAAAAAATTATATTTAATTACAATTTTTATTACACTTATTTTATTTCCTTTAAAATCAAATAGTGAAAAAGAAATTTTAAAATATGATGATTTTATTAAAAGTGTAAAAGAAGAACTTTTAGAACTTAAAATAAATGAAAATGAGCTTGAATTCTCAAAAAACAAAGTTAAAGAAGCAAACTCAATGTATAATGTTGATCTTAATTATTATATAAACGGTATCGGTAAAAAACCATATAATGATCTTTCAAACAGTGTCCTAGATTATTCATCAGGTTTTAATACAGGGCTTAATTTATCCGCTACCATTCCGTCTGGAACAAAGATTCTTATAGGAGGATACTATGAACATATCTATTCAAACGGATATATTAAAGATTCAAAGGATAACAGAGATTATTTTAATTCATCACTTTACGATCCTGTAATAACTGTACAAATATCACAGCCTTTAATATACAACTGGTTCGGTTTTATTGACAGATATGCAAGAAATGATGCGACACAAAAATTAAACATTGCAAAATTAAAAAAAGAGGTTGATGACAGTCAGCTCATTTGCGTTTACAGTATTAAATATTATCATTGGACTTCTCTTAAAATGATACTGGAAAAACTTAAAATGGTTATTGACAATGCAACAGAGCTTGAAAAACAGACACTGAGAAAATTTCAAAGTAATATACTAGGTGAAGATGATTATCAAAAATCAGTCTATAATACTTTAAAATACAAACTAATGTATAATAATTACCAAAAGGAATATGATACAATAAAAAATGAATTGAAATTATCATTAAATAAAGAGAAAGAAATTGAACCTGATATAATATCACTTGATGCAAAATTTTCGGAACTTCAGGATGTTAAACTTCAAAAAGGTGATTTTTACTTTACAACCGCTGGAAAAGTCGCAGTTTTAACAAAGAAAAATCTGGAATATCTAAAAAAAATAAATACCAATAAAACACTGCCTAAACTTAATTTAAACGGTGATATGGATATTAAATTTCATAATTATTTAAATAATTCTGAAAATATTGACAATAATACATCGTATGGAGACATTGACTTCATAGTAGGTATTGATTTTGTCTATCCGCTCGGTAATCATAAAGCCAGAGCTGATTATAAAAACTCTCTTTTGCTACTTGAACAATTCAATTTGGAAGAAAAAATAATGTTATTGAATTATGAAAAATCAATAAATGACATCCTGAATATTTTTCAGCTTGTTAAAGATAATATTTCATTAAAAAATGATGCTTTAATATCTTTGAACAAAAGATTAAGAACAGAAACTATTAAATTTAATAATGCGGAAATCGATCTGAATAATTTACTGGATACAAGAAATTTTATTTTGACAGAAGAGATCGAGCTTTTAACATTAAAATTAAACTATATTATAATTAATTTTGAGTATTTAAAATTGAATAAATAGGTCGAATGTCGAATAAGGGATTAACCTAAGAAATTTCATGAGATGCCGCTTCATTCATTGAAATTACAAGTCATTGCTTCAGGCATTCAGCCTTCGCAATGACAGAAAAACTGAATGTCTAAAAGACTATCTGTTTATTATATTTTTATTCGAAATTCGACCTAAATAATTATTTTATTTTATAACATGTCAATCATGTTCAGCTGTGAATATGAAATTTATCATAAGCATCTCTTAAATGGCTGACATCAAGATGTGTATAGATTTCTGTAGTTATGATATTTTTATGACCTAAAAGTTTCTGCACACTTCTCAAATCCGCTCCGTTCTGCAAAAGATGTGTTGCAAAACTATGGCGTAAACTATGTACAGTGAAATTCTTGTCGATCAAGCCTGCTAAAATACAGGCATGCTTTAAGTTTTTCCAGATACCCTTCCTTGTAAGTCTTTCACCCCTGTAATTTAAAAACAGGTAATCATTTTTTTGTTTTTTTTCGAAATAATTACGTGAATTTATTAAATAATTCTTAAGCTCTAAAACAGCTCTTTCTCCGATAGGAACATACCTGTCCTTACCCCCTTTGCCGAATACCTTCAAAACTGATTCATTAAAATAGATGGAGGAGATTTTCAAATTTGAAACTTCCGAAACTCTCAAACCACAACTGTATATAAGTTCAAAAAGAGTTTTATCCCTTATTCCTTCCGGCTTATTTTGATCAAAAACTTTTAAAAATCTCTCTATTTCTTCAATAGAAAAATAATTAGGTAATTTCTTACCGATTTTCGGTCTGTTTAATAAATATGATTTATTTTCAGTTATAATGTCTTCTATTCTTAAAAACTTTACAAAAAGTGATATGCTGGATAATTTCCTGGTTATAGACCTGGCTTTAATGCCTTTGCCATATAACCAGATCAGGAAGCTGTCAAGGCATTCAAGAGAAAACATATCATCTAAAGTTGATATATCACTGTCTTTAAGATATTCATTAAATTGTATTATATCCTTATAATACGAATAAACCGTATTACCTGAGAGCTTCCTTTCGATTACCAGATAATCCTTAAACCTGTAAGATAAAATTTTTATTTCATCTAAGAGTCTTTTTTCCATTTAGCTTTTTTTCTGTAAAAAATTTGCTTCATCTTTATCAAATTTTTTCATCTTTAAAGATCGTAAAAAAGCAGGCTCTTCAAGTTTTTCACTTACATTGTTTTTATTGCTTTGAAGCATTTTCATGAATTCGTTATATGAAATTATATTATCATCTTTCTGGTCAAAAACAGTGTCATCATCCGTTATCTCTTCAGAACTGTTATCTACATTCTCAAAACCTGTTGCTATTAATGTAACTTTTATCTTATCTTCAAGCATATCGTCAAATGTCTGTCCAACAATAACAAGAGATTGATCGTTTGTAATATTTTCAATATACTTCATTACATCATTAAATGACTTTAATGTCATTTTTGTTGAGCCTGTTACATTAATTAAAATTGCTTTTGCATTATTCACTATTAAGTTAGGCATTAAAGGATTTTCAATAGCCATCATTACCGCATCAAGACTTGCATTTTCGCCCTTGCCTATGCCTATGCCCATCAAAGCCTGTCCCTTGTCCTTCATTACAGTCTGTATATCTGCAAAGTCAATATTGATCTCACCCGGATTGATTATAAGATCGGATATACCCTGAACCCCCTGTCTTAATACATCATCCGCTCTTCTCCATGCTTCAATCAAAGAAATATTTGTTTCATTATTCAATAATGCCTGATTGGAAATCACAATAAGAGTGTCAACATTGTTCTTTAATTTTGATATGCCTTCTTCTGCAATTTTTGCCTTAATCCTTTTTTCAAAGTTGAACGGTGTTGTTACAACACCTATTGTCAAACATCCGAGTTCTTTGGCGATCTTTGCAATTACAGGAGATGCTCCTGTACCTGTTCCACCTCCCATACCTGCTGCTAAAAAGACCATGTTAGAACCTTTTATAAGCTCTTTTAAAAACTCTTCGGATTCCAAAGCAGCCTTTTCACCGATCTCAGGTATTGCACCTGCACCTCTGCCGCCTGTGAGTTTTTCACCTATGACTATTTTTTTAGTAGATTTGCAGGAGCGTAAAGCCTGCTTGTCTGTATTTACAGCTATAAACTCAACGCCTTTTATGCCGGCATCGATCATTCTGTTTATTGAATTGCACCCCCCTCCTCCAATGCCGATTACCAGAATGCGTGTACAACTTGTATTAGTTTCATAAAAATCAATATTCATAACTCCCCTCCCCAAAAAGCATAGAGACAATCTTTTTATCTCTATGATAATTAAAAAATTCAAGACAATTGATATTAATCAATGTCCCGTATAATATATTTTTTAAAAAAATTCATCCCATATTTTTTTAATTGTTTTTAAAATTCCTTCGCCTCTTTCTTTTTTAACATTATAATCATCTTCTTTTTTAATCCTTTCAAATCCCCATTTTACAAGACCATTTGATACAGCATTTTCACAGCTGTTGATCTGATCATTGACGCTTTTAATTTTTTTTGGTATTCCTAATCTTGTCTGTACATCAAAAGTTTCAATACATACATCAACTATACCTGTCAATAATGCAGAACCACCGGTTAACACTATTCCGCCCTGAACCAGACCCAGATAACCATGTTGAGAAAGATCATGTCTTATAAAATTGAACATTTCCTCAATCCTGGGTCTTATGATATGTACAAGGTTAGAACGTGCGATCAGCACCGGTTTTCGTCCTCCAAGGGATGGTATTTGTATTGTCTCATCTTTGCCTACATATTCAAAATGAGTTACGCCAAAAGCAAGTTTAACTTTTTCTGCATTGCTTAAAGGTATCTTTAAGCCGGCGGCAATATCATTTGTAATTAAATATCCACCTAAAGGATATATTGCATGAAAATAAGGCGCACCTTGAGAATAAATGCTTACCTTGGATGTTTCAGCTCCGATATCTATGAGCATTGACCCTATCTCTTTTTCATCATCTTCAAAAACAGCCTTGCTTGCTGCAAGATTTTGCAAAATTATATCATATACTTCAAGTCCAAGTCTTTCAATGCATCTTATAATATTTTGAATCGATGAAATCGGAGTGGTAAGCATGTGGACCTGGCTTTCCAGTCTTGTGCCTACCATACCTATCGGATATTTAATGTTCTTCCTTCCGTCAACTATAAAACTCTGTGGAATTATATGCAATACTTCTCTGTCTATGGGCACTGATACGGCTCTTGCCGCTTCAATAACTCTCTCGATGTCAATCTCTCTGATTTCCTTATCAGCCCCTGAAATTGCAACTACACCTTTTGAATTAATGGTTTCAATATTTCCCCCGGAAATTCCTACAAATAATCCTTTTATCTCTTTTCCGGCCTGGATTTCAGCATCTTCAATAGCTTTTGACAGAGCAGTAACAGTTGATTCTATATTTACAACCACACCTCCTCTGATACCTCCTGAAGATTCCGCAAATCCCATGCCTAAAACTGTGATTTCACCCAATTCATCAATTTCTGCTACTGTAACAACTAATTTGGAGGAACCTACATCAAGGGTAGCTATTACCGGGTCATTCTTCTGTTTCAAAAAAATACTCCTTATCTGTTAAAATAATATAAATCCTTTTTCAGCATAATATGCTTTTCTACTATCATAGTCTTTGCTGTTCATATAAATAACAAAGGCTAATCCTCTTTTTATAGAATCGACATTAATAAAATTTTTTAAATATATTCTGTAATTATAAGTTTTATAATTAATAACATAGTTGAAACCGAAATATTTATTTTTACTGACTTCAATTTGCGATATAGAACTATAAATATTCTTAAAATTACTTTTCAATTTATCAAGTATCTCTAAAATTTCCCTGCTTTTACCCTTTAATACTATACCAGGCTTAATATCATCTTTGTTATCAAAGATAATTACAGGAATACTCTGAAAGCTTTTAAATGCATCCCTGTAAACATAACCCTCTATGTCAATTAGAAAAATTTCGGAATCATATCCAGATAATTTTGCTATAGGTTCTCTTATTTTAATTTCAATAACAATTGAATTCGGGAACCTTTTGTAAACATTTGAGTTTGAAATATAATAGAGTTTATCGATTTTTTCTTTAATTAAAGCTGTTTTATAACTCCAAATTGAAATACCAGGTTTAATATTTAAATATTCCAGAAATTTATCATTATTTATATAAAAATCATAATTAATCTTTTTAATTGTTACATTCTTCAATTTAAACGGAATAAACAAAGCTAATAAAACCAATATTATACTGATTATCAGAATAAATGTTATAAAGAATAAAAAAATATTTGTTCTTTTATGTGTTCTTTTCCTCATAAAAATTATTCCTCTAATCTATTCTCCCTTTTTGATCTAATTGATATGTTCATTAAAATTCCTGAAGCATATAAATATACGACCATAGATGTTCCTCCTGAGCTTACAAAAGGCAATGTAATGCCTGTTGCAGGCAGTACACCCAATACAACTCCGATATTTATCATAGCCTGTATAAATACAAAAACAGTTATTCCTGACGCCAAAATAAATGAATATTTATCTATTGCTCTTCGAGCAATATTAAATCCAACTATTACAAAGATTGCATATAAAATAATGATAATCAAAGAAATAAAAACTCCACCCTCTTCTCCAATTATCGCAAAAATATAATCTGTATGCGCCTCAGGAAGGTTGGAATTTTTTTGAATCGACTCCCCGATCCCGCGTCCAAACCATTTGCCCAGGGCAAAGCATTTCATTGATTGAATATAATGCCATCCGGAACCTAAAGGATCTTCCCATGGATTTAAAAAAGCAAAAATTCTCTTTGTTCTATAAGGAGCAAAAATTATCATTATAACAGTGCTTATAAGTCCTATCATGGATAACATAAATAATGTTAAAATCCTTGCTCCGGACAAAAAGAAAACCACCAGGCAAACAAGTAAAAACAAAAAAGTAGTTGAAAAATCATTTCCCATTAAAACAAGAAAACTTATGAAGCTTACAAAGATCAATGGCGGAAGTACTCCCTTATAAAAATCCTTGATATACTCCTCTTTGTTAGACATAACAGAACTTAAATAAAAAACAACTGATAATTTTGCAAGTTCTGACGGCTGAAATTGAAATTTATCAAAAAATAAATTTATTACAAGCCATCTTCTAGCACCATTGACTTCTCTTCCAATACCGGGTATTAAAGTTATCACAAGTAATGTTATTGTTAATAGCACAATACTTTTTATATGGCGTTTATATATATCATAATCTATAAACAACCCCATAAAAAAAGCTATTATACCAAATAATAGATATATTCCCTGTTTTATTAAATAATAATATGCATTGCCATGATATTTTTCGGCAATAGGCTTGCTTGCACTGTATAAAAATCCGTATCCGATACCTATCAGTAAAATGATACAGGCTAATAGTGTAATTTCAATAGTTGGTCTGTTATGTGTTAATCTTTTCATTTTATTACCTTAATTTTAACGATCCTATTGCAATTACTGCAAGCAGGCCTCCCAAAATCCAGAATCTTGCTATTATTTTGGACTCAGACCACCCTTTCAGCTCAAAATGATGATGCAATGGAGCCATTAAAAAAATTCTTTTTTTTGTAAATTTATAATAAACTACTTGAATGATAACCGACAAAGTTTCTGCAACAAAAATCCCTCCTGAAATTGCTAAAAGGAGTTCCTGTTTGATCATAATTGCCACTACACCAACTAATCCGCCGAAGCATAATGATCCGGTATCACCCATAAAAACTTGAGCAGGATGAGAGTTAAACCATAAAAATCCGGACAAACCGCCGATAAGTGCAAAAGAAAATACTAAAAGTTCGCTTGATAAAGGAATAAAATCAATCAGGAGATATTTTGCAAAAGGTTCATGTCCTGTTACATAACTTAAAAAACCATAAGTTGTTACTACAGGGATCAACAAACCTCCTGCCAGTCCGTCAAGTCCGTCAGTTAAATTTACAGCATTGGAAGATGAAATTATAATAAATATGCAAAAAGGTATATAAATAAAAGGACCTAGATATAATTTAACATTTTTTAAAAAAGGTACAGTGATATAAGCAATATCTGCATTGTCTTTATTAAGAATATAATAAACCGCTATAACAACTACTGAAGAAATGAAAAATTGAGATAAGAGTTTTATCTTTCCATGCATGCCGTTCGGGGTTTTTTTAGATATTTTTAAAAAATCATCAATAAATCCGATCAATGCAAATGCTATTGTGGCAAATAGAATTATCAAAATATAAAGATTATTAAAATTTCCGCATATCAACATGGTTATTATAATTGAAGCTACAACCAGAAAACCTCCCATTGTAGGAGTTCCGATCTTCTTATTATGAGATTTTGGTCCATACTCTCTTATTGCCTGATTTGCTTTCCATTGAGTCATTTTTTTTATAAATAACGGAAAAAAAATCATGCAAATCATAAAAGACAACAAAAAAGCGATTACAGACCTAAAAGATATATATCTAAACACATTAAAAACAAATATATAGTCCGAAAGTTTTGCTGCAAAATGATAAAGCATTTCAACACCTCATTTTATGTCTACAAATATAATAAAATCAATCATTTTCAATATAAATAACTTCTATATTATCTTTACTGACACAAGTCAGATTATTTCTTTTAATAAATTCCAGAACCAGGTGCGGACTTGTTAATGTTGCAATTTCAATTTTTTGTCTTTTGATCTCAAGTTTGATTTTATCGATATCTCCCATTATTAATTCAAGTTCTTCTTTTGATCTTTTAACATCCATATTAATGAAAACTCCGCTGAAAAAAATTAGTGAAATAATCAAAGTAGAAATAAGAGTTACCATGTTCGGCATATTCATATTTTTTCAACCACCCTAAATTTTGCAGACCTGCTGGCTGCATTTTTTTTTATCTCTTCCATGGAAGGTTTTAAAGCTTTTGATAAAAGCTCTATTTCTTTTTTCTTATTGCATATACAAACCGGTGCTCCAGGGGGACATATACAGCTTTTGCTCAAATCCTTGAAAATCTCTTTTACTGTTCTGTCCTCAAGGGAATGAAAAGTGATCACGCCCAATTTACCGCCATTCTTTAATAATGACAATATGTTTGGTATGCCTGTTTTAATATTTTCAAGTTCTTTATTTGCAAATATTCGTAAAGCTTGAAAACATTTGGTTGCAGGATGGATTCTTTTTGACATGGATTTATAGGGTACAGCAGATGCTATTATTGAAGCAAGTTCACTCGATGTTTCTATTGACTTTGTTTCTCTCTGTTTTACAATTTTACCTGCTATTCTTCTTGAAAATCTCTCTTCGCCGTATTTAAAAAAAATATCAGCCAATTGATCTTTATTGTAATTGTTTATGATCTCATATACATCTATGCTTTCTTCATCAAGAGTCATATTTAATTTTTCACTGCTTGAAAAACTAAAACCCCTAGTACTATTCTTATAATGATAAAATGATATGCCAAGATCCATTAATGCCGAATCTATAGAAGGTTTTTCAAGATTTAAATCTTTTAATGATATATTTATAAAATTACTATTAAATGCTTTAAACCGATCATGAAATATTGAAAGACGGTTTCTTGCAATTTCAAGAATCTCTTTATCTCTATCCAGCGCAAAAACAGTAACAGCAGGAAACCGCTTCAATATTTCTGCAGAATGCCCGCCTTCGCCTGCAGTACAGTCCAGAAAATATCTGGTTCTATCATCAATCAGATATTCAATGACCTCATTAACCATTACAGGCGAATGCAGATAGTTCAAAAATCCCCTCCCCAAAAAATGAATAAATAAATTTATCAAATTCCCCATTATTGATAAATTTATCTTTTATTGCAGTTCATTCAAAATACTCAAATCAATTTCTTTAGTTTTTCCTTCTTCCTTAGTAAAAGTATCCACATCCCATAATTCTATAACTGTGTTCATACCCAAAAAAAGACACTCTTTTTTCAAACCTGCATATTCTCTCAAACTTTGAGGTATCGCAATTCTACCGTTTTTATCAATTTGTACTTCTCTTGCAGGAGAAATAAATCTTCTATAAAACCATCTGGTATTTTTATTATAAATGCTTAATTTTTCTTTTAATTCATTTACCGTCTTTTCCCAGTATTTCTGTGAATATATCAATAAGCTTTTTTCATCACCCAGTCCTTTTGTAATCCAGACTATATCACTGTTCATAACAGCTCTTAGCTTGGATGGCAATGCAATTCTTCCCTTCTGATCAAGCGTATTGTTATATTCACCAGTAAAATATTCATTCATAAAATACCACTTATTACCACTTAATAACACTTATAATATAGTACATTTTTATATAAAATGTCAAATAATTTTGTTAAAAAAGTTAAATTTTTTAACAAAATTTGATAAATTTAGTAAATTTAATGAAATATATTAAAATTTGGCTAAAATTATACTTAAAATATTTTAAGTAGTTTTTAAAAAATTAAAAAAATAATCAAAAAAGTGAATTTTTGTGAATTTAAGTGGTATTAAAATATGACAATTTGAAATAAAAGTGGTAAAAGTTTTTTTAAAATATTACCTAGTTAGTTGACATATAAAGAAATTACAAAAATATATAAAACTTACTTAAAGTAATTTTTCTCCATGAACTAATTAAAAATCTTTATGATTATCAAATTTATTGAACATCTCAAAAAATTACAATTACCTTTATACCATTATCATTGATAATCTTAACCTCTGCATTAAGCTGTTTTGCTAATTCATAAATTAATCTGAAACCCAGAGATGTGATCTTGCCAAAATCAATATCTTTATCCATACCTACCCCATTATCAGAAACTATTAATTTATATTTATCATCCTCATAGCTTAAATCAATAATAATGTTCCCATCCCTGTCATCCGGAAAAGCATATTTAAATGAATTAGTTACAATTTCATTGATAATTAAACTGCAAGGCATAATTTTCATTATGTCCAAATTTAAATCATTTATATTTATTTTATATTTTATCTTTTTAGTATCAATATTATAAGTACTGTATAAACTTATTATTATTGTTTCAAAAAAATCTTTAAGATCAATATTTACAAAATCATCAGTTTTGTATAATTTCTGATGTATAAAACTAATGGTTCTGATTCTGGTAATTGTATCATTCAATATCCCGAGTGTATATTTATCTTCGATATAGTAAGTTTGAAGTTGTATTATGCTGGATATTACCTGAAGGTTGTTTTTAATCCTGTGATGTATTTCAGCAAGAAGTATCTCTTTTTCAGCAAGTGATTTTTCAATCGCCCTCTGATAATTATCCCTTTCAGTAATATCCCTGTCAATACCTCTGTACCCTAAAATTTCCTTGTTCTTATCAAAAAAAGGAACTCCATTTGATTCTAAGATCACTTTATGTCCTTTTTTATGCTTATTGGTATTTATAAAATTATAAAAAGGTTTTTTATTATTAAGATATTTTAAATATTGTTTTTTTACTTTATCAGATTCAGAATCATCCATAAAATCAAAAGGCGTTTTACCGACAACTTCTTCTGGCTTATAACCCAGTATATAATAAACATTGGGACTCGAATATGTATATACTCCGTTTTTATCCACTTCCCATATCCAGTCTGATGTAGACTCTATTAAATCTCTATATTTCTGCATAATTTTATCAAGCTCATCCCTGGAATTAAATAATTCTTTAAATATATGATTAATTGAATAAATGATCTCCTGAACCTGATCTTTCGGTTTAAAATATTTTTTTTCAACTATTTTTTTATTTTTTAATATTTTTAATAAATTTGAAAATGCCGACAAAGGGTAATTCAATGAAATAGTGGTGATAATCAAAATTAAAAGCAATAAAACAATATTGGTTATTCTAAAAAAATTAATATTTATATTTACTCTTTGCAATATATCATCATAAGGCTGCTGTAATACTAAAACCCATTCTGCATATTTCAGCTTTTGATAAGTTGCTGTATATTTTCTGCCGTCATATAAATAGTTTACATATCCTGTTCTGCCGGATAAAGCCTGTTTAACTGGTTCATATTCCGAATAATTATGATCTTCAATATTTTTGGATATTGGGATGATTTTTGAATGCGAAATCAAAATACCTTTTTTTGAAACCAGATAAGCATAGCCGTTTTCATGAAATTTAAAATTCTTTATCAATTCATATATTTTATTCTTCTGAGTAATAATATAAACGCCTCTTAAAATCATTTTTTTGCCGTTTTTATTTCCATGTATTCTGACTGCCAAACCGGTAATCAATTCATCGATTAAAGGTTTTACTACATCTGAAAAATAAATTTCGTCTGTATTAACTGTATATTCGATTAAATCCATATTCCCTTCAGGTATTGAAGTGCCTACAAAATCCTCTCTTGTTGGATAAGAAAACCATTTGCCTGTTTCATCTAGAACAAAAAAATAATCAAAAAATTGCGTCAGCTTATTGAATTCCAATATTTTTTTATCAACAATATCCTTATTTAAAGACCTTACTTCAGGAGATAAAGAAAAATTCTTAATTTCCTTCATGGCTGTTTCAAAAAAATAATCTATCTGATCTGCGAGTATCTCTGATATTTTTTCCTGATTTTCAATCTCATTTTTAAATTCATGATTGTAAATAAAAGACTTTAATATTAATTGATCTATCAAAAAATAGAATAAAATAATTAAAAAATAATAGAAAAACTGTCTTAACTTAAGGTTATAAAAAATTTTCATATCATTTTAGTTTTTCAGTCAGCCACTTATGATTATTGGCACTGTTTAAATCATTATTATCCATACCGATTTTCCAGTATTCAAGTGCTTTTTTATAATCATTCAAATAATAATAACATAAACCTAATTTTTCATAATTTTTATAATAACTTGAATTTTTCTGAATGGATTGGGTATAAAATTTTATTGCACTACCGTAATCTTTTAAGACCAGATAATAATTGCCTGTTTGATGAAGATATTCGGAAATTATCGAGTTCTCATATCCCAATTTTTCCGCTTCCACTATCGCATTATTCATATAAATGATCGCAGTATCATAATTTCTTAAAACAAAATGGCACCATGCTAAATAATATGATGATTCAGGCACTCTATAATTATAATAAACCAATCTTTCAAATGAATTAATTGCATTTTTATAATCATTGTTTAAATAAAAATCATAGGATACGGCAAATGCTTTTTCACCCAATTTACTCGTAATGGTTTTCTTGCCTTTTTTTATAACATTATTATCATAAATAAAATCCGGCTGAGCAAGGAAAAAATCCTTGATGTTTTCAGGTATAAAGTTTTCAGATCTATACCAGGGATTCAATGAGGTTAAACTTTGTTCATCCGTATAATCTTTTACCGAGGGAGGTTTAACATCATTTTTTTCATTAAAAATTATCATATTTGACTTTCTTTTTGTATAATCAACACTTGCAATTATATCACTTGTTAAATCTTTTATTTCGGGTGTTTTAATCTCTTTTTTTTCTTCTTTAGCTTCTTTTTCTTTTAAGACTTTCTCTTCTTCAAATTTTTTTTCCAAAACCAGCTCTTCCTGTTTCTTTTTGTCCGCTTCCAGTTTTTTAAATTTTTCCAGTTCTTTCTGTTTCTGTTCTTTTATAGAAGTTTTATTCAAAAGATACTCAAGTTCATCTTGAGGAATTTTATCACTAGCTCTTGTTGTTGAATCTGTCATTTCCTTTTTTACAATTATCTCTGACTCTTTTTTTGCATCTTCTTTTTCCGTAACAACACTTACTTCTTTTTTTCCCTCTTTGAAAATCTCTTCAGGTTTTTCCCCTTCTTTCTCAACCTCTGTTATTTTCTTTTCAACTTCTTTTATTGATGAATCCGGATTAAAATAGTCGGGTATTTTCTCTGATGCGGATGTTACAGCATCGGATTTATCTTTATTATTTTGAGAAAACATTAAAAAATTTAAAAATAAAAGAAAAAATATAATAAAAACTGTCTTTCTTGTCATATCTCTTTTTAGCTTTTTAAAAAAATCAAATCTTGTGATATAATTCTAAATCAAATACAGAATAATTACAATAAATTCCAGTATTTTAATTATTTTCGGTAAAAATAAATCAAAAAATCAAGCAATTTAAGTAAAAATTATTTAAAATTTATTCATAAAAAGCATTCTTTTAAAAATTAAATAATTATGCTATATTATTTTAATTATATTTTATTAAAAAATAAGCCTTTTAATCATAAAATACAGATTTCATAAATAAAAATCTGTTTGAGTAATAAAAACATCAAATTTTGTGTTTTTTTAAGAAAAATTTTTTTAACAAGGCATCATAAAATAAAACCGGAGTTTAAATAATGAATAATATCAGGAATTTTTCCATAATTGCCCATATAGATCACGGCAAGTCAACATTAGCCGACAGACTGATCCAATCGTGCCATATTATATCAGACAGAGAATTTAAGGATCAGATGCTTGATACACTTGATATTGAAAGAGAAAGAGGCATCACAATAAAAAGCAATACCATTAATTTACCTTACACTTCTGATGACGGCAATGAATATATGTTAAATCTTATTGATACACCGGGTCATGTTGACTTTACCTATGAAGTGTCCCGATCTTTAAAAGCATGTGAAGGAGCATTATTATTAATTGATGCTACACAGGGAGTTGAAGCACAGACATTAGCAAACCTCTACCTTGCACTGGACAATAATCTTGAGATCATAATAATAATCAATAAAATCGATCTGCCTTCAGCCAATATTGACGATGTCAAGCACCAGATCGAACATGATTTAGGTTTTCCCTCGGATGATGTGATTTTAGCCAGCGGTAAGGAAGGAATCGGAATAAATGACATTTTTGAAGCAATAATAAAAAAAATACCTGAGCCTAAATCAGACCAAGACGCTCCGTTTAAAGCGCTGATCTTTGACTCAAATTATGATGAATACAGAGGGGTCATAATCAGCGTCAGAATATTTGACGGAAAGTTAAAGGCAGGTGATAAGATACTTTTTATGCATGCAAAAAGCGAATATACTGTCGAAGAAGTGGGGATTTTCAGACTAAAACTCGAAAAAAGAGACGCGCTGAAAGCAGGAGATGTCGGTTATATTATAGCAGGTGTAAAAATCATAAGTGACATAAACGTAGGAGACACTATTACAAATTCAAATAATCCCGCTTCAAAGCCTCTGCCTGGATTTAAAGAAGTTAAACCTGTTGTATTTTCTTCATTGTACCCCATAGCATCCGATGATTATCAGGAGTTAAGCGATGCTCTAGCAAAATTAAAACTCAATGATGCATCTTTAATTTACACAAAAGACAACTCTGTTGCATTAGGTTTTGGATTCAGATGCGGATTTTTAGGGCTCTTACATCTCGAAGTCGTTCAGGAAAGACTTGAAAGAGAGTTTAATACATCTTTAATATTAACTGCACCTTCAGTTCAGTACAAAATCTATTTGAAAAACGGCGAAATGCTTTTGATCGATAATCCTACTAATTATCCAGACCCGACTATAATTGAATATGCCGAGGAGCCGATGATAAATGCATCAATCATAGTGCCTGCTGAATATATGGGCAAAGTGATAAACCTCTGCATTGAAAAAAGAGGGGTGCAGACAAACTTAAGATATCTTGATGAAAAAAGAATTGAGTTAATGTATGAAATGCCTCTTGCAGAGATTGTATATGATTTTTATGACAGATTAAAATCGGTAAGCAGAGGTTATGCATCTTTTGATTACGAAATCGGTGAATTCTTGCGTACAGATCTTGTTAAAATAGATATTCTGGTTGCAGGTAAACCTGTCGATGCACTGTCAATGCTGGTTCATAAAGATAAAGCAAGAGAGATAGCAAGAAAAGCATGTGAAAAGTTAAAAAACAATATACCTAAACAGCAGTTTAAAGTCGCAATACAGGGAGCAATCGGCGGCAATATAATAGCAAGGGAAACCATTTCTGCCTATCGCAAAGATGTAACGGCAAAATGCTATGGCGGGGATATAAGCCGTAAAAGAAAACTACTGGAAAGACAAAAAGAAGGTAAAAAAAGAATGAAAATGGTGGGAAATGTAGAAATACCTCAGTCGGCATTTTTATCAATATTAAAAAATGATGATGATTAAAAGTTTATTTGTCAAAAAAAAATTATTATGCTAAAAAGTATTAAACAGGCCGAATGTCGAATAAGGGATTAACCTAAGAAATTTCATGAGATGCCGCCTCATTCATTGAAATTACAAGTCATTGCTTCAGGCTTTCA
>JAFGQB010000253.1 GCA_016935915.1 Spirochaetota bacterium
GACATATTATAACAGTCCTGATAAGTTAGAATTTTTTCAATAAAAATTGATTTTTCAGTATTGAATCTCTTATATAATAAAGTGCCGTCATTTATAATAATACCTAATACATCTCCATTATAAACCGGATAATGTTCAATCTGCAGACTTGAAGTGCAAACTCCGTTAATATCTTCAAAAACAATTTCCGGTATAAATAAAATTTCATTTGTCTTAACATTGTAATTATAAAAAACAAAATTTATTGATATAAATTTAATCTCAATAATATTAATCTTTAAATAATTATTGTTTTTATTTAAGTATATTAATATTTTACTGCTGTTATTTACAAGATAATTTAGATAATAAATAAAATAATCCGTGAAATCTTTTTTTTCATATAACCTGATAAAAATTTCTCTTTCCTCATTATTTAAATTCTCAATGTTTTTTTCCTCTTCAAATTTTATTATTTTACGGCTTTTATTACCCGATTTAATATTCATCATATTGATTTCTATCAACCATGGATTGTGTTGATTTTTATTTAAGAGGCTTTCCTTTTTAAAAATCGAATATACGATTTTAAATGCCTCTCTTTTATTTGCTCTTAAACTTTCGCTTTCGCTTTGGATTTTTTTGATTAATTTTGGCAATCTGGCATTATATGATTTTAATTCTGATTGTTTTGATAAATCTATTTTTTCAATTATGTTATACTTTTTAATATCTTTTAATGGATTTTTTAATTCTATTTTTTCATTTGGACCATTTTTTAAATAAAAAATCAACAGAGCACAGCAATGTCTGCAAAATTGTTTATTGTTACAGCTGCATTTCATTATTTTAGGGCTACTGTCATATTCAAGCTTTATCAATGCATCAAAACTTATTTTATTTTCTAAAACAGTACCCTTTAAATGATTACCGTCTTCTATCAAATTAATAACAGCATTGTTCTCAAATAGATCTTTTCCCTTTAAATAAATTTCTCTGCCGAAAAGTTTTATAATCTCTTTTAAAGTTAAAAAATCATTCATCAAACTGCCTTAAAAAAATATCGATTATTAAGTTGATCAAAAAATAAGTTGAAATATTTAATATAAAGTTAAATTTTCAAAACTGAATTTTATTTAATATTCGCTATTATAATCTTTCTTGTCAATCAATCTAATATTTGCCGTATATTTTTTTCTTGCTTTATAATATTCTACTTTTACTATTTCTCCTGGTTTTTTATTCTTTAATACCTGAACCAAAGAAGAATAATCATTGATTTTCATATCATTTACTTTTACAAGAAGTTCACCCCCGATATAAATAATTTTATTTTTATAAATTGCTTTCTGTTCTCCACCTCTTAATCCTGCTTTATATGCCTCACCATTTCTTTTCGTTGTCATGATCATTAAACCATAGTCTACAGGATATCCAAGTTCTCTGGATAAAATCGGAGACATAGGTAAAAATGATGCATCAAACCATCCTCTTTTAACATAACCATATTTAATAAGCTCATCGAGAACATCTTTAACTGTGTTTATTGGTATGGCAAAGCCAAGACCAACACTCCCTCCCGATGGAGAAATTATCATAGTGTTAATACCGATCATTCTACCGGAAGAGTTAATTAATGGGCCTCCGGAATTACCAGGATTAATAGAAGCATCTGTCTGAATTGCACCTTCGATCACACTTCCAGATTCAGTCTTGATGGGTCTTCCTAAACCGGAAATTATACCTGTGGTCAATGTTCTGTCAAGACCAAAAGGATTACCTATAGCATAAACTTTTTGACCGACTTTTAAATTATTTGAATCTCCTAAAGGAATAATATTAAAATCTTTGTTAAAATTTTTTATCTTTATTACTGCCAGATCATTTTCAGGATCAATGCCAATAATATCTGCATCATAAAACCCCTCCTCTTTTGACAAGGAAACGGTTAACTTATCCGCATTTCCTATTACATGATAATTGGTTATAACAAAACCTCTTTTATCTATTATGGCACCTGAGCCCTGTCCTTCGCTTGTCTGAGGGTATAATTCAAAAAAATATCTGACATATTCTGTTTTATAAAAGGTAATATTAACTACTGAAGATGATAAATTATCATATATATTTATAGTATTTTTTTCATCATTATCAAAATCCCTGTCAGTAGTATTTGAAATAAATTTTTCAAAATTTGCATTATTCTTATGATTCAATCCTTTAACAAAATTATTTCTTGAGTTTATATTTAAATATATTACAAATAATAATAAAATTACAATAATCAAAAGTATCACTAATATAAAAATTTTATAAAAATTATTAATATGCTGTTTCATAAAAACTACCTCATATGTATTTATATATATATTTTTCTTTTTATTAAAGAATAAAATTATTATTTTACAAAATTAATAACCAATTAAAAAATCTTACAAAATCAAGTCTGCAAAAAAAATAACTTTATTTAAAGAAAAATTAAGAAAATGAGTTATTATAAAAAATATAAATTTATTTATTTTACTCGCCTATGACTGTAATAAAAATTTTTCTTGTCCTGGGTTTATTATCAGAATCAATTAAAATTATCTGCTGCCATGTTCCCAGATTTACTTTATTATTAATCACAGGACAGGTGATCTCAGGCCCTATTAAAGAAGCTTTTAAATGGCCATCGCCGTTTCCGTCATGCCATGTGGCATTATGTTTATAAAATTGACCTCGCGGTAAAATTTTATTTAAAAATTCAGGCAAATCCTCTTTCAAGCCGGGCTCAAACTCAATAGTAGTTATACTTCCTGTTGAGCCGATATGAAAAACATTAACGATGCCATTATTTATTTTGCTTTTATTAATAATTTCATTTACATCTTCTGTTATATCATATAGAGAATCAAACGCATTTGATTTAATTATTATTTCACTCTGATAAACCATAGGAATATAATCGGTAAAAAGGATTAAATTTAAAAATTATACATCTTATTTATTAAAATCGGCATTTTCTTTTATCGCAATATTTACTTCCATTGTGCCGAACCTTGATGAGAGTTTAACTGATATTGTTTTCAATTTTAAAAAACTTATGGAATAATCCTTACCAATAACTACTGAAGGCGGCGTTATATAAAGAATTTCATTATTTTTTGATGTTAAATCAATTGTTGATCTTCCGGTAATTATATTTGCAATTTCAGCAATGGAAGACTCTATAAATTCGGAATCAACAACCACATTGGGATTTGGTTTAACTTCGTTAGCTATTCTTTGTGCGGTATGCTCTTTTAAGCTGTAAACAACCTGTCCTTGAATAAAACCGGTTATACCGATAATTATTGAAATGTCATTAGTCGGAGTTGTATCCTCTTTAACACTCAATTCCGCTCTTTCAAATTTAATATGTGCTAACTGTTCAAAAACATCAATAGCATTAGAAATAAAAGGATTAGCCCATTCTGCTTTCATTTAATCTCCTAACAATTTCTTCTGGAATAATTACAAAACAAATTTAATATATTAAAAATAAATTGTCAATAAAATAAAAATTATTCAAAAAAAATTAATTATTTATCGGAATATTGTTTTAAATACTACACCGATTTCTATATCAAAATTCAGTGAAAAATTCTCTCCATAATAAACTAATTTCTCATCGTCATGTTCATTTTTACTTTCAAAAACATTATAAATAATATACATTGTATAAAAAGTTGTATTAAAATAAATACCAATTTCCTTATTAAAAAAGCAGCCAGCACCAAAATTTGCCATTACAGGTAAAATCCAATTGTTTTTATTAACATAACCCGAAGAATCATCATAATTGCTTTTAGTTGATATATTCCAAAGTGAAGGACCATCTATTTGTTCTATTCCGTTAATATTAAATTTAGGTAAAACAAAATATGCCCCGGCTTGTATAAAAAAAGGATATTTGAGGGGGATGAACTTAAATTTAAATCCCAATAATAAAGAAAAATAACTGACTTCTATTCTGTTATAACTGAAACTTTCAAAAATGCTGAAAGTTTTAAAATAAACTCCCCCTAAAAAGCTAAAAAAAAATTTTTTCCTAAAGCCAAATATATATCCTGCAGTAAATCTTGCAATAATTTGCAGATTAGGTAATTGATATATAAAGGGAATATTGAAATTTATTCCAAAACCATGATAATTATTTTTATAACTTGAATAAAATTCAAAATTGAATATTGATGAAAAACCATTAATATATTTATTTCTTTTATTTGCCAGATCAAAATCAGCTTTATCAACCCTTACAATCTTAGAAAAACTCATACTGCTGTATAACATACCGAAATTAAAGAACATAAAAATTTCTTTTTGTTCACCTGCGATCAATCTGCTTTGTTTATCCTTTAAAAACAGATTCATCTTCTTTGCATAGGGAATTATCTCTTTATTCATTTTATCAATGAATTTATTTGTCGATTCAATTATTACATCAAAAACATCATGCCCGCTATCACCGTAATTTACATAAGTAATTTTCGTTCTGTCAGTTAAAACATCAATTACCTTAAATGTAATGACAATTTTTTCTGTGTCTTCATAATAAAAACCTGTAATTATTAAATCAATAGATTTATTTATAATAGTTTTATAAATTTCATTATAATCAGTAATATTTTCATTTAAGGATAAATCCTTTAATTGTATGGGAAAAAATAAATTTGCATATCCGATTTCAAAAAAAAGATTTCTCACTTTTTCATAGTTTTCCATATCATAATTATCTTTCACTATATAATTTTTTTCAAAAAGATCTAATTCATATACAGACAAAAACAATTGATTATCCTCAATTTTTTTGAACATACCTAATACATTCTTTTCAAATTCATTCTTTTCAATCTTTTTCGGCAGTTTGACTATGTTAATTTTGATAGTATCAAGAATTAAGTTAGAGTAAAAATTGCTCCTTTTATCTCCGTTATTTTTAAAAGGCAAAACCAATACCTTTGTATTCTCAATGGAAAATAGGATTTCTGAAAAAATTATAAAAAAAACAAATAGAAATCTTTTCATTCCTTGTCCTTTTCAAAATGCCAGCCCAATCCGCATTTTATCATTCCCGTAAATGAAGGCGAATATTGTTCAAAAATATTTTTATCATGATCATCATCATAATTTTCCGATTTATATCCAACCATATAAAAAGGCACGATAAATTCAAAATAAAATTTTTTACTGATATTATATCTCATGCTGAATTCTGTATAAACCGGAAAAGAAGGAAATGGAGTGATTTCTGTAAAATAATTTATTGAAAAAAAAGAGCCAATATTAAGATTTAATAAAAATGAAGACGTGGGTTTTATAGAAAAATTTAAGTAAAAAAAAGTCAAAATAGCATCAAGTTTGCTGACCTTTATAATCTCTCTGTAATTATCATAATATCTTCTTTCAATATAAAAAGCTGAAGGATTAATTGTAAATCCTGCTCCAAATTTAAAAGTCTGCTTTATCAACCAGCCGCCAAAAACAAAAGATCCGAAAGCATCATGCAAAAAAGTATAACCGCTGATTTCTTCATTAAAAAGCAATGATATGCTTCCGATTATATCAAGATTGAAATATTTGAACTTCTGGCTGAGCAAAAAATAAAAGTTTATTCCCGAAGAATAAATTCCTCCCTCAAATGACTGTCTTGTCGCATAACCGGAACCTCCGGAAAAAAAAAGCTCATAAAAAGGATCTTTCCTGTTCAAAATTCTGAATTTAATCTTTTCCTTTCTTATAATATTTATATCAATATTCTGATAATTGGCTAAAATAATTTTTTCAATGTAGTCTAAGAAATCTTTTGAATTATTAATGATTTGAGATTGCAAGATATCATATGTGACCGTTCTAATTTTATTTTCTCTAATGTTAAAGAAATAAAATTTACATAATATTCGATCAAGGTGTTTTTCCAAACCGCAGGAGGTTATGCCTGTAACACCAGTTGTAAGAAAAAAATTTGACAGATTTTCAGTGTTGCTGAAATCTTCTATCAAGTGCCTATATTTTATCCATGACTTCTCTTTAACAAAATGGATCTTATATTCACTGTCCAATTTTTCAAAGACAGTGATTATTTCATCAACCAGTTGTTCCTGTATTATTATATCTTCATTTTTTTCAGGTTTTATAAATATTAGTTTATGTGGGATCAAATTCTTCTGAGTTTCACCAATAAGAAAAAAACAAAATACAATATATATTAATATAAATATGATTTTTTTTAATAATAAATAATTCAATCTATTATTCATTATAAATAATTAAAGCATTAAAAATCATTTTCTTCAATAATTTTTTTTAAATTTTCAATATGTATATCTTCAGGGTTAAATTCTTTTATCACATCACAATACTTTAATGCTTCCTCTCTATCACCCTTTTTTACAGAACAAATTGCAAGATTGTATATTATTGCAGTATCTTCAGGTTTTATTCTTAAGGCTTTTGCAAAATACCTCTCGCATTTATTAAATATATTCAAATTCAGATAGCATAAACCAAGTTCATTAAACAAATCTGCAGAATTATCATTCAGTTCAAGCGCCTTTTCAAAGAATCTTATAGCATCATTATAACTTTGTGATTTTCTTAATGCCCATCCTTTAACATAATAACCATTCCATGAATCAGGATATTTTTCAATATATTTATCAATGAATTCAATTGCTTCCTTTTCCTTATCGGATTGAATTAATCCTATTGCAGTATGATAATCTTCATCACTTAAACCTGAATTTGTTATTTGTTCTAAAATATCAAGAACCTCTTTTTTACGATCTTCCTCTTCTGTAATCTTTAGGAAACTGTTAAAATATTCAATGCTCTTATCGTAATTTTCTCTGAATAAATAGAATCTCCCCAGATAATACAAAATCCTGTCATCCTTATCTTCAATTTCTTCCAGATATCTGTAAAAAACATGAGATTCATCTTCAAATTTCTCCGCCTCTCTATCCCTGCCCTGTTCATACAGATATTTTGAATATTCATCGTAGCATACAGCAAGATTGAGATTGTGTTCATTGGAGTCAGGCTTTAAAGAATATAAAACTTTATAAATATCTATTGCATCATTAAAATGATAATTTCGCTCAGCTTCATATGCTATTCTAGTTAATTTGTATTCAATTTCAGGCTGGACAGAATAAATAAAATCCCTGTAGTATTCAATGTTTTCATTGTCAGGCTCTTCTATTAAAACTTTGATCATGCCGGATATGATATTTTCCGCATTAATTTGTTCTGTGGAAAAATGATCCTTATCCAGAACCAAAATCGGCAATGCTATGTCTTCCCTGACTTCAAAGTCATTTATTTTAAATCCCTTTTTGCCTTCCATTGAAATAAAAAAAACATCTTCTATCATAAATTTCTCATTTTTTAAACAAATAAAACAGACAGCAAAAACATTAGACCGTGCATCATTACATTATATAAATATTTGCTTTTGTGCCCTTTAGAGTAAATTATCTTCTACCTGATTTTTGCATTAAATTTCTTTTCAAGGTTATTTAATATTTTTTTAACTGCATCATCCACTTCGCTGTCTATTAATGTAGCTGTAATTTTATTAAAAATCAATGATAATGCAAGAGAATATTTGCCTTGTTCAATATTTCCGCCTTTAAAAACATCAAATACTTTTATATCCTGTAAAATCTTAATATTAGATTCATTAATTGCATTAATTATCATATCAGAATAAACATTTTCATCTATGACAATAGCTATATCTCTTTTGGATGAAGGGAAAACAGGTATTTCTGAATATCTGATTGCAGAATTATAACAATCAAAAAGTTTGTTGATTGATAATTCAATCAAATAGCAGTCTACCTGGATATCAAATGATTCACATACACCAGGATGTATTTTTCCGAAACTTCCCAGTTCGATATTTTCCGTAAATATTTTCGACTGTTGATAAGGATGATAAAATACTTCATTTGAAGATTTAAATTCCGGATTTATTTTACAATAATTGCATATTGCATCTGTAATACCCTTTATATCAAAATAATCATATTTTATTTCAGCAGAAGTATGATCTTTGTCATATTTATTACCCGCCAGTAAAACAGCAAGTTTTTTTTCTTCCAAAGGAAATTTGCCTTTATTGTCAAAGCTTACATTTCCAATCTCAAAAATGTTTAAATTTTTATTTTGATGGGTATAATTAAAAGAAGCTGTTTTTATCATTCCCGGGATCAGGCTGTTTCTCATTCCCGCCCATTCATCAGTTAAAGGTTCTTCAAGGTTGATGGTATTTCTGAATTTATGATCTTCAGTTAAAAGCATTTTATTGAATAATGATTTTCCGTAAAAACTAAAATTCATAACCTCATCACAGCCGAGCCTGTATAAGAGGTTTCTTAAATCTTTTTCAAATTTCTGAAAAGGACTTCTTATTCCCGCACCTATCGATGGAAAATATGTTACTTTTATATTATTATATCCATGTATCCTTGCCACCTCTTCCGCAATATCCTCTTTTATTTCTATGTCATTTCTCCATGAAGGAACTTTAATTGAAAGATTATTTTTATCCTTATTGACTTCGAAACCAAGTCTTTTAATAATATTGACAATTTCATCATCTTTTACTTCAGTGCCAAGTTTATTAATGATCCAGTCTGTAGTTGTATTTATTTGAATTTTCTCCTTTTTCCTCGGATAAACATCTATTATGCCTTTGCAGACCTTACCGACTTTTAATTTGTCAAACCAGAATAAGGCTCTTTTTAAAGACCAGTCAACCCTCTCTATATCAATGCCTCTTTCAAACCTGTATGAAGATTCAGAACGCAGTCCTGTCTTTTTTGAAGTTTTTCTAATGGTTTCAGGTTTAAAATATGCCGCTTCCAGAAAAACATTTTTTGTCGAATCCGACACCTCGCTTATCTGTCCGCCCATAACACCTGCCATACAATGAGGAATTACAGGATCTGCTATAACCATGTCATCACTATCAAGTGTCCTTTCAATATCATCCAGTGTAGTCAATTTTTCTTTAATTGACGCATCCCTTACGATTATTGTACTTTTATTTATTTTATCCATATCAAAAGCATGGAGGGGCTGATTGCATTCCAGCATTACATAATTTGTGATATCAACAACATTGCTGATCGGTCTTACTCCCGCTTTAATCAGTCTCAACTGCATCCAATAGGGAGAAGGTTTGATCTCAACATCTAAAATTATACCTCCGCAATATCTGAAACAGTTTTCACTTTTTATCTCAACCTTGAACAAATCAAGTGTATTTTTATCATTGGTTTTATAATCAGTCTCAAATTCTTTAAGTTCAGTATTAAAAATAGTCCTAATCTCCCTTGAAACCCCAAGCATTGAAAGGCAGTCCCCTCTGTTAGCAGTAAGCTCAATATTTATAACTGAATCATTGACCGGTAGAATCTCAGAATAATTTGTTCCATTTGAAATATCTTTTTCCAGATTAAACAAACCTTCGCTTTTATACTGCGCACCGATCTCTTCCCATCCAACGTACATTCCTTCGCTTTCAACACCTTTTAACTTTGTTTTTTTAATCTGAAGTCCTGTTGCAAGTTTTGTCCCGTCAAGCGCGGCAAGTACTTTCTGCCCTTCTTTTATATTTTTAACATTGGTGATAATCTGCAATAAACCGAATCTGCCTGCATCCGCTTTTGTGATCAAAAGATTATCCGCATCAGGATGTCTCTTAACCTCTTTTATTTGTACTGTGACAATATCCGCTTTGCCTATTCCATAATTTTCGATCTTTTCAACTTCAAGACCGTGCATGGTTATTGTGTCGGCAATAATTCTAGCATCTTCTTTGATGCCTGTTATTTCTTTAAGCCATTCATATGATACTTTCATATTTTTAATCTCACTTTCTTTTTTATCTGAACTGATGTAAAAATCTGATATCATTTTCAAAAAACAATCTGATATCAGGAATCCCGTATTTCAGCATGGCGATCCTTTCAACCCCCATACCAAAAGCATATCCGGTAAAAATCTCAGTATCATAGCCTCCTGCCTTTAAGACATTGGGATGAACCGTGCCTGAACCAAGTATTTCAAGCCAGCCGTTATGCTTGCATGCCGGACAGCCCGTACCGCCGCATATTATACAGCTTACATCCACTTCCGCAGAAGGTTCTGTAAAAGGGAAAAATCCGGGTCTTAATCTTATTTTTCTGTCCTCACCGAACATTTTCTTGATAAAAACCTCAAGCGCACCTATCAGGTCGGAAAATTTGACATCCTTATCAACCACAAGCCCCTCGATCTGATGGAACTGCGGAGAATGAGTTGCATCAATGGTATCCCTTCTAAATACCCTGCCGGGACAGATAACTCTAACAGGACCTGGTGCCATTTTTTCCATTGTCCTGATCTGAACAGGGGAAGTATGTGTCCTTAGCAAAAGTTCCTTATTGAAATAAAGTGTGTCCTGACTATCCCTTGCGGGATGACTTGCAGGCATGTTCAATGCTTCAAAATTATAATACTCACTTTCTATCTCAGGACCTTCGGCTATTGAAAAACCCATTCCAAGAAAAATCTCTTCAACCTCGTCAAAAATAGCCTGAAGTGGATGTCTGTGCCCGTACTTATGTATCCTTCCCATAAGGGTCAAATCAACTTTTTCGCTTTCAAACTTTTTATCTGTCTCTGCTTTCTTAAGCCGTATCAGGGCAGAGTTCAATGCGTCTTCAATTTCCTCTCTCAATTTATTAACTCTCCCGCCGATAACAGGACGTTCCTCTTTTGTCAGTGACCCGAGCATCTTCAATAATGAGGTCAATTCCCCTTTTTTGCCTAGATAATTTATCCTTATATCTTCCAAATTTTTACTGTCTTTTGATGATTTTATCTCATTTAAAGCATCTTTCTGAATTTTGATTATCTTTTCATTAATATTTTCCATATTTCACAACCTTAAATGTCTTTCCGATTTTTTAAAATTGTATATTTTTATATAATAATATGTAAATTGTCAAGATAAGTTTCTTTTGTCTTAAACGCTGATTTTACACAGCAGCAGCACTTTTTTATTGCACTAAATACAAAACCGGAAGCGGACTTTTTTCAATTTTAATCCAAAAAAAAATTAATGTAAAATATAAAATAAAAAGCTTAAAAAGTTACTTGATTTAAACAAATTTATTTAGAAATTATAGTTTATATATTATTTTTGAAAATTTTTTAGTATTTTTTACTTGACTTTTCTTCAATCTATAAATATATTCTATATATATATTATTTTAGGAGGTTCTTCATGAAAAAAGGTAGTTTGACTATTTTAGCTATCCTTTCTATCTTAACAATGATCATCTGGTTCAGTTGTAATCCTTTTAATTCTCAGAATAAAAATTCGGATTTCAATGTTCTGGATGATACAGACTTAATTAAGGCAACCGGAGACAACGGATGCATCGGTTTCGGCGCATCTGCAACAGGCGGTGAAGGAGGCCCTACGGTTACAGTTTCCAACTGGACTGATCTAAGGGCTGCTGCTGCAGGCACATCACCGAAGATAATCATGATATCAGGAATGATAACAGGCAGCGGCAGACTGACTCCCGGTCCGAATACAACCCTTATCGGTGTCGGCGCCAATTCCGGACTTATCGGAGTAACAATCTATGTAAGCGAGGATGATTATGACAACTACAACATAATCGTCAAGAATTTAACAATCCAAAAACCGCCTACAGACGGAGTTACCATTGCGGAAAACGGTCATGATGTATGGATCGATCACTGTACCTTTATTGACTGCCCCGACGGCGGTGTGGACATTACAAAAGACTCATTATATGTAACAGTTTCATGGTGTAAGTTCATCTATCCGTCAAATGGCACACATGCCTATGCAAACCTGGTAAGCGCAAACGACTCGGATAATTGCCCCTTCTATGTCACTTTCCATCACAACTGGTATTCTGACAATACCATTGAAAGAATGCCTTCGGTACGCTGGGGCAGGGTGCATGTGTTCAACAACTATTACAATGCTCCGGGCAACAACTACTGTGTAAGAACAAGAATCGGCGCTGAGGTTCTCGTTGAAAACAACTATTTTGAAAATGTAAGAAACCCGTGGGAACGCTACGTAACAACAGGCACTCCCGGAAAAATACGTACTATAGGCAATGTACTGATAAATTGTTTTTTTGAAGCAGGTGAAGACAGCGAAGATAATATCATCGAAATCCCTGACGGAAACGATACGGTCTTTACACCACCGTATACATACACTCTTGATGCCGCTTCCAATGTTAAATCAATTGTTATTACAGGAGCAGGCCCGCAGTAATTTTACATTATAATCAATAAAAATATAAACGCATTCCTTATTCGGAATGCGTTTTTTTTGATACAAACGAACAACCGA
>JAFGQB010000254.1 GCA_016935915.1 Spirochaetota bacterium
AAAATAACATTTGACTTATATTTCAATAATTGCTACATTTCAAGCGTATATTTCAAAGGAAGCGGGGTGAGAGTCCCCTGCTAGCCCGTAACTGTGATTGAGGAAAAATCTGTCGGTTACAGCCACTGGTATATTGCCGGGAAGGTTGACAGATAAAATCAAACTCATAAGCCAGGAAACTTTGATATACAAAAATCTAATTATTCATGACTTCGAGGAGTAAAGTCGGGATATTCTACTAAATGACAAATCTTGTAGATTTTTCTGACTTCTTTTCTTCGCAAGGAAAAGGAGACAAAAATGTTTAAAAAAAATTCAAAAAAGATCTTATTTTATTCAATGTTATTAACAGCTTTATTCGTTTTCATTAGCTGCCCGATGGTTGAAGAAGAACAAATTGATGAAAAGCCTGTACTTTCTGGCTACTGGAAATCTAATTTTGGTGACGGATTCGAAATCTCAGGCACGAATTATTACCAGTATGATAATTCAGACAAAGACTTGAGTTTTTCGGGAATCATAGTAAATCACTCTGATTACAAGGTGTCATCAGGTTTCATAACCATACAGATTACAAATTCCGGATCATGGGGTATGACTTTAAACTACTATTATATTGTTAGGTGGAAGAATTACCATGTCAATGCTGCCAGCCAGAGTTGTGCATATAAAGATGGAGGTAATAATTCGGGCATGAGTAACCAGACTGATGCTGAAACAGAATATACTGAAGCCAATGGATATTATGTTTATTATGGAGATTATTTGAAGCAGTAAAATTTAACTTTTATCATTTTGTGTGAAGAGGGAAATCATATTAAATTTTAAAATTGTACCATTAATTAGATTACTTTTTAGCCTCAATAATCGAAATGACAAAAGAATAAAACATTATAAAGTTAAACCAGGTTAAACGGGACCAGGTCGTTTCCGTAAAGAATCTGTGCCATAAAAACAAAGTAAGGAATGATCATTATGACCATAAAAAAAATCATTATTTCAATTTTTTTCATAACTATGCATCTTTCCCTTTTTTTTGCTGACAATACAACGGATATCATGAAAGACACAACCTCGGACTTCAATGAAAAGGATTATATTGCCATGAACACCGAAGGAGAAGAGATAACCATAATCGGAATATTGGAAAAAACACAGCAAGTTCATACAGTAACAAAAGAAGATATCGAAAAAATAAATCCCACTGATATTTGTGACATTCTTGAAAAAAAACTGAATCTGAGTATTACGAAAAGCGGGACAACAGGAAACACTGCCGGTGTAAGTATTAGAGGTTTCGGAATAGAAAGAGTGGCAATTTTAATAGACGGCGTAATGATCAATTCAAACCAATCCGGAGACTTTGATTTGAGTAAAATAGATATTAATAACATTGAAAAAATCGAAGTGATCTATGGCGGCTCAGATACAAAATATAATTATAGCGGAGCGATTGGCGGAGTAATAAACATAATAACCAAGAAAAACCGTTCTCCAGGTTTTTATATTAATGCTGGACTTTCAACGATGTTTTACTATCCGGATTATTATTATTCGGGATATGATTTTGATAATAAAAGGTATTCCAAATGGTACGATCTTTTTGATACACAAAATCTTTTTGTCAATTTTGGGATAGGCAATGATAAAGTCTATTGGAATCTAAAAAGTTCAGGAAACAGAGCTTTCAATAATTTTATCTACAAAGACTATGACAGTATAAAAAGAAGACGGATAAACAACCAGATATTCGATACAAACAATTCTACTTCGCTTTTGCTCAATCTGCCGGTATATATGAAACTTATTTTTTCAGGTGATTTTTATTATGGAAATAAAAATATACCCGGACCGATAAATTCAATGACGCCAGGCAAAGAGATCGATTATTTTGCAAAAGGTTCTCTCTTATTTGATGCAGACAGCGTGGGAAGCGAAAGGATTGATACAGAAATGATAATTAATAATAATTTCAATTCCATTTCATGGATCAGTGGCACAAACTACATTCATAATCTCAACACACTTAGCGTTATCAACAGATGGGGTATCATTCTAACAGATTTTTTAAGCATTAACTTAGGCGGAGATTTTACCTATGATTATCTTGATTCGACCAATATCGGCAAAAAAAATTCTTTTAACGGCGGCGGTTATCTTACAATGGAATTCTCCATTAACAAAATTGCATTGATAATTCCTTCTATTAAACTTGTCTATTATAAACTCTATCCTGTGCCTGTGCCGAAGCTCGGTTTTATTTTTAATATTGGAAAATATTTTGTCCTGAAAAATAATTATTTCAGGACTTTCAAGCTCCCTACAATCAATCAGCTCTACTGGCCTGAGGATTCTTTTGCAGAAGGAAATCCCGATCTTAAAATTGAGGACGGGATCGGAGGCGACATAATACTTTCTTTTTACAAAGAAAAAATACTTTCATTTGAAAGTTCATTTTATGTCACTTATATTCATGATGCAATTTCATGGCAGCCTGTAAGCAAGGGAAAATGGACACCAATCAATGTTGGTGAAGCCTTGTATTTCGGTTCAGACAGTATTATAAAAAGCGGTTTTAGTAAATATGTCAATCTGTTTTTGTCTTATTCTTTTTTAATGACTTTTGTACTTGATGATGATCTTACAATTGAATCGGATAAGAGAATGCCTTACCAGCCGGTGCACAGACTGGGGATCGGCGCTGAATTTATGTGGAAAACAGGAAATGTTAATATAACCGGACATTTTGAAAGCGAAAGATACACCACAACATACAATGTTACGGAATTAAAACCTTATTTTACACTTGATCTTAATTTTTCACAGAACATAAAAATCATCACAATTTTTGCCTCTATAAAAAATATATTCAACAGCTTATATTTTTTGGTTGCTGATTATCCGATGCCCGGCGGTTCTGTACTTATAGGATTAAAAATAAAATATGAAAAAAAATTTGATCAGGTAAAAAAACAGAATGATGAAAATGACAATATACTGAAAAATCAATAAAAGATTTAAAATTTTATCTAAATTTTATTTACAAATATGATAAAAAAGCACAAAATTATTGACAATTATATTTTAAAATGATATTTTCTT
>JAFGQB010000255.1 GCA_016935915.1 Spirochaetota bacterium
AAAAAAACCGGAGTGGCTGAAAAAACAGCTTTTTCTTCATTCAAAAGAAAATTTTGTAAAAAATGTAATCAATAAAAACAATATTCATACTGTTTGCAGTGAAGCCCGCTGTCCAAATATTGGAGAGTGTTTTTCGAGGAAAACAGCGGCATTTCTCCTTTTGGGAAGGAAATGCACAAGAAATTGCAGATTCTGCAATATTTCAACGAATAATGACGATTTAGTTGTCGATAAAGACGAGCCCTCTCGCATAAGTTCTGCAGTTAAAAAATTAAAATTAAAATATGTTGTGTTGACTTCAGTTACACGGGATGATCTTGATGACGGCGGAGCATTTGTATTTATTGAAACAATCAGGAGAATAAAAAAAATCGATAAAAATATTTTAGTTGAAGTATTGGTTCCTGATTTCCTGGGAAATTTTAAAATTATAGAAAAAATTTTAAATGAGGACATTTGTGTTTTTAATCATAATCTGGAAACAGTAAAAAGACTTTACCCTGAAATAAGACCAATGGCTGATTATAACAGAAGTTTGGATGTTTTAAAATTTTCAAAAGAGTTCAAAAAAAAATTACTGATAAAAACTGGGATAATGGCAGGACTCGGCGAACATTATGATGAAGTGATTGAATTGATTGACGATATAAAAAAAATTAATATTGATGCATTAACAATAGGGCAATATTTACAGCCCGGAAAATATTTTTATCCGGTAAAAGAATATGTAACAAGAGAAAAATTTAAAAATTACAAAGACTATTCAGAAAAAATCGGGATAAAAAATGTTTTTTCGGATGTTTTTGTAAGAAGTTCATATTTTTCAGAAAATTTTTATATAAATTCAAAATTTAAAATTTAATTTGACATTTTTATATCCATTTTCTATAATTCTATAATATATATTTTATCGATAACAATTATCGATATTTTATCCCTCATGAAATAAAAGGAGTTAAGTATTATGACTGAAAATATAAGTATAATAAAAAAATTATTCATAATATTTGTCATTTTTTCATTATTGAACGTATTTTCAATTTTTCCTGAAGAAAAAGCATCGAATATTCAGTCAGTAACATTAGAGGATTTTGAATTGGACCAGAACGGAAAACAAAAAAGGCTATGGATAGCAGTTCCGGAAAGATTCGGTAGAGAAAACAATTCAGATACAGGTAAAAGTTTACAGGAAGTAGCCTGGGTTGAAGCTTGGCCTGAAGCTTATTTCGGCAGAGAAGGCAAATATGATGACGGTAATGAAGTAAAAAATTATAAAACAAGTTTAGGCGTAAAACTTGAGTTCAACAGAAGAGGTTACAATAAAGTCGAATTATATCCTGTTGAGGAAAAAGACGGTAAAATTATTGGGAACCCCATAATATTCAAAGGAAGGGTCAAGCAGATAGATTTATGGATTTGGGGATCAAATTATAATTATGATATGGAAATGGTATTAATGGATTATAAAGGGATATATCACAGATTGCCGGTAGGTAATCTTAAGCATATAGGATGGAAAAATTTCATAGTAACTATTCCTAATTATATCCCTCAGACATCATCTTATAATCCAAATTCATTGAAATTTTCACTTGTTAAGCTTGAAATATGGACTGCTCCTGATGAAAGGGTAACCGGAGCATATGTGTATATTGATCATATAAAATATCTTACAGATTTAATGGAAACCCAGTATGACGGTTATAATTTGGGGAATGATAATACAGTTAAAAATTTATGGGAGAAAGCCCCGAAAGCTCCGGAAAAAACTCAAACAACAACAAAATAAGGAGGGATAAAATGAAAAAAATTATATTTATACTTATTGTTAGTTTAATTTCAGCTTTCATCATAGGACAAAATTTAGATCCAGACCCGAAAAGTGTTAATGCTGCTAACTCACAGATAACAGAGGTTCATTTAAGCGGATTTGAAGATCCATCCTTTTGGGAAGTTAGCATGCCGCTTGATCAGGGTGTTATTATCAAGATGGGAAGGTTTGGGGCGCCTCAGGAAGTGTCTGATCCCAATCATCCTAATGCCATTAAAAAAAGAGATGATAGATATGGAATTACACAATACAGTAATGAAAAAGTTCTTGGAATAAAAGTTCAATATATAGCTAGAGGTTATAATTGGTTTGCAATTAGACCTTCCAAACCGATAGTAATTGAAGGAATATGTCAGAGCGTTTCTGTTTTTGTTGCAGGCAGAAATTATAAACATATGTTGAAAATGTTTGTTATGGATTATTTTGGACGAGAAAGAATGGTTGTTATAGACAAACTCAATTTTATCGGCTGGAGAGAACTGCAGGCTGCTATACCTGATACAATTAAACAGTATGATTATCATTTTGCGCATAAACAGGGGATCAGATTTAATGGTTTCATTATTGAGTGTGATCCAATGGAAACATGGGGATCATTTTATATGTACTTTGATGAATTAAGAGCAATTACAGATATTTTTAACGAAAAAACAAGAGATGTCAATGATATGTATGATGATTGGTAAAAAATAAATTAAAAGTATTTGTCTGATTCCAGGGTTGGTTTATTAGAATATTTGATGAGTGTTCATCAAATATTCATTTAAAACAACCCTTTTTTTATTTTGATTAATTTAGCTTTTTATGTTATAGGGAATTATATGTCATTATCAAAGAAAGAAATAGAAAAAATTTATCAGATTAAAGACAGATTATTATTAACTTATAAAGCGGCATCCACAGATAAACAAAAAAAAAGAATTAAATCATATCTGTCAAAGGTAGAATTAATTATAGAAGATATTGAAAGAGGAGTTAATATTGATCCGTCAGAATTGAATATATTTTCATCTGCATTGAAGAATGAAGAAGAAGATATTATTGAAGAAAATGATGAGTTCAGTTATAATGTAAAAATCGATAAACTTAAAATTTCCGAACACAATAAAGATTCTGAAATGGATCAAATTTTTTCCTTCTTTGTCTATTTTGAAAATAATTTTTATACTTCATTAGGTATTAAATATTTAAAACTGGATTATAATTTTAATAAAAAAAGAGATTTATTTTTTGCGCATTTTGATTCATTCAAAATTTTATTGAATCAGTATATTGATGATTTAGGTTTGCTCCATGAATTAAGGTTCAGCAATCAAATTGATCAATATAAGTCCAGATTTGAACAACAGAAAAAATATTTACTGGTTAAACTTAGTGAACTTCTGCATGAATTAAGGGATTTCACAAGATCTCTTTTAAATGATTTAAAGCATGGCAAGAATGGCTTTATTAATCCTGATGAAGTTTTTGAAAATAAACTTTCTTTTGAAAAAAATGAATTTGAAGGCATGATTATGCAGGATATTATAAAAGAAGTCAACGATTTTGTGGAAGAATTTATTGAAATTATCAGAATGCCTGATTTTAGAAAAAATTTATAATTTATGTTTATTGAAAATTTACCTTTAATATCTCTTGGATCTCCGCTCAGCATCGGATATGAAATCTTTTTAAGATGCTTAACAAAAAAAATATTTAAAAAGCACAGGCCGATTTGTGTCGGTTCTGAAATAAATATATTGTCTTTTATAAAAATATTAAAATTAAAAATAAATTTTTTTTCTGTTGATCCTGATAATATTGAAAAAATTCCATATCATGAAAAAAAATATGATTTTTTTTTGATAAATATTGATGATGAAAAGTTTGATATTAAAATTTTGGAAAGCATATCGAAATTAGCGGATGGATATTATGCTTATAAAACCATTGATACTGCATCAGACCTTATTAATAAAGGCTTTTTTAAAAGTCTTGTAACACTGCCGGTAAACAAAAAAAATATTAACATGATAGATAAAAATTTTTTCGGGCATACTGAGTTTTTTCAGAAAAAATGGAAACAGGAAAATGTTTATATGACATTTGTTTCAAAAAAATTTATTATCATGCTTCTAACCACACATATTCCCATTAAAAATGTAAGCGACCATATTACTCCTATTAAAATTAATAATATACTTGATGCGGCAGTAAGATTAAAGGATAGATTAAAGTTAAAAAAGGATATATGTTTTTTAGGCATTAATCCTCATGCCGGAGAAGAGGGACTTATAGGTAAAGAAGATAATATAATAAAAAAAACTATTGATAAATATAATTATGAAAAAAGAACAAAAATAATCGGGCCTATACCTTCAGATACCGCTTTTATTAAATCAAAAATGGAACAGTTTGACATTTTTATTGCATGCTACCATGATCAGGGATTGATACCTTTTAAAATGTTAAGTTTTGATGATGGTGTAAATTTCAGTTATGGTATGAATATTATCAGAACAAGCGTTGATCATGGTACAGGGGTTAGCCTTATCGGCAAAAAAAAAGCGAAGCTAACAAGTTTTATTAATGCGTATGATCTTGCTTTGAAATTCAGCTGATCATTTAAATCTGTAAAATCCATCATTCCAGTTAAATCTGGTGGTATTTTGCAAAATTTCATATTTAAATACACTGTTTAATATATTTTTATAATAATTTTTCTTAAGCTGTATATTTGAAAAATCAACTATTAACTTTTCGATGCCGTGTTTTTTTAACAGAGGAATTTTATCAATTATCGAAAAGGGTTTTTCTGGTATTACAGTTAATTTTTCATCAAATTTAACAATGTTAAATAAATTATTTTTATTGTCGGTTATTTCATTAAAATCGAAATTTTTATTGATTTTTGAAATTATATAAAATAACTCTGGAAATGAAAATATAGTCACAATCCAATTTTGTTTGCTAAAAAATTTAGTAGAATCAAATAAATTCTTTTTGTTGTTTTCAATTGGAGAAACAATATAGTTGAATCCACAATTTAACAGAAAATCAATAGAATATCTATTAAACGAATATAAATAAGGTCCAGCTATTAAATTAACCTTTTTATCAATTAGAAGATTTACCTGTCCAAGATTATTTAAGATAAAATCTTTAAAATTATTTTTTAATAAAAATTCTATTTTCCTTTTTAAATCTTCGACATCTGACTGCTGAAAAAAAGGCTCAAAATTTATGATTATGTCTTCCTTTTTAAAAGTAATCTTATTAATATTCCATTTTAATTCTTCATAGTTTTTTACTGTTAATGTTAGTATTATTTTATCCGGTTTTATTGCCTGTATCAAAAAAATATCTTTAAAAAAACTCAACTTTACGTAAATACCGTTCTTTAATTTATAATCATTAGATTTATTTTTTTTTGAAATTTTTAAAAAAGGCGCAAGTTTATTACCGGGATGTCTTTTATAATTTTTTAAGTTTTTAGGAATAACATGAGAGTATTTGGCTTTCTGTTCCGCCCTGCTGATTAAATAAATTGCATCATTTATATCTAATTTAAAATCTGATTTAATGAAAATATTATTATCATTCTTAATAATTTGTTTAATTTTAAAAGATTTTCTTTTTTTTCCATCTATACTTTGCGTTCTTAATATATCATTAATAGAGCAGCTGGCAGACGAATTTTTTATGGAAAAGTAAAAGTCATTATTTATTTTTTTTATTTTATTAACTATACCCAAATATATACCAGTTCCGCTTTTCTGTTTTGTCATCAGATGATCTGTATTGTTCTTGTTTTGAAACAAATATGTTGTTTTATTTCTTGCCATATCATCATTTAATATTGATATGCCTTTGTTAATTGCATCTTCGCCTTCGTTTCTATAATTGTCAATTACATATCTATATGCCTTAACTGTTTGAGCAACATAATTTGCACTTCTCATCCTGCCTTCGATTTTAATGCTGTTGATGCCGATATCCATCAAATGCGGCAGCTGTCTGATAAGCATAAGATCATTTGTTGAAAAATATGGTCCATTTTTTTTACCGCTTTTATAAATTTTTCTGCAGGATTGTACACAATACCCCCTGTTTGCGGATTTGCGGTCAGTATAACTTGAAAAAAGACAAAGTCCTGAAGCAGATATACATAAAGCACCATGAACAAAAACTTCAAGTTCAGATACTGTATTATTTCGAATCTCTTTAATTTCGTCAAAGGATAATTCTCTGCTTAAAACAACCCTGTTTACATTATATTTAGATAAAAAATTTACACCATTGGAACTGGATACATTCATCTGAGTTGAAGCATGAATTTTTAAATTATTAAAGTATTTATTGATTATATTTATTATTCCAAAGTCCTGAACTATTACAGCATCAGGCTTAACAAGACTTAAATATTTTAATAAATTATAAACTCTGTCTGTTTCCCAGTCTTCAAAAATTGTATTTAATGTTATATATGCTTTTTTTGATATTTGTTTGAATTTTTCAATTATAACTTCTGTCTCTCTGTAGCTGAAATTCTTTGCTCTCTGCCTTGCATTAAAATCTTTAAAACCAAAATAAACGGCATCTGCGCCTTCCCCTATTGCAGCATTGAGCGCATCTGGAGTTCCTGCAGGAGCCAACAGTTCTATTTTATTAAAACTCAAGTTTTTCCTCACTTATAACTTTTGTTAATTCTTTGGCTTCCTTTTTACTAACGTTTTTTTCACTGATACTTATGACCAAATATTTTGTTTTTTTAAAAAGGGTTTCTACCGTAATTATATCTCCGACTCTGATTTTTACAGCAGGTTTTATAGTTTTATCATTGACCAATATTTTATTGTTGTTTATTAATTTTTCTGCGGAATTTCTCGTTTTGAAAATTAAAGATATTTTTAAGAATTTATCAAGCCTCATTAGTTTAATTTAAATAAATAAAAATAATTAGTCAACAATGTATTTCTTTTTATTACAATTATTTATCATTTACTTTATTATTTAACAATTCTAATCATTTGAGATTTTTTCAAGAAAGTTATAAAAAATTTTTTTACATGTTGATCTATGATCTCCTTCAGATTTGCAATAAGCATGTTCAATATTATTCTTTTCTAGTTCTTTAACAAAATTGTCAATTGACCATTCAAAACCTGGGAGATCATTTTTTGCATCAGATATTGAAATGTATGGGAATTTATCCTGCTTTTCAATTAGCATAAACGGATTATATTCAAACCATTTTGATTCTGATTCATATGCACTTATTAACAAAGTTTTTAATATTTTAACTTGAAGTTTAGGCATATTTAATTCTGTTCCCTTTTTATCAAAATCTGATGAAAACGGAGAAATAGGAGCAACATATGGCGATATTACTGCGATTGCCTTAATTTTATCCGGATATCTGAATGAAATAGTTATTGAGTTATAACCCCCCAAAGAATGCCCGATAAGATAAACATTACCTGTTTTTAAATATTTGTTTTTGAAATATGGAATTATGTTGTTTAAAAATAATGATTCTAAATTTGCTGAATACGGGAAAGGAGCATCTTCGATAAAAACAAACGCACCACCTAATGAAATCGATATAACTGTAAAAGAGTCTAAACTTGGATTTTCTTTTATAACATTATAAAACATAGCCCCGAATCCATTTTCTTCAATCCATTCCAATTCGGATCTGTTTATCCCATGTAAATAGAATATTATATCATCAGAATCTTTTTTTATAAAATTTTCAACAATGGCAAATTTTACCATAATTTTTTCATCTGCAATTAAATATTTCCCGTATTCAAAAGGAATAGTTTTATCAATTATTTCCGGTTTTACACCTTGTCTGATAATTTTTATGCAACTGACAAAAAAAATAAAAATAAAAGCAATATATAAAAATTTTTTTTTCATATTATTCTCAAAATTAAATTATTTATTTATTATATATATCATATTTTTTTTATAATATGAAATTAATTAAATTTTTTTTAGTCAGCTATTTTTTATATAAAAGACATAGTGAAATCAACAAGTTTTCATCCTTAACAATTTAAATTATACGTTTTTAGTTAATATATAAAACAGTAAATGTTGCATATTTCGGAAATAAAATTATTTAAAAATATATTATTTGGAGTTAATGTGAAAAAAATTCAGTAGATTTTATGTAAAGATATATTCAATTCAGTAATTTAATAATAATTACTGTATATTTATTATCATACTGAATATTAATTTGCTTTTTTAGTGACAATTGTCTTACTTTAATTTTTTTATACCAAAATTTTTTATTTTTGTTTTTATTATCCCATTTTTTTTCAGCGCTTTTTAATAATAATAAAAATTTATTAATGCCATACATTTCAACTCCTCTTAAAAAAACTTTTAAAATATA
>JAFGQB010000256.1 GCA_016935915.1 Spirochaetota bacterium
AATTACTAATCTTTAGCCCCTCGCTCAATTAAAAGTTTAATAAAAACAGATAAATTTTATTGATAAACTTTAAAATTAATATGAGTTTAATTTGCACTTATTGTTAATGTTACTTTATTTTTAATTGATATGAAGATTATAATGGCATGTATATAAAACGCAAATTATAATCCAAAAGCACCCTTTTAAGATCAATTTCTAATTTAATTATAGTCACCAATATAGAATTTATCAAATAAAATTATAAAAACTTTAACAAAATATTACAAAATAACTAATTATTATTTAGTGAATTTAGTTATCTTGTACAAAAAAATTGACTTATCTGTGAAATTTAATTATTTTTGATATTTAACTAAACTTTTATAAAATGCTAATAAGTAATGATATTAAAAATGTAGAATTTTATGTATATTTTTTAATATCAAAATCAGTTTTAAACAGGAGAAAACATGAAAGTAAAGTTTGACCTTGTCGGGCTTTTTGTGAAAGATTTGAAGAAAATGGTTGATTTCTATAAGAATGTCATAGGTATTGATATTGACTGGTGCGGCAATGGACCTTATGCGGAATTTAGACATGAGGGTATTCGGTTTGCAATGTTTGAGCGCCAAAAACTGCCTGAACTCCTCGGACAAAAGCCCTCTTATCCTGAAGGATTGAACGGGACATTTGAACTGGCAATAAATGTTGGAAAACCTGAAAATGTTGATATCATTTTCAAAAAAATGGTTGACTTGGGAGCAAAGCCGGTTTATGAACCCAGGAATGAACCATGGAAAATGAGGTCATCAATGATAGCTGATCCTGAAGGAAATCTAATTGAAATCGGATCTGCTTTCTGGGAATAGGGACACTTTGGGGACAGGTAAGGTACTGTTGCCAGTTCATATATAATTATTGATTAAATTTCAAAATTTTTGTATAAATCATCGAAAGTTGAAGAAATTTACTCTAACTTCTTAAATTTAAAGTAATTAAGGATAAGGTAAAAAAGTTTATGGTTAAAAATGTGTTTTTCTTGTTATTAATTGTATTTTCTTTTTTTATTAATTCAAACAATTTGAGCTGCGCCCATAATCTTAAAAGCATTAAAATTGAATATTACAATACAACCGATACAAACAATATTGGCAGGCTGGAGAGCATAAGAACAATTGAATATGATAAAAAAGGCAATATTATAAGGGATTTGCATGAAAATTTTTCAAATAACTTTTCATCCGAATTTATCAATAAATATAATGAATGGGGTGAAGTCATCGAACAAAAAAATTTCGTAAAATATGCTCAATCTCCGGCTTATGGATTAAAAATAAAAAAAAGCTACAATGATAAAAATAAAATCCGGGAATGTTCCTATTATGACATTAACGAAAAATTAAAATCAATTGAAAAATGTTTTTACGATGTTAACGGAAACTTAATCGAGAAGAGGCTGTTTGATCATAAAAATAATTTTCTGCATGTGACTGAAAAATATTTTTACGATAAAAATAACAACATTATAAAAAAAGAAAAAATAAATGCAAATTTAAAAGACTTTGACTGTGAATATGAAAAAAATTACTCCGATGATAATCTGCTGATTGAAGAATTGTATTACCAGGATACGGGAGTTCACAGAATAATTTATAAATATAAAGATATAAAACGCGTCTTTGAAGAGAGAGACGAGAAGAATTCAATTGTTTATAAATACAGCTTTAATCTTCCGTCTGAAAAAATTATCTATTCTGTAAAAAAGAAAAATCAGATAGAAAATAAAATAATCTATCATTATGAAAATTCCCGTCTTGTCAGGGAGGATCATTTTAATTCGAAATCGAAAATGGTTCATCAGAAATATTACAATAACTTTGATAAAACCGATCTGGAAATTTATTTTGGCAAAAATTCGAAACCCGAGATCATGTATAAATATAAATTTGATAAATTCGGGAATGAAATAAAAAAGGAACTTGTGAAATATGAACCTACTGGGAAAATAAAAAAGGTGTTATTGATAAGCGAAGCAAAAGAGATAATTTATTATTAAACTTTCTTATTTAAATCAAAGGATTTTACTTAATCTTTTTTATTTTTGCGCCTGCTATTCTTTTTTTTTGGCGCAAAAGCAATGATTTCGCTTACTGCGCGCAAGGTTCATTTTTTTTTAGATTTTTCTTGAATTTTAATTGTAATTACATTATAATTACATTGAAAGGATTAAATCATGAAATTGAATGTTGTTCCAATTGGCAATTCAAAAGGAATCAGATTGCCTAAAGACATTTTAAATCAATGCAGAATTGAAAATGAGGTTGATTTAGAAATTGAAGATGGAAAGCTTATTATTACTCCAGTTAAATTAAGATCAAGAAAAAACTGGGATTCAAAATTTAAGGAAATGAAGAAAAATAATGATGATAAATTGATTATTGATGATAATATTGATCTGGATATGGAAAATTGGGAATGGTAATAAATCAATATGAAGTTTTTTTAATAAATTTAGATCCCGCAATCGGGCATGAAATAAAAAAGTCGAGACCTTGTCTTGTAATTTCACCGAATGAAATTAATCATAACATTGATACAATAATCATTGCACCGATGACAACAAACTCAAGAAATTATCCTACAAGAATTAAATTAAATTTTGAAGGCAAGGAAGGCTGGGTTGTATTGGATCAAATAAGAACGGTAGATAAAATCAGATTTATAAAAAAATTAGGTAAAATAGATATTAATATAATAAAAAAAGTAAAAAAAATTATAAAAGAAATGCTTGTAGATTAACTTAAATCTGAAAAAATTTTATTTCCTTACTTTTTATTCAAGC
>JAFGQB010000257.1 GCA_016935915.1 Spirochaetota bacterium
GAAGGCTGAAAGCCTGAAGCAATGACTTGTAATTTCAATGAATGAGGCGGCATCTCATGAAATTTTTTAGGTTAATCCCTTATTCGAAATTCGTCCTATTAAATTTAAATTAAAATGGAAGATATTTACTTTTAAAAATCCATTAATACAATTTGACTTTCTTTAAATAATCCTGCCATTCTTTTTCTATTTCAGATTTATTTTTTTTAAATATGTTTTTAAAAGATTTGTCCATGTTTTGTGTTTTGGCAATATCAATAAGAAATTGAAAAAAACTATCAATACCATATGAGTCAAATATATAAAAAACAAAACTGGAGCCTACTTGATATGCATAATCATTGGTTTTTTCACTTGTTTTCCCGAAATATTCAGACCATTTTTGAACTTTTTTAAAATTAACATTATCTTTATTATTTTGATCTGCTGCAATGGAAAGAGAATTTTTTTTATAATTTTCCAATTCATCAAATACTATTTTTTCATGTTTATTTAAGATAATTTTTTCAAAAATTGATGCAAAGCCTTCATCAAAAAATCTGTAATTTTCGTTTACACTTAAATTTGAAGTAATATATGCCATACATAAATTACAGCTTTCATGGGCAATTGTTTGAATTAAATCGGATTTATGCAATTCATTGATCAAGATTGATCCGTTTCTTGGATTAAAATAACTATAATTACTGCTAAATATACCGGTTTCAGTTTTAATATATTTAACTATGAATTTATCAGGCATTTTCTCTTTAAAATATTTTTTTAACTCATCATATACAAATTCAAACTTATCTAAAGGATTATCATAGCTATCATAATAGTGGTTATTACTTTGAACAGGATAAATTAATTTATTTAAAAAAAATAATGAAATTAATAAAAAAAGGAATATTTTTATTTTCATAGTTTTTATCTCCAAAATAATTTTATTTATATTTATTTAAAAGTTATTGAATTAAAATATAAATTTTTAAATAATATTCTTATTGCTCTTATAAATACGATCCCGGATTTTTCTTGTAAGGACCAAATTAATATTTATAAGTATATTTTTAAAAAATGTGAGAAGCCTTAAATTCTTTTTGTAATACAAACTTTTGAATATAAAATCTGTACATAGATTTTATATATTTTTTTAAAAAAAAATCAATATTTATTTTTAATTTTTTTTTACTTGTTGTATGCTGAGCAATGAACTATATTATATTGTTAGTTAATCAATTTATTTATATTTTGTAAAAATGTCAAAAAAAACTAAAAAATATTAATTTTTAAAAACAAATTAATTATAATAAAAAACAAAGGAGTAGAAAGCATGAGTTTATTTGATCAAATTAATACCTCTTCAAATTCAAATGAAGCGGCAATGAATGAAAAACATTTGCCTGTTATTATAGCTGAAAAAATTAGTGATGGAAAACATAAGATTAAAGTAGATGCGGGTGGAGGAAAGCATCCCAATGAAATGGATCACTGGTTTCAGTGGATTGAACTAAGAATAGATGATCTTTATATAGGAAGGATAGAATTTTCTGCAAAGATAATGGATCCGGTTGCAGAGTTTGTAGTAAACTGCAAAACTCCATGCAATATAAGTGCGCTTGCCAGATGTAATAAACACGGGCTCTGGTTAAGTTCTATTGAATATAATGGATAATTTAAAATGAGGAGTTTTATGCTCCTTTTTTTTTATGATTATAAGGGGGAATATAATGAAAAAATTTATTTTTTATTTTTTTGTTTTTTCTTTGATTTCAACTCTTTCGTGCAAACTTCCTAAGGTTGTTAAACATGGTGACAGTTATTATAACCTCATGGATTGGGAAGGGGGAGAGTTTGTTTATGCGACATACATGTGGAAGGGCGGAAAGTTTGATGATGCACTTGATATAATCAAAGAATTTTTAAAACTTTCTGAAACAAGAGGAAAAAATGAGCTTGTTTTAGGGAAATTTCCAACAGGTAAAGAATGGCAGCTTGGTATGATTGTTAAAGATGATTTTAACACGGAAATGATCAAAGGATATAAATTGAATAAATTGTATATACCTTCAGGTGAATATGCTTCTTTGAAAACCAAAGGTTATCCTGAATTTATTTTTATTTATTGGAAAAAATTTAAGAAATTCTTAGAAAAGGATAATTACAGAGTTGATAGCGATGTTTTTGAAATTTATGACGGCACTTTTGATGAGAAGATAGCACATTCAGAAAGAAAAGGTGAGTTGAGGTATAAGGTAATAAGGTAAAATTTATTTTTTGCAGATTGATTCCCTTGCATTAAGTGTCTTGATTTTTTTTCTGTCATTCATGATTGTTAATTTATTATTCATATTGTTTTCAATATATTCAAGCAGTTTTATTGTTTTCTTATCAGTTAGACAATATTCAATCCAGCGTCCTTCTCTTTTTGATTCTATTATTTTATTTAAATTTAATATCTTCAGATGAGAGGAGAGCGTTGCTCCGGTTATATTTAATAACTCCAGCATTTCACATACGCATAATTTTTTTTCCTTAAGCATAAATAGAATTCTTAGCCTGTTCTCATCACTTAATATTTTCAATATATTTAATGTTTGTTTCATGGCATCCTCAATAATGTAATTTTATTAAAAAATTATTGACAAGTCAAGATGATTTGTTTAATATTTAGATATATATCTAAATATCTAATTAAATGGAGAGTTTTATGAGAATACAGATACTTGGAACTGGCTGCCCAAAGTGTAAAATGCTTGAAGCAAATGCACAGGAAGCGGTAAAAGAACTTTCAATGGACGCTGAAGTTGTTAAAGTTGATAATATAGACGACATTATGAATTTCGGAGTTATGGTAACGCCTGCTTTAGCAATTGACGATATCGTGAAAATTGCAGGAAAAGTTTTAACAAAAGAAGAAATAAAAAAATTGATAAAGGGAGTAAAATAATATGGCAGAATGCAGATGCGGAAGCGATGGAGTTAAATTAATTTATACCTGTTCTGGAGCAGCCAATACCGGTTATTTATCAGACAGTATTGCCAGAAAGCTTAAATCTCAAGGTATAGGGAATATGACCTGTCTTGCCGCTGTAGGAGCCAATCTTTCAGGATTTATTGAATCGGCAAAATGTGCTCAAAAAAACATTGTTATTGACGGCTGTCCTGTTGCCTGCGGAAAGCATATTTTTGAGAACCACAAACTTCCTTATGAACATTATATTCTAACACAATTCGGAGTAGAAAAAGGGAAAACCATAATAACTGAAGAAGTAATTAATAGAGTTGCAGGCGAGATTGCTGAAAAAATTTAAATAAAAAGGAACAATTCATGTCGGAAAAAAAATTTTCTCAGAATATAAAACTATTTATCTTATTTGCTGTTTTTTTGTTCGCTTTTTTCATTCCGTTTGATTCTGTAACAATTTCCGCTTCCATTGGTGAGGCATTTTTAATGCTTTCAGAATATGCCCGACAGCATGTGCTTCTCTGCCTTATACCAGCTTTTTTTATAGCAGGGGCAATAATGGTTTTTTTAAACCAGCAGGCTGTAATAAAATATCTGGGGCCAAAAGCCAATAAATTTGTTGCATACAGCGTTGCGTCTGTTTCTGGGGCAATACTTGCTGTCTGTTCATGCACGGTTTTGCCTATATTCAAAGGTATTTATAAAAAAGGAGCAGGGCTGGGTCCTGCTGTTTCGTTTTTATATTCAGGACCTGCCATAAACATACTGGCAATAGTTTTATCCGCAAAAGTTCTGGGCTGGCAGATCGGATTGGCAAGAACCATAGGAGCTATAATTTTTGCATTTATAATCGGTTTTATAATGCACCTGATTTTCTGGAAAGATGATGAAGAACGTCTTTCAGATGAAAAGTTGTTCCAGTATCACGGGGATGGAGAGAGAAAGTTATGGCAGAATTTAATTTATATGTCATCAATGGTTGCCATATTAGTTTTTATCAATTGGGCGCCATCTAAAGGTTCAATGGCTTTTTGGGATATGATATATAAAGGAAAATATTTAATCTCGGGTGTTTTCGCAATATTTTTGGTCATTTCATTGATATTATGGTTTAAAAAAGAAGAATTGAAAGACTGGGTAATTGCAACAAGGGATTTTGCAATTCAGATATTACCTTTATTGTTCGCAGGAGTTCTTGTTGCGGGTTTTCTTCTCGGCAGACCGGGACATGAAGCACTTATCCCAATGGAATGGGTGTCAAAATTACTTGGCGGGAATTCAATTTTATCTAATTTCATTGCTTCATTTTCAGGGGCATTGATGTACTTTGCAACATTAACCGAAGTGCCCATTTTACAGGGGCTTTTAGGATCAGGAATGGGGCATGGTCCGGCTTTAGCACTTCTTTTGGCAGGACCTTCGCTTTCACTTCCTTCGATATTAGTGATAAACGGAGAACTTGGATTTAAAAAAACATTTACTTATATAAGTCTTGTTGTAGTGCTGTCGACTTTTGCAGGGTGGGTATTTGGAGTGATATATCCATAATAAAATTAAGGAGATATAACATGGTTATTAAGGTACTTTTTATTTGTGTCCATAATTCAGCTCGAAGTCAGATGGCAGAAGCTTTTTTAAACAGAGTCGGTGAAGGAAAATTTTTTACCGAAAGTGCAGGCATTGAACCGGGTGTGCTAAACCAGACAGTTGTAAAGGTGATGGCTGAAATCGGGTATGATTTGTCGAAAAATAAAACGAAAAGCGTTTTTGATATTCATAAAAGCGGCAGAACTTATGATTATGTAATAACAGTATGTGATCCTGAAGCAGCGGAAAAATGCCCGGTCTTTCCCGGCAAGGTTAACCGTCTTCATTGGGAATTTAGGGATCCTTCAAGCTTTAAGGGGACAGAGCTTGAAAAACTTGAGTTTACTAGAAAAGTAAGGGATCAGATTAAGGAAAAAATTGAAGAATTTGTTAATATCATATAATAAAAAAATGGATTATTAAAAGTTATGAATGATAAAAAAGGTTTGAGTTTTTTTGAAAAATATTTAACTCTCTGGGTAATCTTATGTATTGCAGCCGGCATTATTATTGGAAAATTTTTACCTGCAATACCGGATTTTTTAAACAAGCTTGAATATGCCCGTGTTTCAATTCCGGTTGCAGTTCTTATATGGCTGATGATCTATCCTATGATGCTGAAAATTGATTTTACAAGCATAGTGAAATCTGTAAAAGATCCAAAAGGATTGATCATTACAATAGTAACAAACTGGATAATAAAACCTTTTACCATGTATTTTTTTGCATGGTTGTTCTTTTTTGTTGTTTTTAACAAATTTATTACAGCAGATAATGCAAGAAGTTATCTGGCAGGGGCAGTGCTTCTGGGAGCGGCACCCTGTACTGCCATGGTTTTTGTATGGAGTTATCTTACAAAGGGAAATCCAGCTCATACACTGGTTCAGGTTGCAATAAATGACCTCATAATACTTTTTGCATTTACTCCGATAGTTGCATTTTTATTGGGTATAAGCAATATTACGGTTCCTTATGATACTTTAATATTATCTGTTGTTTTGTTTGTAGTTATTCCACTGACATTGGGTTTTATATCAAGAATCAGTATTATAAAATACAAAGGAAAGGATTTCTTTGAATATAAATTTATTCCCAAATTCAATAATATTACGATAACAGGACTTTTACTGACTTTAATCATTATTTTTTCATTTCAGGGGAACATTATTCTAAAACAACCCTTTGTTATTCTGTTGATCGCGGTTCCTTTGATCATTCAGACTTTTTTTATATTTTTTATTGCATATTTCTGGGCAAAAATATGGGATACAAAACACGATATAGCAAGCCCTGCTGCAATGATCGGTGCCAGCAATTTTTTTGAGCTGGCTGTTGCTGTTGCGATTTCATTATTCGGCTTGACCTCGGGTGCTGCTTTGGCAACGGTTGTAGGAGTGCTTGTGGAAGTACCTGTTATGCTTACACTGGTTAAAATTTCCAATCATACCAGAGGCTGGTTTAGAAAAGATGTACTGGAAGAATTTGGAATTGACTCTTAAAATTATGGAGTTTTTATGGAACAAATTTTTAATAATTTATTTTTATTTTTAGAAAAATCTCTGTTATTTGCCGTTATTTCATCATTTGTCTGGGGTTTGTTCAGCGTAATTTTAAGCCCATGCCACCTGTCAAGCCTGCCTCTTGTAGTAGGTGTGATCAGCAATAAAGAAATAACATTAAAAAAATCATTTTTGATTTCATTGATTTTTTCACTTGGCAATCTTGTTGTAATAGCATTGATCGGATTTATTACCAGCCTTTTAGGTAAAGTTATGGGTGATACAGGCATTATAGGCAATATATTAATTGCAGTTTTATTATTTATCATGGGATTATATTTACTTGATATAGTTAAACTCAATTTTTTGAATAGAATTTTCAGCCAGCCTGATTTCAATAAGAAAAATTTTTTTACGGCATTTATTATGGGCTTATTTTTCGGTGTCGGATTGGGACCTTGCACTTTCGCTTATTTGGCGCCAATAATAGGCATAGTTTTTGCAGCATCAAGTTCAAATATTATCAAGTCAATATTAATTTTATCTTTTTTTGCAATAGGACATTCACTTGTTTTAGTATTTTTCGGTACTTTTACAAAGTTGGTTGAAAAATATTTAAAGCTCAATGAAAAATCCGGCATATTGAATATAATTAAAAAGATATGCGGCATATTATTAATTTGCGGAAGTATTTACTTCATTATTGATTTAATAAATAAAATTTAAAAATATGGAGATATATAATTATGAAAAAATTTTTTATTCTGGCACTATTATTAATTGCAATGATCAGCTGTAAAAAACAGCAGAATGAAATTTCGGCAATAAAAACAGATGATCAGTTAAATACTGCTGTTGACAAAATTACTGAAGAAAATAAAAGCAATACCTTAAAAGATGATATAGAAAAGCAATCTTATATCACATTCATTGAAATCGGTTCTGTTAACTGCATACCCTGTAAAATGATGCAGCCTGTAATGAAAAAAATTGAAACCAACTATAATGATCAGGTTAAAGTTGTTTTTTATGATGTCTGGACTAAAGAGCAGGCACATTATGCAAATATCTATAAGATTAGAGTTATTCCGACACAGGTATTTTTAGATAAGGAAGGCAAGGAATATTTCAGACACGAAGGTTTTTTTCCATATGAAGAAGTTGAAAAAATATTAAAGATAAAACTTTAAAGTTTACAGCAGAAGTTTTTTAAAAACTTTTTTTAAATTTTATCTATAATATCTACTAATTTTTTTTCATCAATTGGCTTTTCAAGAAAGAATTTTTTGTTCTTCAATTTGAGTTGGTCGATTTTATTCTGATAATCATAAGCGCTGATAAAGACAATTGGAATTTTTGAGGTTTTATCAAGAATTTTTGCGGCTTCTATTCCATCCATATTCCCTGCTAACTTTATGTCCATACAAATTAGATCAGGATTGAAATTTCTTGCCATTTCAATTGATTCTTCGGCATAAGAGGTTTCACCGACTATTGTGCATTTATTTCTCATTAATATTTTATTTGTCAAAAGCCTTATTAATACATCATCTTCAACAATGATAACTTTAATGTCTTTTTTTTTCATTATTGATTCCTCTTGTTATTAATCGGAAAAATAATCTGAACTTTCAATCCGTTTCCTGATAAAATTTTAACATTTCCGTTTAGTTCTTTACTTAATAATTGTATAAGATTAAGACCAGAGATTTCCATGTTATCAATATCATTGAAACTTTTTGCTCCTTTTCCATTATCACTTACAATTAACCAATAATTATTGTCTTTGATAAAAAATTTAACATTAATTATATTGTTTTTTTTATCAGTAATAAAAGCATGTTCAAGTGAATTAATAATCAATTCATTGATTATTATACCGCATGTTTTTATAGTATCAATATTTAAATTATGGTTTTCAATGTATGATGATATTTTGATATTTCTCTCTTTTAAATTATAGCTTAAATTTAATTGTGATATTAATTCTTCAATATAGTTTGCGAAATTAATATGTGAAATATCTTCAGATTTATATAGTAATTTATGAATTAGAGCTATTGAATATATTTTATTTTGAACTTTTTTTAGTTCATAAACAATGTTATTTTTATTTAGATTTTTTTTATTGAGCTTTTTCAATATTTTTTCTTCATGGATTTCAAGAAGACTGATGATTAAATTGAGGTTGTTTTTTACGCGGTGATTAATTTCTTTTAATAAAATTTCTTTTTCTGATAAAGATTTTTTTAGCTGTTTTTGCTGCTTGTCTATTTTATTTTTTGAGCTGAATAATACCATTGACATTGTATTAAATCTTTTAACAAGATCCCCTATTTCATCATTGGTTGTTTTGGTTATTTGAATACCTGGTCCTTCATCCTGTATTTTTTTCATCATATCAGCTAATGTGCTGATTGGTTTTAAAATAGTCAGGGATAATAAAAAGTTTATCAGTAAAATCATTATTATAAATGTTACTGTCAATAATGAAAAGAATATTAAATATTCATTTTGAATTTCTTTTTTAAGATCAAAAAGGGAATAATCTACTTTAATGTAACCGAATTTTTCACCAATAACATAAATCGGCTGAATATAACTTAATAGTGGTATTTTGTTCCATATCTCTTTAATCACTTTATAGCTGTTTACTACATTAAAATTCATTTGATCCTTATTTAAATTCTCCTTTTGTTTATATTTTCCTTCAGAAAGAATAAGTTTACCGTCATTATCATAAACAGCTGCGGATAAAATAAATTCCAAGTTTGTAATATTAATTAGTCTTAAATGTATTGCTTTTATCTGGTGTTCAAATATTTCATTGGCAAATGAAAATCTTTCTCTTTCAATCATGACATTAAGAAATATTTCCGCTTTTTTAATTGAGTTTTCCTCTTTGCTTTTTTGATGAAAAAAAATAAATATTGAAAAAAGTATGGTTATTAAAAAAAAACTGAATATTATTACAATTAAAATTTTGTTTGATAATTTCAAATTATATCCTTTTTTTTAAAAATTAACTAATCAATTGTCTTAACATATTTTATGGAATTTTTTTCAAATTTAAGAATAACAGCAGATCTGTCAGTATCACCAAATTTATTAATGCTGATTTTACCTGTCACACCTTTGAAATTTTTTATATTAAATATAGAATTCTTAATATTTTCTCCATTGATAACATTAGTCTGATTTATTGCATATGCAAGTATGTTTACTGCATCATAAGCGGCTGCTGTTCCGCTGGTATTAATATTTCCGAATCTTTTTTCGAAATTAGCAACAAAATTAATATTTTCCTTGGTTTTTATATCTCTATGCCAATAGCTCGAAAAATAGCTTCCATCTATATAATTTCCACCAAATGAATACATTTTTTTATTCCATGAATCTCCACCTAGAAAAAAAGCTTTAATTTTATTTTTTCTTGCCTGTTTAATTATTAATCCCGAATCCCTGTAATATCCTGGCAGAAAAACAACATCCGGATCTAAATTTTTTATTTTTACTATTATATCCATATAATCTGAAGCGTTTTCGAGATATTCTCCTTCCCATAATATTACTCCCCCAAGCTTTTTGAAATTTTTACTGAAATATGAACCAAGCTCAATGCTGTATTTGCTTTCTGTATTTATAAGTATAACAGCGTTTTTGGATTTTAAATCATAGTATGCAAAGTTTGCCATAACTGAACCTTGATAAGAATCTATATAGCATACTCTGAATATATAATCGCCAACCATGGTTATTTCAGGGCTTGTTGATGTAGGTGTTATCATTGGAATATGCGCATTTTGTAGAACTGGAGCCATGCTCAAAGAATGAGAGCTCCATGAAGCACCGATAACGGCAATTACTTTGTCATGAACAGCCTTTTCTGCAGCTTTCTTGGAAATTATTGATGAGTTTTGGTTGTCATACTCAATTAATTCTATATATTTACCTTTAATACCTTCTTTTAAATTTAACTCGTCAACGGCAAATCTGATTCCATTAAGAATATTAATATTACCAACTGAAGCTTCACCGGGTTTAGCAAAAATTGCAGCGATTTTAATGGTATCGATTTTTAATTTTTTTAAAAAAAGAATTTTGTTTTCCTTAAATTTCTGTATTATGATTTCTTTAAGCGTATCCCCGTTATGATCAAAGCTTATTTTTCCAGTTAAACCTTTAAAGTTAATTGTTTTTTCAATTTCATCCCTGATTAATCTATTGTCCGTTGAACCTGCTCTGTTAATTGCATCAAATAATATAAAAAAAGAATCATATGTTAATGGTATAATCGGATTGGTAATTTTATTGTATTTTTTTTCATATTTCATAATAATGTCTGGTATATTCTGATTCATTAAACCAGGGTGCCAGTGTGTTGTATTGAAACAGTTATTAAGTTCATTATTTTTCGCATATTTAATAATTTCATCACCCCCCCATCCGTCACCTCCAATGATAGCTGTTTTTATCCCATTATTTCTTATTGTTTTAATAATTTTAAATGAATCTTCTGGATATCCCGGAATAAAGATTACATCAGGAGTTAAAGCTTTTATATCACTGATTAAACTTTCCGGATCGGCAACATCGGTCTGGCAATTTGATTCTTTTAAAATTTTACCGCCTAATTGCATGAAATGTATTTTAAAATGTTCTGATAAACTAAAACTGTATTTATTTCCTGAATTGGTCAGTATAAAAGCACTTTTTGCATTTAGATCATTATAGACAAATGATGCAATTGCAATAGCCTGCATCAAATCATTATAACAAATCCTGAAAATATAATCTCCGATCATAATTAAATCAGGATTTGTAGAACCCGGAGATATCATTGGTATTTTCGCCGTCTGTAATATGGGCGCAATAGCCAATGAATACGAACTCAATATATCTCCGATCACTGCAGTGACATTATTCAGAACAGCAGTTTCTGCACATTTTTTTGCCGCCAAAACCGAGCTTTCACTGTCCAGTTCAATCAATTCAACTTTTTTATTTAATATACCCCCTTTTATATTAATTTCATCTTTTATAATTTCTGCTATTTTAAAAACATCTTCACCAAACATTTTATACTGTCCGGTCTTGCTTGCTATTACAGCAATCTTGATTGTATTGACATTATAATCATTTATTTTTTTTATTTCCGATTCTTTTTTTTCTTCATAAATAATTTTTTGATCTGACTGTTTTTTATTTAAACATGATGTCAAAAATAATACAGTTAAACATAATGTTAATAAAGAGTAAAATATTATATTTTTCATATTTTTAAAAATAATTTTTCTATAATTAATTATATTTATTCATAATGATAAAATCAATATAATTGTATAAAATATACAATTTACAAATTTTCTTTTTTTATTATACTTAATGAATTTAATGGGAATATCGATTGGAACTTTATTCAAAGATATTTTTCATAATCTTTAATTTTTTTCTTTATTCTTTCAGATAGGAATTTTGAGCATTCTTTAAGTTCATAATAAATCATTTTAGCATCATTATAATAGCTGTTTATTTTCTCTTTACTCCAGTCTGCAGGTGGTTTTTGCAGATTTGTTATTCGGTCGGCAAGTTTGATCATCCATATTTCTTTGCTTTGTATTTTTATTCTCTTTAAAGAATCCTCTATTTGTTTTTCTTTTTTCAATTTTTTATTTTTTGTCAAAGCAAGAACACCTTCTGCGGCTTTTTTACCGAAATTTTTTTCTATATCCGTAAATGTGACATCCGTATCTTCAATTGTGTCATGAAGCAATGCACATTGAATCAGAAGGTCTGCATCATTTATTTTTTCTTCAAATAATGCTCTTATCACTTCCATGCATACGTTCGAAAGATGAACCATATATGAATAGTCTTTGTCTTTTACTTTCTGATCCTTATGCGCTTCACCTGCAAAAATCAATGCTTTCTGATATAAATCCTGCGACCACATTTTATAAATTTCTCCAGTTGAACAAGTTCTTTATTTTTTTGGAATAATTGATCAGTTCAAAGTTCCAAGAATTTTTAATAATAAATATAATAATACCAATGAGTTTATTATATTTTTTGTTAATATATCAAATTATTGTTCTCTTTCCATTTTTTAAAGACTTCAAAGCATTCATTCCTGTTTAACTGTTCCAAAAGTATTTTTTTACTCTTATTTTCTTCCTTTATAATGTCATAGATAAACTTATCATCAAAGCCGATTAATTCTGCGTCAAATCTTGTGCATCCGTAATAAATATGCTTTATATGAGCCCATAGTATGGCAGAAAAGCACATAGGACACGGCTCACAGGTTGTAAACAGCATGCAATCAGTTAAATGATAACTATTTAATACTTTACAGGCTTTTCTTATGGCATTTATTTCTGCATGAGCTGTGGGATCATTATTTTTTATAACCAGATTATGAGAAGATGAAATTATTTTATTGTTTTTTACAATTACTGCTCCAAAGGGACCGCCATGCTTAAGTTTGACTCCCTTTAATGCCTCTTTGACTGCAATATCCATAAAATGATTCATATTTTAAAGTATAAAAAAATTTTTTAAAAATGTATATAAAAAAAAGGAACAAATACTAGAGTGTCCCCTTATTTTTTTAATAATAATTGCCAAAATTTTTTAAATATATTATTTTAAAATATATGAAAACACATTTTCTCTCGCAGAATGAAAGACAAACCGGTTTTAAATATTTCATGGTCTTTACACTTTTTAACGGATTAGGTTTTGGCTTTCTTGCAGACACAACTGTATATCTATTGGCAATTCATTTCGGAGCGTCGAACATACAACTAGGGATCATATCATCACTTATCTATTTAAGCGGTATATTATTATTAGTGTCGCCGACTTTGCTTTCCGGGCACAATATGATAACTGTCTATTTCTGGTCATGGCTCTTCAGGGGGCTGGTATGTCTGATCTATGCCTTAACTTTGTTTTTTACAGGACAGATAGCTGTTTTTATAATAATAGGTGCTTATGCATTGTTCTGTACAGTAAGGATTATTGGAGTATCCCTTTATAATCCAATGATACAGATGCTTTCAACCCCTTCAACACTGGGCAATATAATTACAGGAAATAACGCCAGATTCAATCTTGGGAATATTTTCGGAAAGATTGCAAGTTTTTTTGTAGTTTCAATTCCTTTTTTGCCAGGACTTTACAGATTATTATCGCTTCAGGGCATCGGAATAGTTTTTAATACTATTGCAGCTTTTTATCTTTTAAAGATACCGTGCAGGGAAAAAATTGAAAGATCAAAGGAAATAAATGTATTGACTCATTTATTCAGGAATATTCTCAACAAGAAGAGAATAATTCCTCTTTTAATGCATTGGAATTATGTTTCAGTAGTTGTAATTTTCGGATTTTCAATACCTTTATTGAAAAAAATACTCCTTTTAGAGCAGAATATTGTTTTCTTATATACCATTATAGTGGCGGTATCGATCACTTTATCAATGTACCTGATAAAACCCATTATTGACAGGATTTCTACAAAACCGGTTGTTTTTATCACCTCTTTTTTGGATATTATTTTTTTTATCTTATGGGCACTTGTAAAAAAAGGAATTCCACTTTATCTTGTATTCATTTTGGGAGCGGCTGCAATATTTGTTAAAGGAATAAACCAGTCCATGATAGGAAGAAATCTCATCTCCTCAATTCCGCAAAAAGACAAGGTGACTTATAACTCAATGATAAGTTTTTTTGCAGGCATCATTGCATTTTCAATTGGATTAATTGCAGGTTTTGCTGCCGATATAGGGGAAAAACATCACCCATGGATCTTTAATCCCTATTATATGATCTTTATATTTGCTTCATTTTTATCGGCAATTAATATTTTTCTTAATTTTTTCATAGAAGAAAAAGAGCATCAATCATTGACTGAAATTGCTGAAGTATTTTTATCTTTCAGGAATATTAAAACCTTAATGAATATTCATACATTTGAAACCACTGCAGATCCCCAGAAAAGGCAGCTTATATTATTATCATTAAAATACAGCTCTTCTCCAGTTGTTCTAAATGAAATAAAAAAAATACTTAAAAATCCGTTGTCATCGGAAACAGAGGAAGTCTTAAAATCACTTTTTACAAAACCTAGACCCAGGCTTCTTCCCGATATTCTGGAAATTGCCAAAGATAAAGGTTCTTATCACAGAGCTACTGCTATTTTTGCTCTGGGAGCTTATCCATATCCGAAAGTGGAAAAAGAGTTGATAGGTTTTTTGGATGATGAAGATGTCAGAATTAAATCCAACGCTGCCAAATCCCTTGCAAGGATCAACAATAAGGATTATATGGACAGATATATTGAGCTTTTAAAGGATAGTACAAATTCTATATGGGATATAATGAATTACATGATAGCGATATTTTCAATAGACGAAAAAGGGAAGTATCTATCGGAGATTTTTGACATTTCTGATTTTAAGGATTATGACAGGTACAGACAGTCCGTCTTATCTATGGCTTCAAAACTTTTAAATTTAACGCCTGAACTCTCTAATATCTATCAAATGGAAAACATGGAAAATTTAAACGGAATAAGATTCATGCTTGATGAATTAAGACAGCTTGATCCTTTTTATAAAGATTATAAATTGCTTTTAGATTTTTTTAAAAACGAAAGTTATGAAAAGATATGGGACTGGACAAAAGAAACTTTGAAAAAGTTTAAATATAAAGAACCATACGTTTATTTTTATAATTCCATAATGGAATATGATAATAAAAAATATAATAAATCAAATACAATTGCAGCAGTTTATTTTGCTTTTTTTATACTGCTAAATAATTTTTCATAAGATTAAATTATTTTTTCTGAGGCTGTATATCCGTTTTCAAAGAATTTTCATATTCAACTGTTAGCTTGTCCAGATTTTCCTTAATAAGTTTGTAATCCGGATATTTTTTTAATGCTTCAGACAGTAAATTTATTGCATTAATATAGTCTTTTTTATATATGAGGCTTAAGGCATATTCATTGATGATCCATTCCTTATCCGGAGCTGTATCATATGCAGTTTTTTTGTATTTGATGTATTCTTCCTGATTGTTTTGTACTTTCATTTTGTCGGCATATTCTGAATAAGCCGAGGAGAGAGTGTCTTTCAATGTCAAATAATCTGGAAATAATTTAATTTTTTCATTTAATATTCTAAAAGCATTTTCATAATCTTGGGAAATGATAAGGCTTAAAGCATAATCATTGATCAGACGTTCATTGTCTGGATCAAGATCATAAGCTTCCTTTTTATACCTGTAATATTCCTTAAGTCTTTTTTCATTTTTCAGATTGTCGGCATATTCTGAATAAGCCCAAATAAGATTGGATCTAAAAAATTTATACTCAGGGAACTTTGTGATTCCATCTTTTAAAAGCATTATTGCATTTTCGTAGTCCTTGACCCTGATGAGACATATCGCATAGCAGTTTATGATAAAGTCTGTATCCGGCAAGAGTTCATAAGCCTTTTTTAATGTTATCTGATATTCTTCATAATTTTTATCATTGTAAAGTGCTGTACCATATTCACAATAAGCAAAGGCAAGAGATGATTTTATATGCAAATTTACCGGATATTTAGCATAACCTTCTTCAAGCACCAGTACGGCTTTTTGACCGTTTTTTGTTCTGAACAATGCGTTTCCGTATGCAAGGATCGACCACTGATTATTTTTGTCAAGGTCAAAAGATTTTTCCGCATGGATCAATGCTTCATCGAATTTATTTATACTGATAAGATGCCATGTAAAACTGTTTTCATTGCTTATTATTTCGTTTTTTAGTTCATCATTCATACCGAATTTCTTCACAGCCATATCAGTGATGATTTCGGCATCTTTAAATTTTTTTTCTTCCCTGAATACCCAGGAAGCAAGAGTATAAAAAATAAGATCTTCGGGATATTCATTTATTGCCTCAAATGCAGATGCTTCCGCTTCCTGAAGTAATTGCAGTTCAATGAACTGTTTAATATCCCTTACATGGTCATCCTGACTCTTTGCTGAATTATTCTGGAGCATGATTGTTAATATGAATACAATAATAAATAATCTTTTCATAAAATCTAAAAATAGTCAATTTAATTATAAATAAATTGCATACATTATTCAAATAAAAAAAAAATTTCGTAAAATACGAACTTTTTTTGTAATAATTGAATAACAGCTAAAGATTGAACAATGATTTTTACCTTTTTTATTTGAAAATGCTTATTAATTATTGTTATTTAGGTAATATTCTCAAAAATAATGATGAATCTATTAAATATCATCAAAATTCAGTTAAAATTAGAATAAAGATCATGGCATGCATTTTGCTTTATATATTTTAATAAATATTTTTAAGAAAATTTATTGATAAAATATTTTATTTGAAAATTATATATTTATTTTTTAATATTAATTAATTTTAATAATTAGAGATAAAGTACAATTTTCAAATTTAATTTTTTGAAGAATAAATATTAATTTAAAAAGGAGAATTTTTTTATGGGAAGAATACCTAAAGTCAATGTTCATTGTCATTTTTTGCATTTTAACCATCTGCCTGACGAGTATACAAGATATATGATCAAGAAAGCATCAACTTTTTCTGTATCGGAGAGCTGGATTGAAGAGAAATTATCAAAATTGGTAAAAAACAGAACCGGAGCTTTTGCCAATTCCTTAAAAGATGATTCTATATGGGGTAGAATGGGAGTTGTGGACAATTATATAAAAAAGGGAGAATATTTAATAGAGAAGGATTTGGAAAAAGAAAAGATTCCGGATGATAACGATGACAGGTATGATATTATAACTCCATTAATGATGGATATGATCAATGCGACTAATCTTATGGAAGCTGGGAGAAAAATCAGCGAAGAAGAAGGCGAAAAAAAAGTCATGCCGCATCATAGATTGTATAATAAAGATGGCGTGATACCTTATACAATGCAGGTGCTTGAATATTCATATTTTGCCTCCAAATATCCATATCAGATTCTGCCTTTTGTAAACTTTAATCCTTTAAGATATAAATGCCTTGATCTTTGCAAGGATGCAGTAGTGAATTACGGTTTTGTGGGTGTAAAGCTTTATCCTTGTCTTGGATTTTATCCGTTTAAACATTCAAAAAATGATAAAATATCCGAAGA